>DASSOZ010000118.1:0-14670 GCA_035700105.1 Acidimicrobiales bacterium
TCGGTCAGGCCCGGGAAGTCGCCGATGCCGTCGCCGTTCCAGTCGAGGAACGTCTCGACGTCGAGGCAGTAGACGACGGCGTTCTTCCACCACTGGTCGCTCGTCGCCCGGGTCCGCACGCTGGTGTTGCGTGCCCGGATCGTGCGGCGGCGATCCCGTCAGTCGGCAGGCGGGAGGAGCGGGCGCACGAGCTTGGCGTGCTCGCAGAAGGTCCTCGTCGTCGCGCGGGCGGTCTCGTCATCGAGGTCGGCGGGCTGTTCGAGGAGTGCCATGCACGCGTTCGACAGCGTCTCGAGCGACGGGGCGACGGCGTTCGCGCGGTTGTCCATCAGCGCGGACTCGGCGCGGAGGCGGACGTCGAACACCTCGGCGCGCACCTCGTCCCACGGTTGGTCGGTGAGCCGGCCGTCGAGCGCGCCGCTGCGTTCGAGGGCGGCCGTGAGTCGTGCGAGGGCGTCGTGGGCGTGACCGGTCTTCGCCACCTTCTGCTTCTGCGCAGCCTGGGCGCGCAGGACGAACGACGCGACGTAGCCGCCGACGCCGACGAACACGACGACGAGGAGGACCTTGCCCATCAGTGGCTGTGTCCGTGGCCGGGGGTCGTGTGCCGCTGCTCCAGCCAGCGGCGGAAGCCGGCGGCGTTGGAGTGGACGCCGTTGAGCGTCTCGAGCTTCTCGCGCTGGGCGGGGTCGACGCCGTCGAGGTCGGCGGCGAACGCGTCGTCGAGGGCGGCGGCGATGTCGCGCTCTTCCCGGTACGCCCGCTCGGCGACGTCGGCCCAGCGGCGCAACGTCTCCTCGGCCTCCTCGCAGATCGTGGCCGGGTCGGGGACGAGGCCGTAGTGGGCGAGCGCGATGCCAGTCGGACGCCGTGCCGCGAACTTGTGGAGGCTGTCGATCGCCTGGTCGAGGTCGAAGTCGGGCGGCGGCGTCGACGGTCGGAGCACGCCGGCGTCGGGGAGCCGCACGCCGACCGCGTCGCCCACGAAGAGGAGCCCGCTGTCGCTGTCGTGCAGCGCGAGGTGGTGCTTGGCGTGACCGGGGGAGTCGACCGTCGTCAGCGTGCGGTTGGGGCCGACGGTGATCGTCTCGCCGTCGTCGAGCGCGTGGATGCGGTCGGCATCGGTGGGCTCGAGGCGTCCGTAGAGCGTGTCGAGGAGATCGCCGTACACCTGGGCGGCGGACGCGACGAGCTTCGTCGGGTCGGCGAGGTGGCGCGCACCCTTCGGGTGCACGTAGACGGTCGCGTTCGGGAACGCCCGGGCGACGTCGCCGGCGCCACCCGCGTGGTCGAGGTGGATGTGGGTGACGGCGATGCCGGCGAGATCGGCGGCGTCGACCCCGACGTCGTCCCGGAGGGCGGCGACGAGCGCCGGCACCGACGTCTGGCTGCCGGTCTCGATGAGGACCGGTTCGGGCCCTTCGACGAGGTACCCGGCGGTGACGCGCTCCCACCCGCCCAGGAGCGTGTCGATCTCGAGGACGCCGTCCGCGATCCGGGTCGCCACGGGTGCGCACTCTAAAGGGCGGGGCCGTGGCCGCCGAGGTTCTGGTGGTATGAGCGCGCCCCAGTTCATCGAGTTCGGCGACCGCATCGTGAACGTGTCGCGCATCGTGTCGATGGCCCCACCCGTGCGGACCGCCGACGGCTACGAGCTCGACGCCCGCGTCGACGGGTTCTCCTTCAAGGAGATCTACGACGACATCGACGAGGCCGTCGAGCGCTTCACGTCACTGGCGACCGTCCTCCTCGGCGAGGCCCCCTCCCGCCGCGACGAGGAACTGCTCGACCCCGCCCGCCTCCGGGCCATGCTCACCGACCTCGTCGCCGACGCGGTGTAGCCCACCGGCCGCCTCCCCAACCCCCACTTCCGTTTCATGAAACGGAAGTGGGGGTGTGAGCCCCCGTTTTCGTTGCGGATCTTGGCGATTCGGCGTTGCTGTCACACCCCGCCGGTTGACTCTGCGCCCATGAACGCGCTCGATCAGGCGATTGACGAGCTCGCGAGCCGGCAGCACGGCTCGCTCGGGACGGACCAGCTACGCGCGGCCGGGGCGACGAGAGAGGCGGTTCGGTACCGGCTCGAGAACCGGCGTCTGTTCCGGGGGCCCTACCCCCGGACGTTCCGCCACCCCGCGTTCGTGATGACGTGGGAAGGCAGGTTGTGGGCGATCCAGTTGTGGGCAGGCCCGTCCGGGGCGATCGCGAACGAGGCGGCCGGCGCGCTGTACGAGCTCGACGCCTGCCCGACCGGACGCGTGGCGGTCAAGTTGCCGAAGGGCATTCGGCATTGGACTGCCGGCGTACCGATGCACGAGACGACGCACGGGATCGTCGCGCCGCGGCGAATCAACGGCCTGCTCGTGACGTCGCCCGAGGAGACGATCGTCGACCTCGCCCATGTCCTCCCGTACGGCGATGCAGATGACGCCCTCCACAGCGCGCTGCGGCGACGGCTGACGACGGTCGACCGGATCGAGCCGCTGCTGGACGGCCGGCCGGGGACGGTCGTCGCCCGTGACCTGCTGAACCACGCGCGCGGGTCGAAGCCCCGCGACAGCAAACTCGAGGGCCGCTTCATCCGCCGGGCGCGGGCGAAGGGTTTCACGTTCGTGGCGCAGTTCGAGGTGCGCGTCGACGGGCACCGCTACTCCCTCGACTTCGCCGACCCGCTGCGCAAGGTCGGCATCGAGCTCGACGGGTTCGAGTCGCACGCCACGAAGAAGGGCTTCCAGCACGACGCCACCCGATCGACGCTGTTGACGCTGGCCGGGTGGCGGATCCTCCACTTCACCTGGGATGACATCCGCCACCGGCCCGACTGGGTGCTCGAGTGCCTGACCCGCGCACTCGCGGTCGCGTAGATCCGCAACGGTTTCGGGGGGCGGCACCCCCGCTTTCGTTTCATGCAACGAAAGTGGGGGTGCGAGGGAGGGCCCGTCAGCCGAAGTCGACGGACGAGAACTCGTTCAGCTTCTCCAGGCGGTGGTGGGCGTCGACGAGGCGGACCGTGCCCGAGCGGGAGCGCATCACGAGCGACTGCGTGGTCGCGCCCCGGCGGTCGTAGTGGACGCCCTGCAGCAGCTCGCCGTCGGTGATCCCGGTGGCGGCGAAGAACGCGTTGTCGCCGCCGCACAGCACGTCCGTCGTCAGGACCTGGTCGAGGTCGTAGCCCTCCTCCAGCGCCTGTGACCGCTCGGCGTCGTTGCGGGGCCACAGCCGGCCCTGGATCTCGCCGCCCATGCACTTCAGCGCGGCCGCGGCGATCACGCCCTCGGGCGTCCCCCCGATCCCGAGCAGGATGTCGGCCCCCGACTCCGGCCACGCCGTCGAGATGGCGCCGGCCACGTCGCCGTCGGGGATCAACCGGATCCGGGCACCCGACGCCCGCACCTCGGCGATGAGCGACGAGTGACGGTCGCGGTCGAGGATGACCGCGGTCACGTCGCGCACGTTGCGCCCGAGCGCCTTCGCCACCGACTGCACGTTCTCCGTCGCCGACGCGCCGATGTCGATCGCCCCGCGGCACTCGGGCCCGACCGCGATCTTCTCCATGTAGACGCACGGTCCGGGATTGAACATCGTCCCCCGCTCGCTCATGGCGATCACCGACAGCGCGTTGCCGCGTCCGAGCGACGTCAGCGTCGTCCCGTCGATCGGGTCGACGGCGATGTCGCACTGCGGCGGGGACCCGTCCCCGATCGCCTCGCCGTTGTACAGCATGGGCGCCTCGTCCTTCTCGCCCTCGCCGATGACGACGACGCCGTCCATCGAGACCGTCCCCAGCACGGCCCGCATGGCGTCGACCGCGGCCCCGTCGGCGCCCTCCTTGTCGCCCCGCCCCATCCACCGGGCCGCGGCCAGCGCGGCCGCTTCCGTCACACGCACGAGCTCCATCGCGAGGTTGCGGTCGGGGGCCTGGCGGGCGGCGGCGGAGGCGGCGGGACTCATGTTTCGGAACCTAGCGAATAGGTTCCAGCGGGTGCCGCTCCGCACCATCGCCGACCCACGGCTGTCGCCGGACGGGACGCGCGTGGCGTTCGTCGTGCGCGACGACGGCGGCGCGCACCTCTGCGTGGACGACATGGACCTCGGCGTCGACCCGCCGCCGAGGGTCCCGCACCCGACCGGCGGCGGCGTCATCGCGTGGGTTGGCGACGGCGACCGTGACCTCGTCTATGTCGCCGACGACGGGACGATCCGGCACGCGGACGACACGGCCGGACGGCCCGTCGTCCCGTGGGGTGGGTGCGGGAACCTCGCGGTCTCACCGGACGGGACGAGGATCGCGTTCGTCTTCGACGAACACGATGTCGGCGTCGTGCCGGTCGACGGGTCGGCCTGGCCGGTGCGTGTCTCGAGTGGGCGCAACGACTTCGCCCTCGACCCGACGTGGTCGCCCGACGGCACCCGCGTCGCGTGGCACGAGTGGGACGACCCGCACATGCCGTGGGACGAGAGCCGCGTCGTCGACGACACCGGCACCGTGCTCGCGCGGGGAGGCGCCGTCGCGCAGCCGCGCTTCACGAGCGACGGCACGCTCGGCCACCTCACCGACGCCGGCAACGGGTGGTTGTCGCTCTGGTGCCACCACGAGCAGCACGAGCACGGACTCCCGGCGTGGGGCGGCGGCGTGCGCACGTGGGCATCGTGCGCGGACGACGCCGCGCGCATCGCCTTCGTCCGCAACGAGGCCGGCTTCGGCCGGCTCTGCGTGCTCGACCCCGCCACCGGCAGCGTCGACGAGGTCGCCAAGGGCTGGCACTTCGGGCTCGACTGGTGCGGCGGGCGGCTCGTCGCCGTGCGCAGCGGGGCCCGCACGCCGCCCGAGCTCGTCAGCTACGACGACACCACGTGGACGCGCACGACGCTGACCGCGGCGGGCGAGATGCCGCCCGACATCGCGAGCGGCCTCGTCGAGCCCGACGTCGTCGGAGGGGACGTCCCGGCGCGCATCTACAACGCCGGGGCCGACCGCCGCCTCGTCCTGTGGATCCACGGCGGTCCCACCGACCAGCTGCGCGTCGACTTCCACCCGATGGTGGCGTGGCTCGCGGCGAAGGGGTACGCCGTCCTCGCGCCCGACCACCGTGGGTCCACCGGCTGGGGGCGTGCGCACCAACAGGCGATGAACGGCCGATGGGGCGTCGTCGACGTCGACGACTGCGCCGCCGCGGTCCGCGCCGCGATGGCGCAACACCGTTGCGACGCGACCCGGCCCGCGATCGCCATCGGCGCGTCGGCCGGCGGGTTCACCGTCCTCCATCTGCTCGCGCGACACGCCGAGCTGTTCGCCGCCGGCGTCGCCCGCTACCCGGTCGGTGACCTCGTCGACCTCGACGCCCGCACGCACCGCTTCGAGAAGCACTACAACGACACGCTCGTGGGCCCCTTCGACGAGCGCCGCCGCCGCAGCCCGATTGCGTTCGCCGATCGCATCGAGCGTCCCGTCCTGCTGCTCCACGGCGACAGCGACAAGGTCGTCCCCGTCGACCAGTCGCGCGAGCTCGCGCGGCGCCTCCCGGATGTCGACCTCCACGTCTACGAGGGCGAGGGTCACGGGTGGAAGCGGCCGGAGACCATCGACGACGAACGCGCCCGCATCGCCGCCTTCCTCGAGCGCGCATGACCGACGACGACGCCGGCGACCAGGACCAGGAGGTCGTCTTCGAGCTCACCGAGTGGGGCGACGAGTTCCGCGCCGCGGTCGCGAAGGTCCTCGACGAGCGCGGCGTCGCCCACGACTGGGAGGGCACCGACCTCGTGGTCGACGAGGAGGACGCCGACCTCGTCGACGCGGTCCTCGACGAGCTCGAGGCGACGCCGCTGGAGGACGTGGTCGAGCTCGACGACGCCCCGCCCCCGGCGGCGAACGAGGCGACGTACGACGACATCAGCGCGCTCTACCTCGCCGCCGACCGCCTCGTGCACGCGCCGGACGACCCGGACGTCGACGCCGCGTTCCGTGAAGCGGCCGAGCGCGTTGCGGGGACGTCGGCCCCCTACGGCGTCGGTGACCGCGAGTGGACGCGGATCCTCGCGGCCATCGACGACGACACCGCGCGGGCGCTGCGCGATCTGCTCCGCCCGTACGTGTAGCAGTACCGTCCCGGCGTGCTCCTGGCCGAGCTGGAGATCCGCCACACGCGGGCCAATCTCCCGACGCGGCGCGTCGCCCTCGGCCTGCGGTGGTTGCCGGTCGATCCGGCACCCGGTTTCGGTGGCGTGCTCCTGGCGGGCATCGCCGCGTCCCGCGCCGGCGAGCTCGATCCCGACGAGCGCAAGGAGCTCGACCGGCTCATCGACGACGTCGAAGCCGGCACACGGTTCGCCCAGCCCAGGCTGCGCCACCGCTTCCAGCGCGACGTCGTCGGACTCGACCGCAGCCGCCACAAGCTGATGGCGGACGGCGAGCTGCTGTGGTTCGACCTCGACACGCACGGCGCGCCGGTCCCGCAGCTGCTCGGCGTCGTCTACGCCGCCGGCGAGATCAACAAGGCTGCGGCGCGCAAGGAGGTGTTCCGCGTCGTGCGCCGGGCAACGCACTGGCGCGGTCCGGTCGGGTCGACGTTCGTCACGTGGCTGTCGACGGACGAGGCGGCGACGCGGGCGTGGCGTGCCCACCCGACCGACGAGCGGTGGGCGCTGCAGACACTCGGCTTCGATGCCGACGACGCACCCGACCGCGACGTCGTCCTCCGGCGCTTCCGAGACCTCGTTCGCCTCGCCCATCCCGATCACGGCGCGGCGATCGAGGGCGCGGGGCAGCGGATCCTCGAGCTGACCGAGGCGCGCCGCATCCTGCTCGGGAGCGTCGGCGGCATGGCCGGCGCATGAGCGCGTCCGAGCGGATCGGACTCGTCCTCACGCCGGGCGCCAGCGCGACGCGCGAGCACAGCCAGCTCGTCGCCATCGACCGTGCCGCCACCGAACGCGCGCACGCGGTGGTCGAGCGCATCGACCTCGGCAAGAGCCGCAAGCCGGAGGCCCACATCGCGACGATCCGCGACGCCGCCGAACGCGTGTCGAAGCGAGGTGGTGGCATCGGGCTCGAACGCGTCGCCGTCGGTGGCCGGTCGTTCGGCGGGCGCATGTGCTCGATGGCGGTCGCCGGCGGGATGCCCGCACTGGCGCTCGTCCTCGTCAGCTATCCGCTGCACCCGCCGGGCAAGCCCGACCAGCGGCGTACCGAGCACCTGCCCGGCATCACCGTGCCGACCCTGTTCGTCTCCGGCACGAGGGACACGTTCGCCACGCCCGACGAGCTCGCCGCCGCCGCGGCGCTCGTCGCCGGCCCGGTCACCACCGTCCACGTCGACGGTGGCGACCACGGTCTACGGGGTCGCGACAGCGAGGTCGCCGACGTCGTCGCCGGCTGGCTGGCGCAGCATCAGCACTGACCCACCGAACAGCGCGCACACCGCGCCGACGCCGACGAGCACGCCCTGGACGCCGACGACGCCGGCGAGCAGCGGGCCGAGCCCGACCGGCACGAGGTGGCCGAGCTGCTGCACGACGCGCCACGCCGAGAGCACGCGCCCGTGCGTGGTGTCGGGCGTCGCCAGCATGAGCAGCGTGCGACTGGGCGCGCCGAACAGGCCGGCCGTGATGCCCCACAGGAACACGCCGACGAAGGCGACGCCGACGAACGACGTGCCGCCGTAGATCGCGGCCCCTCCGCCCGCGGCGATCGCGACGACGGCGAGCGACGACGGGCGCTCGACCGCGCGCCGGACGCGGGGCAGCAGCAACCCGGTACCGACGAGTCCGACGCCGAACGCGACCTGCAGCAGCGCGAGTGTCGTCACCGACGCGTGGAGGACGTCGCGCACGTACAGCGGCTCGAGCACCCCGAACGTCCCGTACGACATCCACATGGCGAAGCCCAGCAGGAACAGCGACACGGCCACCGGCCGAGCGCGCACGACGCGCAGGCCCTCGCGCAGCTCGTCGCGGGCGCGCATCGCCACGCGGTCGAGCGCATCCCCGACGCGCGGCCGCAGTTGCAGCGGTGCGACGACGGCGGCACCGACGAGGTACGAGACGGCATCGGCGACGAACGCGGCGCGGTTGCCCCAGACGGAGATCACGCCCGCGGCGAGCAGCGGGCCGAGCACGATCGACAGGTCCGTCGCCGCGCTGAGGATGGCGTTGAGGTCGAACAGCCGCGCCGGCTCGACGAGGCGCGCCGGCAGCGCGTCGTACGCCGGGAGCGCGAACGCCTTCGTCACGCCGTGCACGGCGGCGAGCATGGCGAGCGAGCGGAAGTCGCCCGTCAGTGCCATCGCCAGTGAGGCGACGGCGCCGAGCAGGTCGCCGGCGATCGCGACCCGGCGGGGGCCGACGCGGTCGATGACGACGCCGGCGAGCGGTCCGAGCACGACCGGCGGCCCGCCCCACGCCAGCGTCAGCAGCGCGACACCGCCCGGCCCGATGTCGAACCGGTACACCGCGTAGCCCCAGATCGCCACGAACGCGGCCCACGAGCCGATGCCGTTGACGGCATGGCCCACGGTCAGGAGCGCGAGGCGCCGGTCGCGGAGCGTCGAGAACAAGGACGCCAGTTGTACCGCAGACGCGAAACGAACTCGGCGTAGTTCTGTACCTCTGCGGTCCAGAACTACGCCGAGTTCGGAAGGGTCGATCAGCCGGTGAGCGTCAGCGCACGAAGCGCTGCGTCACCCAGACCACGCCGGAGGAGTCGACGACGACGCCGATCCCCATGCGGGTGTAGTTGCCGAGGATGTTCGCCCGGTGGATCGACGACGACATGAAGAAGTCCTGGATCGTGCGGGGATCGAGGCCGAAGCCGACGTTCTCGGCGATGGCCGACCACGGTCCCGAGACGGTCGACGCCAGCGACCGCGTGTGGGAGAGCGTGCGTGTCGCCGACATGTCCGCCGAGTGGGCACGGGCCGAGTCGGACAGCGCGCCGTCGAACTGCAACGGCGCCAGACCGGCGTTCGCACGGGCGCCGTTGATCGACACACCCATGAGGAACTCGGTCAGTCGTGGGTCGGTACCGACGTGCGCCGACGCCGGCGCCGCCGGGGCCATGACCCCGACGACGGACAGGACTGCGGTCACGGCGATCGCCGCGAGAGCGCGCGCGTACATGGGGGGAGGAGCTCCTTTCGCTTCGCTGTGCCCCGGTGGGGCGGCGACCGCGCAACGTGAGCGCCGTTGCGGGGGAACGCACGGCCGCACGGGTCTCGTGGACCCACCGCGAACGCTAACGACCGGTCAGCGCCTTAGCACGTCTTCAGGGTTGATCTGCTCGAGCTCGAGCTGCGCGGTCTCCGGATACGCGGCGAGCACGAGCAGCGCGACGAGCACCGGCGCGACGGCGGCGATCGCCATCGGTGTCGCGAACGAACCGTCGAAGTGATCGGACAGCACGCCGACGCCGACGAGACCGATCAGGCTGCCGCACAGACCGATGGCGGCGAGCAAACCGTTCGCCTTGCCGCGCAGGGCGGTTGGGAACAGCTCGGGTCCGTACACCGCGAGCGCGGGCACCGACATCGCCCCGAACACGCTCCCGGCGAGGTTCCACCACCACATCTGCCAGCCCGTCGTGCGGAAGAACATCGCGGTGCCGATCGCGCCGGTGGCGAGTCCGATCGCACCGACGACGCGTCTGCCTCGCGCATCGGCGACGCGCCCGCCGAAGACGATGCCGAGTCCGGCCGGGGTGTTCGTGAGGATGGTGAACAGCGAGATGCGCGCCGCACTGAACCCGACGGTGTCGCGGAGGTAGCGGTTCTGGAAGAACGACGCCGGTGCGACGAGGATGCCGCTCAGCAGCACCGAGACGCCGAGCAGCACCATGCGCCGCCCGTGCCCGCGCAGCGAGACGTCGTCGCGGTGCGGCACGGCGAATCGCCGGCTCTCGTGCAGGTTGCGAGCGAGACCGGGCAGCACGAGCAGGCTGACGAGCGGCAGCACGTAGAGCAGGCGCCAGCCCCACACGCCGATGTCGGCAAGGGGAAGGGCGAGGACGCAGATGCCGGCGCCGAGCGCGGTCGACATCGCGAGCAGGCTGACGGCGTACGCGCGTGCACCGGCCGGCATCTCCTCGACGGCGAGGATCCCGATGACGACGAGCAGCGCGCCGCCGAACGGGCGGCCGAGGAACTGCGTGGCGGTGAGCCACGCGAGCGACGGTGCGAGCGCCCCGAGCGCGGAGAACGCGACCCCGAGCGCCGCGGTCCACAGCACGAGGCGCCGGCGTCCTCGGCGGTCGGCGAGAGCGACGATCGCGAACGCCGCCATGCCGCCGACGCGCACGACACCGCCGGCGATGCCCTGCGCGTGGTTCGACGCGCTGAACTCGTCGGCCGCGAACGCGATCGTCTGCGTCAGGAGCGTGTTGAGGTACCCGGCGACGAGCGACACCGCCGCGAGCACCCCGAGCGCAGACGACGCACCGGCGTCGAGCCGGCACGGCGGGGACCACCACGGGAACCGTTGCGTCGGTCCGCCGATCCGCTTGAGCTGTCCGCGGATCGGGAGCACGAACAGGAACGCGAAGTACGGGATGGCGAGGCCGAACTCGACGGTCTGGGTGATGTGGGCGCGCCGGCCGTCGGCGAGATGCTCCACGACGACGGTGCGGCGGTAGTGCGTGAACGGTCCCTCGACGACGTCGAACCGCCCGCTCCCGAGCGCCCGTTCCCGGATGACGCCGTCGCGTGGGAGGAGTACCTCGTCGATGTCGGCGCGGTCGACGGTTCGTTCGGAGACGACGCGGGTCACGCCGCGGGTCACACGCCGTACGACAGCAAGAGGTGCGCGTAGACGACCGTGGCGTCCACGAGCGCGTCGACGCTGACCCACTCGTCGACGCGGTGCGCCTGGTCGAGGTCGCCGGGGCCGCACACGAGCGCCGGGATGCCGGCCTGGTTGCGGACGAAGCGGGCGTCGGTGGTCGCCTGCAACCCGATGAGGTCGGCGGGGCGGCCGAGCGCGTCGTCGTATGCGCGCTGGAACCGCGCCAGGAACGGGTCGTCGCGCGCCAGCTCGGACGCTTCGCCGAACACCAGCGTCGCGAGCTCGTACCGCGCAGCCGGGTCGGCATCGTCGACCTTCTGCCTGATCGTGTCGAGCGTCGCGTCCGCGCTCGCGCCGGGGAGGACACGCCGGTCGACCTTGAGCGTGCAGGTCGGCGCGACGACGTTGATGCCGCTACCCCCCTCGATGATGCCGACGTTGCTCGACGGCCGGCCGAGCAGCGGGTGCTCCTCGCCGTAGTCCGCGCCCTGCAGCGCGAGCACCATGCGCGCCGCGTGCTCGATCGCGCTGTCGCCGCGGTGCGGCTCGCTGGCGTGCGCGGGCACGCCGGTGATGGCGATCGCCGCCTGGAGGAGGCCGCGCTCGGCGATGCTCACCTGCATCGACGTCGGCTCGGGGTCGATGCACGCGTCGCCGGTGATGAGGCCCCGGTCGAGGAGCACCTTCGTGCCCTTCTGCCCGCCCGTCTCCTCGTCGGCGACGAGGTGGAAGACCACGTCGCACGGCAGGCCGCCGTCGCCGCCCGTCGCGGTACGTGCCACCCGGACCGCTTCGATCGCGGCGGCGATGCCGCCCTTCATGTCGGCGGTGCCGCGCCCGTAGAGCCGGCCGTCGGCCAGCTCGCACCCGAGCGGGTCGTGCGTCCACGCCGCGGCGTCGAAGGGGACGGTGTCGAGGTGACCGTTGACGATGAGCGTCGGTCGCGCCCGGTCATCGCCGGTGCGACGGCCGGGCACGTGGGCGACGAGCGACGGCCTTCCGGGTTCGGGCTCGACCTCGGTGATCGACGACGCGCCGAGGTCGGTCAGTAGCCGGCGGGCGACGTCGACGGCAGCCCGCTCGCGCCCCGGCGGGTTCTGCGAGTCGGCGGCGACGAGGACGCCGGTCGAGTCGATGAGGCGGTCGACGTCGACCAGGTCGCGCATCGCGAAACCGTATCCTCGCAGTCGTGCCCGATCGGATCGTCGTGCGCCCCGGGCCGCCACTGTCCGGCACCGTCAAGGTGTGCGGGGCGAAGAACTCGGTGCTCAAGCTCATGGCGGCGACGCTGCTGGCCGAGGGCCGCTACGTCCTGCGCAACGTGCCCCGCATCGCCGACGTCGAGACGATGAGCGACGTGCTGGTGGCGATGGGGTGCGACGTCCGCCGCATCGCCGAGCACGAGGTGGTCGTCGACGTCCCGGCCGAGGTGGAGCCCGAGGCGCCGTACGAGCTCGTCGAGCGCATGCGGGCGTCGATCGTCGTGCTCGGTCCTCTCCTGGCGCGGTACGGGCGGGCGCGCGTCGCGCTCCCCGGTGGCGACGACTTCGGCCCGCGTCCGATCGACATGCATGTGAAGGGCCTCGAGCTGCTCGGCGCGACGTTCGAGACCGCGCACGGTTACATCGAGGCGCGAGCCGATCACCTGATGGGCACGCGCATCCTGCTCGAGTTCCCGTCGGTCGGTGCGACCGAGAACATCCTCATGGCCGCCGTGCGCGCCAAGGGGACGACCGTCATCGACAACGCGGCGCGTGAGCCGGAGATCGCCGACCTCGCGTCGTTCCTCAACCGCATGGGCGCGCAGATCATCGGCGCGGGGTCGTCCACGATCACGATCGACGGTGTCGACGAGCTGTCCCCGGTCGACCACGACGTCGTGCCCGATCGCATCGAGGCGGCGACGTACCTGGCGGCGTGCGGCGTCGCTCGCGGGGAGGTCACCGTCGAGGGCGCCCGCCTCGACCACATGGACATGTACGTGCAGAAGCTCGGCGACATGGGGATGCGCATCTCCCCGTGCAGCGGCGGGCTGTGGGCGTCGTGCTCGGGCCGGCTGCGGGCGGTCGACGTGTCGACGCTGCCCTATCCGGGCATCGCCACCGACTACAAGCCCCTGATGGTGTCGCTGCTGGCGACGGCCGACGGCGTCGGGATCGTCACCGAGAACCTGTTCGCCGGCCGGTTCCGCTACGTCGACGAGCTCGTCCGCATGGGGGCCGACATCCGCACCGAGAGCCACCACGCCGTCGTGCGGGGCGTCGACCGCCTGTCGGGCGCCCCGGTGCGGGCCCACGACATCCGCGCCGGCGCCGCGCTCGTCGTCGCCGCGCTCGGCGCCGACGGCGAGACGGTGATCGCCGACCCGTCCCACATCGACCGCGGCTACGAGGACATGCCGGGCAAGCTGCGCGGCCTCGGCGCCGACGTCCAGCGCCTGCACGACTGAGAACGGGACCGCCCCCGCTTTTGGTACCTGGAGCGGGGCCCAACGGGCCCCGCTCCAGGTACCAAAACGGTTCGGGGGCGAGGAATTTCCACTACGGGAATAGGCGAAACTCGCCGGCGTTCGGCAGACTGATGGTCGTGCGTGAGCAGGTCGAAGCCGTGATCGAGATGATCCGCCCGGCGCTCCAGTCGGACGGCGGCGACATCGTGCTGCTCGACGTCGACGAGGACACGGGCGTGGTCGAGGTCGAGCTGGTCGGCGCCTGCGGGTCGTGCCCGTCGTCGACCATGACGCTCAAGGCCGGCGTCGAGCGCATCATGCGCGACCGGGTCGAGGGCGTGACCGAGATCGTCACCGCCAACCTCGCTCCCTACTGGGAGTAGCAGCCGGTCCACTACGGTCGGCGCCTCGATGAGGCGACGGGACCCGACTGAGCTGGTCGCGGCCGCGCTGGCCGGTGACCGCGCCGCGGTCGCCCGGGTGCTGAGCCTCGTCGAGCGGGGCGGCGACGACGCCCGCACGGTCGGCCGGCTCGTCTATCCGGAGACGGGCAGGGCCTACACCGTCGGCATCACCGGTTCGCCGGGCGCGGGGAAGTCCACGCTCACCAGCCGGCTCCTCGCCTGCGCACGCGAGCGTGACGTCGAGGTCGGCGTCCTCGCCATCGACCCCACGAGCCCGTTCAGCGGTGGCGCGCTGCTGGGTGACCGGGTCCGCATGCAGGACCACTATCTCGACCCCGGTGTCTTCATCCGCTCGATGGCGACGCGCGGCCACCTCGGCGGGCTCGCCCTCGCCACCCCGGAGGCCGTGCGCGTGCTCGACGCCGCCGGGTTCCCGCTGATCGTCGTCGAGACCGTCGGTGTCGGTCAGGTGGAGGTCGACATCGCCGCCGAGGCCGACACGACGCTCGTCGTGATGAACCCCGGCGCCGGCGACGCGGTCCAGGCGATGAAGGCGGGCCTGCTCGAGGTCGCCGACGTGTTCGTCGTCAACAAGGCCGACCGCCCGGGCGTCAAGGAGCTCGAGCGCGACCTGAACCACATGCTCGACATGGATCAGGAGATGGGCGCGTGGCGCCCGCCGATCGTCCAGGCGGTGTCGTCGACCGGCGAGGGCGCCGCGGCCGTGTACGACGCGATCACCGAGCACCGCGCCCACCTCGAGTCGACCGGCGAGCTCGCGCGACGGCGTGAGCGGCGGCTCGAGGACGAACTGCGCGAGATCGTCGTGCGCCGGCTCGAAGCGCGCGCGCGCGAGCTGTGCGCCGGCGAGCGGTACGAGCAGCTCCAGGCCGACCTGCTCGCCCGCCGCACCGATCCCTGGGCGGCCGCCGACGAGATCGTCGGCGGGCTCGGCGCCTGACCGGCGGCGTAGTCCGTCCCACCATCGGGACCGGCCCGATCGGGGGATGGCATGTCGACGGTCACGGCGCGAGGATTCCGGCA
>DASSOZ010000119.1:0-16474 GCA_035700105.1 Acidimicrobiales bacterium
CCTCGCGCACCCGCTCCGGGACCGTGGCCAGGACGTGCGGGCTCCAGCGTGTCGTCCGCGTCACCGGCGCCAGCCGCTCGGTGAGCGTGGCGATCGTCGTCGATCCGCACAGGCCGCACGACGTCGTCGCGGTCGTGAGCCGCCGCGAATCAGGTGACGGTGCTGGAGCCACGCCACCGGTCTCGACGGTGACGACGTTGTACTCGGTGTCGAGCGCGCTTTTCGTCGCGCAGTAGCGGACCGTGGTGACCGGCGCGCCTGCGAGGAGTCCCTCGCCGTGGCACCACCCGACGGCGAGCTCGAAGTCGTTGCCGGGCGTGCGCCTCGTCGTGGCGACCAGGTGATCGTCGAGGCGGATCTCGAGCGGCTCCTCGACGGCGAGCTCGTCGGGCGTCGCCGTCCCGCCCGGGTCACCGACATTCGTCGTGTCGATGCGACGTACGAGCACCTTCGTCGTGCGTCCACGTGCCACCGTTCGCAGGCTAGTGAACTGGTGGCGTGTCCCGGCCGGCCAGCAGCATGGTGTGATGCGGCGCGCCCTCGTCCTCGTCGCCGCGGTCGCGCTCGTGTCGGCATCGGCGTCGCTCGCCCCGCCCGCGCGCGCGGCCGTGCCCGTGCTCGTGCTCGACGGGCGGGGGTTCGGCCACGGCGTCGGCATGGCGCAGGACGGCGCGCTCTCGATGGGGCAGGCGGGCGCCACGTACCAGCAGATCCTCGGGCAGTTCTATCCCGGCACGGCGATCGCCCGGAGGGCCGGTTACGTCCGTGTCCCGGTGCTCGTGGCGGCGGCCCGGGTCGCGTCGGTGACGTTCCCCGACGGCGGCCAGATCCGCGACACGCTGGGCAACGACCAGTCTCCGGGCTTCCCGATCGACGTCGCGCCCGGCGGTCGCGCCCGCATCACGTTCGACGGGACGTACCACGTCGACGTCGACGGCGCCCGCACGGCGGCCGAAGCCGCCGAGGTCCCGCTCCAGCAACCGGCACCGACGACCACCGCGGCGTCACCGCTCCCGACGGTGACGCCACCGCCGCCGCCGACACCGCCGTCGTCGCCTGACACCACCGTCCCGGACGGCAGTCCGACGACCACCTCGGCGCCGCCGCCCGCCGCGGCGCCGGCCGTGACCGCGTCGTCACCGCGCCCGATCCTGTCGGTCCCGACGACGGGCGGGACCATCGCCGTCGACGGGCGGGGCCGGCGCTACCGCGGGTTCGTCGAGGCGAACGCCGCGCAGGGACCGCTGCGGCTCGTCAACCAGGTCGACGTCGAGCAGTACCTGCGGGGCATGGGCGAGGTCCGCAACCCGAAGTGGCCGCTGGCGTCGCTGAAGACCCAGGCGATCGCCGCCCGCACGTACGCACTGCGGGCGATGTCCTCCGTCGGCGAGATCTGCGAGGACCAGCGCTGCCAGGTGTACCTCGGCGCGCAGGCCGAGTACCCGCAGATGGACCGCGCCGTGCGGGAGACACAGGGCCAGGTGCTCACGTACCGGGGCGCGCTGGCGTCGACGGTGTACTCGGCGAACGGCGGCGGCTTCGAGGCCTCCCCGGCCGAGGGGTTCGGGCCGGGGTCGAGCACGTACCCGTACCTCCGCGCTGCCCCCTATCCGAGCAAGGACCCGGCCCCGTGGACCGTGAAGATCGCCCTGAGCGACCTCGCCCGGCGCATGGCGTACAGGGGGACGATCACGAACGTCCGCGTCAGCCAGACCGGCCCGAGCGGACGTGCCATGCAGGTCGCGCTCGACGGCACCGCCGGCACCAAGCAGGTCGCCGGCGTCTCGTTCGACCGGGCGCTGGGGCTCAAGTCGACCCTCTTCGCCCCCCGCATCGAGCAGGCGGACGTCGCGCCGCCCCCGCCGGCGGCCGAGGCGGCGATCCAGTCGCTGCCCGACCAGGTCCAGACCGCGCCACCCCCCTCCGTCCCGCCCGACACGCCGCTCGAGCAGCTCGGCATTCCGCTGCGGACGACGACGACGTCGCCGCTGTCACGCGCCGCGGCGCGTAGCGGCGCAGTGGGCGCGGCCCGGCTCCCGGCGTCGGGCGACAGCCCGTGGCGGGCGCTCGCGGTGTTCCTGCTGATCACCGCCGCGGCAGCGGGCGCGGTTCTGTACGGCACGGGACGCGACCTGCGCTGACAGCAGCGGCGGCCGGACCGCGATGGGCCGGCCGCCGCTCCTTCTCCACTCAAAGGCCGCCATGTCCCGCACCGGGGAGGACGCCGGCGGAGGGGCCCGACCGGTGGGATCCCGTGGGGGGGGGACCGGTCGGGAGGATCCGCCGGCGGCCGGGACCGCGACGAGCGAACCGACTTAGAAGTCGTCCATGCCGCCGGGCATGGCGGGCGCCGACTCCTTCTCCGGCTTGTCGGCGATGACCGCCTCCGTCGTGAGGAACAGCGCGGCGATCGACGCCGCGTTCTGCAGCGCGGACCGGGTCACCTTGGCGGCGTCGATGACGCCGGCCTTGAACAGGTCCTCGTAGTCGCCGGTCGCGGCGTTGAGACCCGACGGCCCGTCGAGACCCTTCACCCGCTCGACGATCACGCCACCCTCCATGCCGGCGTTGACGGCGATCTGCTTGATCGGCTCCTCGAGCGCCCGGGCGACGATCCGCGCACCCGTCGACTCGTCACCCTGCAGCGAGTCCGACGTCGACAGCGCCTTGGCCTGCGCCCGCAGGAGCGTCACGCCGCCACCGGGGACGACACCCTCCTCGACGGCCGCCTTCGTCGTCGAGACCGCGTCCTCGATGCGGTGCTTCTTCTCCTTGAGCTCGACCTCGGTCGCGGCGCCGACCTTGATGACCGCGACACCACCCGACAGCTTGGCGAGCCGCTCCTGCAGCTTCTCGCGGTCGTAGTCGGAGTCGGTGTTCTCGATCTCCGCCTTGATCTGGTTGATGCGACCCTTGACGTCGGCGTCGTCGCCGCCGCCCTCGACGACGGTCGTCTCGTCCTTCGTCACGATGATCTTGCGCGCCTTGCCCAGCATGTCGAGCGCGACGTTCTCGAGCTTCAGGCCGACCTCCTCGGAGATGACCTGGCCGCCGGTGAGGATCGCCATGTCCTGCAGCATCGCCTTGCGGCGCTCGCCGAAGCCCGGGGCCTTCACGGCCACCGAGCGGAACGTGCCGCGGATCTTGTTGACGACGAGTGTGGCCAGCGCCTCGCCTTCGACGTCCTCGGCGATGATCACCAGCGGCTTGCCCGACTGCATGACCTTCTCGAGCACGGGCAGCAGGTCGCGAACCGCCGAGATCTTCGACGACACGAGCAGCACGTAGGGCTCGTCGAGGACGGCCTCCATGCGCTCGGGGTCGGTCACGAAGTACGGCGAGATGTAGCCCTTGTCGAAGCGCATGCCCTCGACGAGGTCGAGGTCCATGCCGAACGTCTGGCTCTCCTCGACGGTGATGACGCCGTCCTTGCCGACCTTGTCGAGCGCCTCGGCGATCATGCCGCCGATCTCCGAGTCGGCGGCCGAGATCGACGCGACCTGGGCGATCTGCGACTTGTCCTCGACGTCCTTGGCCTGGTCGCGGATGGACTCGACCGCGGCCTCGACGGCGGCCTCGATGCCCTTCTTGAGCGACATCGGATTGGCGCCGGCGGCCACGTTGCGAAGGCCCTCACGGACCATCGCCCACGCCAGCACGGTCGCGGTCGTCGTGCCGTCACCGGCGACGTCGTCGGTCTTCTTCGCGACTTCCTTGACCAGCTCGGCCCCGATCTTCTCGTACGGGTCCTCGAGCTCGATCTCCTTGGCGATCGAGACACCGTCGTTGGTGATCGTGGGGGCACCCCACTTCTTCTCGAGCACGACGTTGCGGCCCTTCGGCCCGAGCGTCACCCGTACGGCGTCGGCCAGCTTGTTCATGCCGGCCTCGAGCCCCCGACGAGCAGCCTCGTCGAACGCGATCATCTTCGCCATCGGCGCAGTCCCTCCGTTGGATTGCTAGCACTCTCAATGTGTGAGTGCTAACAGGAAACCACGCGTTGCGAGCCACCGCAACCGGCGGCCGCGACCGCTCAGCCGCCGGCGACGGCGGGCACGATCGAGACCGTCTGCCCCGCCTCGACGGGCGTGTCGACGCCCTGCTGGAAGCGGATGTCCTCGTCGGCGACGAAGACGTTCACGAAGCGGCGCAGCGCCCCCGACTCGTCGAACAGGCGCTCGGCGAAGCCGGGGTGGGCGGCGTCCAGCGCCTTGAGCACCTCGGCGACGGTGGAGCCGTCGACCGGCACCTCGGAGGAGCCGCCCGTGAGCGTGCGGAGCTGGGTGGGGATGCGGACGTTGGGCATGGCGTCAGTGGTCCTCGAGGGTGACGGCGTCGGCGAAGGCGTCGAGCGTGGGCTTGATGGTGGCGGTGGGACCGACGCGCCCGGCGACGGCCTCGAGCGTCTTGAGCCCGAGCCCGGTCACGTACGCGACGACGCGCTCGTCCGGGCGGACGACCCCCGACGCCGCCAGCTTGGCGAGCGTCGCGATCGTCACACCACCGGCTGTCTCGGCGAAGATGCCCTCGGTCCGGGCGAGCAGCGTCATGCCCTCGATCACCTCGTCGTCGGTGACCGCGGCGATGGCGCCCCCCGTGCGACGGACCGAGTCGAGCGCGTACGGCCCGTCGGCCGGGTTGCCGATGGCGAGCGACTTGGCGATCGTGGACGGCTTCACCGGCTTCACGAAGTCGTGGCCCTCGGCGAACGCGTGGGCGACCGGCGAGCAGCCCTCGGCCTGCGCGCCCGAGATGCGGGTCGCCGGCGCGTCGTCGAGCAGACCGACCTTGTGGAGCTCCTGGAACCCCTTGTCGATCTTCGTGAGCTGGCTGCCGGACGCGATCGGCACGACGACGTGATCGGGCGCCTGCCACCCGAGCGCCTCGGCCACCTCGAACGCCAGCGTCTTCGAGCCCTCCGCGTAGTACGGCCGCACGTTGACGTTGACGAACGCCCACGTCGGCTGCTCGGACGCGAGCTCGGCGCAGAGGCGGTTGACGTCGTCGTAGTTGCCCTCGACGGCGATGAGGTGCCCGCCGTACACCGCCGTCGTGACGACCTTGCCCTGCTCGAGATCGTGCGGGATGAAGACGTAGGACTCCATCCCGGCCCGCGCCGCGTGCGCGGCGACGGAGTTGGCGAGGTTGCCGGTGGACGCGCACGCGGCGACCTTGAAACCGAGCTCGCGGGCCTTGCTCAGCGCGACGCTGACGACGCGGTCCTTGAACGAGCCGGTCGGGTTGAGCGTGTCGTTCTTGATCCAGAGCTCACCGAGGCCGAGCTCGGCGGCGAGGCGGTCGGCCCGCACGAGCGGCGTGAGCCCGGCGCCGATGTCGATCGCGCCGGGGTCCGACGCCGGCAGCAGCGCGTCGTACCGCCAGATGTTGCGGGGACCGGCGGCGATGCGATCACGACTGACGTGATCGCGGATGGCGTCGTAGTCGTACGCGACCTCGAGCGGCCCGAAGCAGAACTCGCACACGTGGATCGCCTCGGCCGGATACGGCCGCGCGCACTCCCGACAGCGAAGACCTTCGACGAACGGCACAGTTCCCTCCTCATCGATCGGGCATTGGCACCTGGCTCGTTTTTCTCTCGAGCTGGTTGCCGCGGCGTCGACGGGCCCGTCCCTCAGCCGCTCTGGATGATGGGTGTCGATGATACTGGCCTCGTGACGGCGTCCGCCATCCGGTTGTTCGACCACCGCGAGTTCGACGTGGCTTCTCTCGTCGAGGCGAAGGCAGCGGCCGCGCAGACGATCAGCGTCGTGCTGCCGGCGCGCGACGAGGCGACGACCGTCGGCGGCATCGTGGAACGCCTCCGGTCGGCACTCGTCGACGACGCGCCGTTGGTCGACGAGGTGCTCGTCGTCGACGACCGGTCGGTGGATGCGACCGCAGCAGTGGCGCGCAACGCCGGCGCGCGGGTGGTCCGTTCGGTGGACGTCCTGCCCGAGGTCGGCGTCCGGGCCGGGAAGGGCGAGGCGCTCTGGAAGGGCGTCGCCGCGTCCACGGGCTCGCTGGTCGCGTTCTGCGACGCAGACCTGCGCGACTTCGACCCGCGCTTCGTCGTCGGCCTCGTCGGACCGCTGCTGCTGCACGACGACGTCTCCTTCGTGAAGGCCTTCTACGACCGCCCGCTCGACGGGTCGCCGCGCGGCGGCGGCCGCGTCACCGAGCTGATGGCCCGGCCGCTCGTGTCGTCGCTGTTCCCGTCGCTCACCTCGATCGTGCAGCCGCTCGCCGGCGAGTTCGCGGGGCGTCGCCCCGTGCTCGAGTCGGTGCCGTTCGTCGAGGGCTACGGCGTCGACCTCGCGCTGCTGATCGACATCGCCCGCACGTACGGCGTCGAGTCGATCGCACAGGTCGACCTCGGTGTGCGTGTGCACCGCAACCGGCCGCTCTCCGAGCTGGGCCCGATGGCGACGACGATCCTGCTGATGGCCCTCGACCGCGCCGGCGTCGACGCGCCACGCGAGGCGGTTCTGCGCACGCCGGAGCGGGGAGAGGTCGGCGTGTCGTTCGGCGAGCGCCCGCCGCTCCGGCAGGTTCTCGACCGTCACGCGCCGTAGTTATCGCCGCACAACCGAGGAGAGCACCATGAGGCTGGGGAGCCGCGCATGGGCGATCACCGCCGCCGCAACGGCGCTGCTGGCGATCGCGTTCGTGCCCGCGGGTCGGGCAACACCGTCGTTCTCGTTCACGCGCCTCGCCGGCGCCGACAGGTACGCGACCGCGGCCGCCGTCGCCGTCGACACGTTCGGCACGTCACCCGTCGCGGTCCTCACGACGGGCGAGCGCTTCCCCGACGCGCTGTCGGGCGCCTACGTCGCGGGGCTGTCTCGCGCGCCGATCCTGCTCACCCGGCAGGCAACGCTCCCGGACGCGACCGCGCAGGCGCTCGAGACGATGCACACCGCACACGTCGTCATCGTCGGCGGCACCGACGCGGTGTCCGACGCGGTCGAGGCCGACCTGCAGTCGCGCCGCATCACCACCGAGCGCGTCGCCGGCGGCGACCGCTACGAAACCGCGGCCGCTGCCGGGAACCGCGCCGGCCCGGTCGGGCCCGGCACGATCGGCGGGGCACGCACGGCGATCGTGGCGAGCGGTGAGAACTTCCCCGACGCGCTCGCCGCCGGCCCGCTCTCGTACGCCGACCGCCTGCCGATCCTGTTGACACCGAAGGCGGCGCTGGCGACGGCGACGAGCGACGCGTTGTCGTCACTCGCGATCCAGCAGGTCCTGCTCCCGGGTGGCACGGCCGCCGTCTCCGCCGACGTGCAGCGCTCGATCGAGGCGATGGGGATCCCGGTGATCCGCTTCGCGGGCGCCGACCGCACCGACACCGCCGTCCGAGTGGCGGACTGGTCGATCGCGAACGCGGCGTTCTCGAGCACGCACGCCAACCTCGCCCGCGGCAACGACTTCGCCGACGCGCTCGCCGGCGGCCCGCACGCCGGGAGCGACGGCCCGGCGCCGATCCTCCTGACGCTCGACCCGGCGTCGCTCGGCGCGACGACGCGCGCGTGGTTTGCCGATCACGCGCCCACACTCGACGGCGGCCACATCTTCGGCGGGTACGCGGCGGTGAGCCAGGCCGCCGAGAACGACGCCGTCGCCGCCGCCCGCAGTCGCGGCGGCACCACGACGACCACCGGCCCGCCGCCGCCCTCGCCGTACTTCAGCAACTGGCACCAGACCGGCGACGCCTCGACGATCGACGTCGTCTACAACGAGCCGATCACCTGCGCCTCCGTCGACGTCGACGGATCCGACTACCGGGTCACGATCGTGGCCGGCCCCGGGTCGCCGGCGACGATCCGACCGACCGCGGCGGCGTGCGTCTCGCCGATGCTCGGCGGGTCGGACACCGTCCGCGTGTCGCTCCCCGCCGGCACACTGCGCCCGAAGCAGGACGGACGTGTCATCGCCCAGAAGGGCACCGACGGCGACACCGTGAAGGATCCCGTGGGCCGCGAACAACAGGAGGGCAACGCGGTCCGCTTCGTGATCACGTAGCGCTCGGCGCCCGCTCCTCCGCGAGGTTGTCCCGCATCCCGTCGAGCAGCCTCGGCGCGGGCGCCGCGTCCTCGGCCTCGGCCGCCGCCTGCCACTCCTCCACCGGCTCGCCGAGGATGTGCACGCGCCACAGGTGCCCGATGACGATCTTGAGCACGGCCGCGGTCGGGACGGCGACGAGCAGCCCGGCGAAGCCGGCGATCGACCCGCCCGCCAGCAGCGCCAGGATCACCGCCGCGGGGTGCAGCTTGACCGCCCGCTGCATCACGTACGGCGTGATGAAGTGGTTGTCGATCTGCTGCGCGGCGACCATCACCACGACGACGCCGATCGCCTGACCGAGGTCACCGGTCGTCAACGCCACGATCACCCCGGGCACACCGCCGATCCACGGGCCGATGAGCGGGACGATGTTGAACAGCCCGGCGATCATCCCGATGAGCAACCAGAAGCGCAGTCCGATGATCAGCAGCCCGATCGAGCACAGCACACCCACGATCAGCGCGACGAACAACTGCCCGCGCAGGAACCCCCCGATCGCCCGGTTGAGCCGCCGTCCGACGACGAGCACCTCCGGCTTGGCCCGCTCCGGGATGAGCGACTCGGACACCCGTCTGAGGTGTGGCAGGTCGACGAGCAGGTAGAACCCGATCACCGGCCCGAGCACGACGATCAGCAGGATGTGCAGCGCCCGGCCACCCCAGTCGCGCGCCCGGTCGAGCTGCTGGCGCAGGGTCAGATCGTTGCTCGAGAACGCGTCGTACAGCTCCTTGCGCGTGAACTCGAACGCGGTGCCCTTCGAGTCCTCGGCGCGCGCGTCGACCCAGTCGTTCACCTTGTGCTTCACCGTCGGCCATTCGTCCCGGAACTCGTCGACCTGGCTGCTCACGACCGGCGTCATCGCGAGCCCGGCGAGGCCGACGAGCGCGAAGAACCCGAGGTACCCGATCGCCGCGCCGGCGGCGCGCGGGATGCCGCGGCGCTGCAGCCGCTTCACGATCGGGTTGAGGATGAACACGATCGCGCCGGCGAAGACGAGCGGCGGGAAGATCACGCGGACCTCCCACGCGACCAACCCGAGCACGGCCACCAGCGCGGCGATGCCGACGCCCGCCCAGGCGACCTGACCCGCCCGCCTCAGGTGGTCCGTCATGCGCGCGAGGCTACGAAAGATCTGACAAGCGCGAGAGGTGTTCGCGCACGACCGTCTCGACACACGCGACGACGTCGCCCCGGGCGCGTTCGTCACCGAAGCGGGCCACGAGCGACACGCACTCGACGCCCTCCGGCACGTGGACGCCGTCGAGCACCTCGCCGGCGACCACCAGCGTGGCGACGCCGAGCCCCGCAGCCAGACGGCAGACGCCCCCGACCGCTTTGCCGCGGAAGGACTGCTCGTCGAGGAACCCCTCTCCGGTCACGACGAGGCGCGCGCCTTCGATCCGCTCCTCCAGACCGAGCGCGTCCGCAACGACGTCGAACCCGGGCACGAGCTCGGCACCGATCGCGGCGAGCCCACCGGCGAGCCCGCCCGCCGCCCCCGAACCCGGCATCGACCGGACGTCGACGCCGAAGTCCTCCTCGTACACCTGCGCCAACCGCTCGAGGCGACGCGTGAGGAGCGCGACCTGCGCGGGCGTCGCGCCCTTCTGCGGCGCGAAGACCGACGCGGCGTCGACGAAGGCCAGCTCGACGTCGCACGCCACGATGAGATCGATCCCGAGCAGGCGACGGCGCGGCTCGAGCGCACGGATCGCACCCAGACCGCCGTCGGTCGTCGCCGACCCGCCGGCGGCGACGATGATCTCCGTCGCGCCGGCGTCGAGCGCGGCGCTGATGAGCTCGCCCGTGCCGTAGGTCGACGCCGCCATCGCGTCGTTGCCGTCCGGCCCGCCGACGAGCGCGAGCCCCGACGCCCGCGCCATCTCCACGACGGCGCGCTCGCCGTCCTGTCGCCACTCGGCACGCACCGCATCGCCGAGCGGGCCCATCACGGTCGTATACCGCGCCCGGCCGCCGAGCACGTCGAGCGTTCCCTCGCCGCCGTCCGCGACCGGCACCGCGTCGCATGTCCACTCGCCACCGACGGCGTCGACGGCGCGGCACACCGCGTCGGCGATCCCGCGCGCGCTCGCCGTCCCGCGGAACTTGTCCGGCGCGGCTACGAGACGCGGCATCTGTCTATGTTGACCCGGTGGACCGGGACATCGTCGTCGTGTCGAACCGCGGGCCCGTGTCCTTCGTGCGCGAGCGCGACGGGTCGTTCACGCCGAAGCGGGGCGCGGGCGGCCTCGTGTCGAGCCTCGCCCCGCTCATCGAGGGCACGGGCACGGAGTGGATCGCCGCCGCGGTGTCCGACGACGACCGCGCCGCCGCGGCGCGCGGCATGGTCGACGCCGCCGGGTTCCGGCTGCTCACGCTCCCCCTCGACGTCGACGACTACCGCATGGCGTACGACGTGGTGTCGAACGCCACGCTCTGGTTCCTGCACCACGGTCTCTACGACCTGCCCCGCCGGCCTCGCTTCGATCGCCACTGGCGAGAGGCGTGGGAGGGCTACCGGCGGGTGAACGAGGCGTTCGCCGACGCCGTCGTCGACACCGCGCCGCGGGACGCGGTCGTCCTCGTCCAGGACTACCACCTGGCCCTCGTCGGCGCGCACCTTCGCGACCGCCGACCGGACCTGCGCGCCGTGCACTTCACGCACACACCGTTCTGCGGCCCCAACTCGATCCGGGTGTTGCCGGAGTACGCGGCGGAGGAACTGCTCACCGGCATGGCGGCCTACGACGCGTGCGGGTTCCACTCGACGCGCTGGGCGCGGGCGTTCACCGCATGCTGCAACGAGGTGCTCGGGCGCGCCCCGCGCACGTACGTCTCGCCGATCGCACCGGATGCGGACGATCTGCGACGTGTCGCCGAGTCCGACGCGGCGGCCGCCGCCGGTCGCGATCTCGACGCCCGTGTCGGCGACCGCCGGATGATCCTGCGCGTCGACCGCATCGAGTTGTCGAAGAACCTGTTGCGCGGCTTCCTCGCGTTCGACGATCTGCTGCGCGAACACCCCGAGTGGCGCGAGCGGGTCGTCTTCTTCGCCTTCGTGTACCCGTCGCGCGTCGACCTCGCCGAGTACCAGTCCTACCGCCAGGAGGTCGAAGGCCTGGTCGGTCGGATCAACGCCGAGTGGGGCACGGCGCGGTGGACGCCGATCCTGCTCGACACCGACGACGACTTCCCGCGCTCGGTTGCCGCGCTCGCCCGCTACGACGTGCTGCTCGTCAACCCCGTCAAGGACGGGCTCAACCTCGTTGCCAAGGAGGGCCCGCTGCTGAACCGGAACGACGGCGTACTTCTGCTGTCCCGCGAAGCGGGCGCCTGGGAGGAGCTCCACGACGTGGCCGTCGGCCTCAACCCGTTCGACGTGTCCGCCACCGCCGACCAGTTGCACGACGCGCTGTCGATGGACCAGGACGAGCGTCACCGGCACGCCGCCGCGCTGCGGTCGAAGGCGGGGGCGCGGGCGCCGCGCGACTGGCTCGACGACCAACTGCGCGCCGCTACTGCCGAGACGCCCGGCTGACGGCGTCCGCCAGGCTTCGCAAGAGGTCGAGCGCGCCGCCCGGCCCGTCGACGAGGACGTCGGCGCGCTCGAGGAGCTCGGCGGGCGCCTCGGCGCTGCGCACGGCGACGCGGAGCGTGTCGACGTCCTTTGCTCGCAACCGGTCGAGCGCGTCGAACGCGGCGAGGTCGCCGCGGTCGTCGCCGACGAAGCACGCCGCCCCCAGTCCCGCGGCCTGCTCCTCGACGGCGGTGCCCTTGTCGCGGTCGACCGGCGGTCGCAGCTCGTACGACATGCGCGCCGGATGTGACACGAGCCCGGTCCGCGCGGCTTCGGCCTCGGCCCAGGAGCGGGCGGCGGCCTCTCGGTCGGGGTTCTCGCGATAGTGGAAGGTCACCGACAGCGGCTTGTGCTCGACGAGCACGCCGTCGGGCCCGTGGTCGCGAGCGTTGGCGACGACGCCGTCGACGACGTCGCGCCACGGTGCCGCGTCGGGATGGGTCACGACACCGCCGTCGTCGTCGATCCACTCGAGTCCGTACAGACCGACGAGGCGCACGTGCGGCGCGCCGAGGTGCTCCCGGAGGAACACCGCCGGTCGCCCGCTGATGACGCCGACGCGGCCGAACGCCTGCGCGAGCGCGCCGAGGACGTCGCGTGCGCCCTCGAGGGGGCGTGCGTCGCCGGGACGGTCGACGATGCGCGACAGCGTGCCGTCGAAGTCCGTGAGCACCGCGGCGTTCGCGGGATCGGCGACGAGCGGCTCGACGAGGCGCGGCAGCGGGTCGGGCGACGTCATCGCGCCGTCCACCGTACCGGTGCGGATCGGTACGCTCGACCCGTGCGGGTGCCGTTCGCCACCGCCGCGCTCGCACTGGTCCCCGCCGTGGTGCTCGCCGGGTGCCGGCCCGACACCGTTCGCATCGCCTACCACCCGGGCGCCGGATCCCGTGCGGTCTACGAGGTGCGCGTGCGCACGGACACCGTGCTGTCCCTCGCCGGGCGCGACCCGGTGCGGCGGTCGTCCACGGCGCGGGTGCGCGCGACGCAGACGGTCATCGGGTCCGACGCGCCGGGCGGAACCCGCGTGCAGGTGCGGGTCGAGCGCGCCGGATCGTCGCCGCGCACGTTCGTCGCGCTGCTCGATCGCGCCGCCCACGTGCGGGCGATCGAGTCCGTCGAGGGACTGCCGGCGTCCGTGCTGGGCGACGTCGGGCTGCCCGAGCTCGTGCCCTCGGCCGCGTCCGTCGTCCCCGACGTGCCGCTGCATCCCGGCCAGGGCTGGACGATCGACGTGCCGCTCACCCTGCCCGACACGACGCCGTCGCGCCTGCGGGGCTCGGGCCGGCTCGTGTCGCTCGGTGTGGTCGACGGACACGACGTCGGCGTCGTCCGGTCGAGGACGCGCACCGACGTCGATCGCACGACGACCGTGCCCGAGGGCGGCATCCACGTCGAGGGCACCCAGTCGACGACGTCCACGACGCGCCACGCGCTGTCCGACGGGTCGGTGGTCGAGGCGTCGTCGGTCACGAGCGCGACCTTCGCGGTGACGCTGTCACCGCCGCCGGGGACGTCCGGTCAGCCCGTCGACGGGACGCTGCGCGTCGTCGTGCGGTCGAGCGTCAGCCGGTCGTCGTAGTCGTCGCGCTGCCGGTGCTCGTCCTGCGCGTCGTCGACGTCGTCGCCGCGGTGCCGCGTCGGGCCGTCGTCGTCGTCGCCGCCGCGGGACTGTCGGTGCCGACGACGACGAGCACGTTCGCCGTCTGCAGGTTGAGCACCGGGAGCGGCTGCGGCATCGCCGCCACGGTCGCGATGCTCAGCTGCTGCGCGATCTGGCGCGCCTCGCCCTCGTAGCCGGCGGTGAAGTAGACGGCCGACTTCGTCACGGGCTTCTTGCTCGCGTCGGTGGGAGCGAGCGCGTTGTAGCCCGCGGCCTTGAGGCGATCGTGCACCTGGCCGGCGAGACCCTTCACCGTCGTGCCGTTCGCGGCGAGCACCTTGACCTCGGCCGCGGGCCGCAGCGGCACCGTCGACGACGTCGTCGTCGTGTTCGCCGCGCTGCGCGTCGTCACGGTCGCCGCGCCGCCGTTCTTGCCGTTGCCGCCGGCCGTCACGGGCGCGAACGCGTCGTTGTCGTCCGCCGCGTTGAGCAGGACGATCCCGAGGATCACCGCGATCGCCAGCAGCGCGCCGCCTCGCAGCGCCGCGCCGCCCGCGGAGCGTCCGAACGATCCGTCATCGGCGGCGTGCCGGCCGCTTCTCGCCATGGTCCGAGAACCTATCGGGCCTACTGGCGGCCGGGTGTCGCCGACGGTCCCTCGAAGCGAGCGCGACGCCGCCGATCGCGCAGGCGGCGCAGGCGGCGGACCAACAACGGGTCGTACGCCAGCGCGTCGTCGCGGGTCAGCAGCGCGCCGAGGAGCTGGTAGTAGCGCGCCGACGAGAGGCCGAGCTGTTCTTTGACGGCGGCTTCCTTCGAGCCGTCACGCATCCACCACGAGCGCTCGAAGTCGAGGATCGCCTGTTCTCGCTCGCTCAGCGGCACCACAAGAGCCTGACAACCGCTGTCGCGCGATACAAGGACCCTACGGGTGACCCTCCCGGTGGAACATCTCGAACTGGATGCCGTCGAGATCGCGGAACGCGCCGGGCAGAAGTGGAGCCGGGTGTCGGAATCGAACCGACGACCTGCTGTTTACAAGACAGCTGCTCTGCCAGCTGAGCTAACCCGGCGTGCCCGCAAGGGTACGAGACGTCATCGCTCGAGGGCAGCCGCCACACGCTCGAGCGTGCCGCTCATCGTCTGGCGGTTGCGCGCGGCGCGGTCGTCGATGCCCGACATCTTCTTGCTGAACTCGAGCGCCGACTCGGGACGCAGGTCCTCGCTCCACTCGGTCACGCGACAGCCCGTTGCGGTCGGCTCGATGCGGTAGCCCCACGTCGAGTAGTGGAAGTCGAACATCGAGCACTCGAACGCGAAGGCCCGGCCCGGTTCGGCCTCGATCACCTTTCCCTGGCTGGTCCACTCGTGGTCGCCGTTGCGGTTGTGCCCGTCGAACACGGCGCCGACGACGGCACCGTCGAAGCCCTCGTGCCACTCGCACGCGTAGCACTCCTCCGACCACTCGCCCATGCGCGTCACGTCGGAGATGGCGGCGTAGACGGCGTCGGGTGACGCGGCGATGTCGCGGGAGATCTCGACTCTGTCGGTCATGGCGGACGAGTTGAGCACGACTCGGGCTCGCGAGCCCGGGACGACCATCCCGATCGGGATCACCTCGCCCCCGTCGCGGGGCGGGTGGCTACCGCGCGCCGCTACCAGGCGAACGCGGCTTCCGCCCGGGCCTGCTCCTGCAGGTGGGCGTCGAGCTTGCGCTTGATGCGCTGGAGCGCGTTGTCGATCGACTTCACGTGGCGGCCGAGCTGCTCGCCGATCTCCTGGTACGACTTGCCCTCGACGTAGAGCTGGAGGACGTCGACCTCGAGGCCCGAGAGCATCGCCGCCATCATCTCCCGCATCTCGGCCATGCGCTCACGGGAGACGACCTGGTCGGCCGGGTCGGCGATGTGGTGGTCGTCGAGAAGGTGCTCCATGTTCCGCTCGTGGTCGTCGGCGCTCGCCTTGGAGCCCGAGATCGACACGTACTGGTTGAGCGGCTGGTGCTTCTGGCGGGTGGCCGTCTTGATCGCCGTGATGATCTGGCGGGTGATGCACAGCTCGGCGAACGCCCGGAACGACGCCTGGCGCTCGGGCCGGAAGTCACGGATCGCCTTGTAGAGGCCGATCATCCCTTCCTGCTCGATGTCGTCGCTGTCGGCGCCGACGAGGAAGTAGCTCCGGCCCTTGGCCCGGGCGAAGCGCCGGTAGCGCTCCAGCAGCGTCTCGAGGGCTGCAACGTTGCCCTCTCGGTACGAGGCGACGAGCTCGTCGTCCGCAAGTTCGACGAGGGGGGTGAGATCGAGACGAGTGGTCATGGCCTCCGGGCTCCAACGCTGCTGCGACGTGAGGGCTATTGAGCTGTGAACGTCGAGGACTAGTCCTTGACTAGTACGTTGTAGCCATAGGGCGTTGACGTGTCAATGGTCACAGAGGGATTCGAGCGCGAGAAATCGGCTCGAACACCGTTGAGAAGCGTCCCAAAGCTCGGGAAGCGGACGAACGGCCTCCCCGGCGGGGTTGTCAGCCGAGCCGGCGGCGCGCGACTTCGAAGCAGGCGACCGCGGCGGCGGCCGACACGTTCAACGAATCGAGTGGACCCCGCAGCGGGATGGCGGCGACGACATCGCACCGCTGGCGGGTGAGGCGGCCGAGTCCCGCCCCCTCGGCGCCGAGGACGACCAGGACGGGGTCGGTGACGACCTCGACGTCGAAGATGGACCGGTCGGCGCGGGCGTCGAGGCCGACGCTCCAGACGCCGAGCTCGCGCGCCCGGGTGAGCGCGGTCGGCAGCCCCGGGACGACGGCGATCGGCAGGTGCTCGATCGCCCCGGCGGCCGCCTTCGCGACCGTCGGCGTGACGTGGACGGCCCGGTGCCGCGGCAGCACGATCCCCGTCGCACCGGCGGACGCGGCCGTGCGCATGACGGCCCCGAGGTTCTGCGGGTCGGTGACGCCGTCGAGCGCGACGAGGAACGCGTCGTCGGCGTCGAGCAACTCGTCGACATCGGCCGCCTGCAGCGGTTGGGCCGACGCGACGACACCCTGGTGCGCGTCCGTACGGGCGGCCGCCTTCACCTTCTCCGCGTTGGCGACCCGCAGCGACGGGCCGGCGAGTTCCGCGATCTCGTCGAGCACCTCGTCGCGCTCGGCGTCACCCGAGAGCAGGACACTGCGCACGCGCCGGCGACCCGCGCGCAGCAGTTCGAGCACCGCCCGCCGGCCCTCGACCT
>DASSOZ010000120.1:0-36121 GCA_035700105.1 Acidimicrobiales bacterium
CCGGGTGGGCCTGCCCCGAGACGGCCGCTGGGTGGAGGTGCTCAACACCGACGACGCCGCCTTCGAGGGCTCCGGCGTCGTCAACGGCACGGTCGACGCCGAGCCGACGCCGTGGCACGGGTTGCAGTCCTCCGGCGTGCTGCGGTTGCCGCCGCTCGGCGTCGTCTGGTTGGTGCCGGAGGGCTGACCGCCGGCTCACGAACTCGGCGTAGATCTGAACCCATACGGTACGGATCTACGCCGAGTTCGGAAGGTTTCGCCCCCCACGAGTGTTGACGACGCTCGTGACCCCCGTGCTCCGGGTCGTCCCGCTCGGCATGCACTGGCCGACGATCGATCCGTTCCTGTTCTGCGCCCACCACGACGACGAGTACCCGGCCGGCACCGACGCGCTGGCTCCGGCGGTGCCGATCGACGACCGCGAGCTCGGCATGGACTTCTCCCGCAAGGACGGGTGGAGCATGTACCACGGCCTCGTCGTTCCCGGCTTCCCGCAACACCCGCACCGCGGGTTCGAGACGGTGACGTTCGTTCGCAAGGGCCTGATCGACCACTCCGACTCGCTCGGGGCCGCGGCGCGCTTCGGTCGCGGCGACGTGCAGTGGCTCACCGCCGGGCGCGGCATCGTCCACGCCGAGATGTTCCCGCTCCTCGAGCGCGACCGGCCGAACCCGCTCGAGCTCTTCCAGATCTGGCTCAACCTCCCGGCCGAGGACAAGTTCGTCGACCCGTACTTCACGATGTTCTGGGACGGCGACATGCCCGTCGTGCAGCCCTCGCCCGGCGTCGACGTGACGGTGATCGCGGGTGCGCTCGGCGACATGTCCGGCCCGAAGCCGCCGCCCGACTCGTACGCGGCGCGCGGCGACGCCGACGTCGCCATATGGCACGTCCGGCTCGACGCGGGCGCGACGTGGACGCTGCCACCCGCCGCCGGTGGCGCGAGCACCGCGCGGGTGCTCTACGTGTTCGAGGGCGATGCGGCGCACGCCGTGCGCGTCGCCGACACCGACGTCGCCAACGACCACGCCGTCGTCGTACGCGCCGAGGCCGACGACGTCGCGCTCGTCGCCGGACCCGACGCCGAGACCGAGATCCTGGTGCTCCAGGGCCGCCCGATCGGCGAGCCCGTCGCCCAGTACGGCCCGTTCGTGATGAACACGAAGGCCGAGATCCAGCAGGCGTTCGACGATTACCGCCGCACGGAGTTCGGTGGCTGGCCCTGGCCGGACAACGCACCCACACACGGGCGCGAGCAGGAGCGGTTCGCCCGCCACGTCGACGGCCGCGTCGAGTCCCCGGCGGCGTAGGGGTCGGTACCCTCGGTCGTCACATGGGCGGCGACCGCAACCTGATCGTCCACGGGCACTTCTACCAACCGCCGCGCGAGAACCCGTGGACGGAGGAGGTGCCGCGCGAGCCGTCGGCCGCGCCCTTCCACGACTGGAACGCCCGCATCGACGCCGAGTCGTACCGGGCGAACGCCGCGGCCCGCATCGTCGACGGGCAGAACCGCGTCGTCTCTGTCGTCAACAACTACGCGCACATCTCCTACGACATCGGGCCGACGCTCATGGCGTGGCTCGAGGCGCACGCGCCGGACACGTACGCGTCAGTGCTCGACGGCGACCGCGAGGGTGGCGGGGCGATGGCGCAGTCGTACTTCCACGTCATCCTCCCGCTGTGCACCGAGCGCGACCTGCGCACGAACATCCGCTGGGGTCTGGCCGACTTCCGTCACCGGTTCGGGCGCGACGCAGAGGGGGTGTGGCTGCCGGAGACGGCGGTCGACCCGACCGTGCTGCGGGTGCTGCGGGAGGAGGGCGTGCGCTTCACGATCCTGGCTCCGACGCAGGCGGCGGCGGTCGCGCACGTCGACACCCGCCGCACATACCGCAGCGAAGGCGTCGAGATCGTCTTCTTCGACGGACCGCTGTCGCACGCCGCCGCGTTCGAGGCGCCGTCGAGCCAGGCGCTCGTCGACCGCGCGCTGGCGACGCTCGACGGCCGCGACGGCGTCGTCTGCCTCGCCACCGATGGCGAGACCTTCGGCCACCATCACCAGTACTTCGACCGCGGGCTGGCGTACGCGCTGACCGTCGAGGGACCGAGGCGTGGCCTCACGATCACGAACGCGGCCGCGTACCTGCGAGCCCATCCGCCTACCCCCGACGATCACATCGAGGTCCGGACGAGCGCGTGGTCGTGCGCGCACGGCGTCGACCGCTGGGCCGACGACTGCGGTTGCGTGACCGGCGGCGAGCCCGGGTGGAACCAGCGCTGGCGGCGTCCGCTGCGTGACGCGCTCGACCTGCTCCGCGACCGTGCCGTCGAGGTGTTCGAGCGCCGCGGCGCGTCGGTCTTCGCCGACGGCGACCCCTGGGCGGCGCGCGACGCGTATGTCGACGTGCTGCTCGGGCGGGTGTCGCGCGACGACTTCGCCGCCCGGTGGACGGTCGACGGCGCCGACCCGGTCGAGGCGCTGACGCTGCTCGAGTCGCAGCGCCACGCCCTGGCGATGTACACGTCGTGCGGTTGGTTCTTCAACGACCTCGCCGGCATCGAGACCGTGTACGTCCTGCGGCTCGCGGCGCGGTGCATGGACCTGCTGCGCGAGCTGGGCGAGGACGCCGGGGAGGACGCAGTCCTCGACGTCCTGTCGAACGCCCGCAGCAACGTCCCCGCCGAGGGCGACGGGCGGCAGGTGTGGTCGCGCCACGTCGTGCCGGCGCGTGTCGACGGCCGTCGCGTCGTCGCCCACCTCGCGCTGGTCGAGCTGCTCCAGCGACCGCTTCCCACGGGACGCATCGCCGGGTTCGACGTCGAGTGGGTCGACCACGCCCACGATCACCGCGGCCACGTCGGTCTCTGCACCGGCAACGTGCTGCTGGTGCACGCGCGGACGGGCCGGCGCACGGAGTACGTCTACGCCGGGCTCCACCTCGGCGGTCTCGAGGTGCTGGGCGCCGTTCGCGCCGCCGATCCGGCGCGTGACGAGCCGGCGATCGCCGGCATCACGAAGGCGTTCGGCGACGGCGCCCCGCTGACAACGCTGCTGCGGCTGCTCGGCGATGGTTTCGCCGGTGACGAGTTCGACCTGTCGTGGGCGCTTCCCGACGCCGCCGATCAGATCCTCGCGTCGGTCGCCGACTCGCTGGCCGAACGCATGGCCGCCGCGTACCAGCGCCTGTTCGACGACCACCGGGCGACGCTCGACGCGCTCGCCATCGCGGGTTACGACCTGCCGCCGGAGTTGCGGGCGCCGGCGGTGCTGGCGCTGTCGCGGCGGTTCGAGTCAGAGGTCGCCGCGCAGGCGGGTTCGTCGGACCCGCAGGCGTACGAGGAGGCCCGCCAGCTCGTGCGGGTGGCCCGCCGGCACGGCGTGCACCTCGACACGCCCCGGGCGCGAGCGGTCATGTCGCGCTCGATCCGCATCGCCGTCGAGCGGGCGGTCGAGGCCGGCAACGGGGGCGGGCCGGAGGCGGTCGACGCCGCCCTCCAGCTCCTGCTGCTCGCACGGGATCTCGAGCTCTATCCCGACGTGGACGTCGCCCAGGAGCTCGTCTACGACGCGCTGGTCGAGCGTCCGACGCCGTCGCTGCGCCTCCTCGGCACCGCGCTCGGGTTGGCGGTCGAGACGCTCGGCGACCCGCGCTGATCTGTCCCCCACCGCCCGACCCCCCACTTCCGTTTCATGAAACGGAAGTGGGGACAGGAGCCCCCGCTTTCGTTGCGGATCTCGTGAAGTCTGCCAGTCTGTGCGGCCATGAGGGCTGCGCTGCTGGAGCGGGCGGGCGATCCGGTGCGGGTGGTGGACGACATCGACATCGAGGCGCCGCGCGCCGGCGAGGTGCGGGTGCGTGTGTCGCACTGCGGGCTGTGCCACTCGGACGTCACGATCCTCGACGGCGCGTTCACCACGCCGATCGTCGTCGGGCACGAAGCGGCCGGGGTCGTCGAGTCGGTCGGCGACGGTGTGACGTCGCTGCACCCGGGCGACCACGTCGTGCTGACGCCGATCCCACCGTGCGGGCGGTGCTACTGGTGCGTACGGGGTGAGCCCGGCGTGTGCGTCAACGGCGGCGCGGTGCCGACGGGGACGTTCGCCGATGGCTCGACCCGCCTGTCCCGCAACGGCGACATCGTGTACCGCGGTCTCGGCGTCGGCGCGTTCGGCGAGCTGGTCGTCACGCAGGAGACCGGCGCGGTGAAGATCGCCGACGACGTCCCCCTCGAGGTGGCGTGCGTGATCGGGTGCGCGGTGCAGACCGGTGTCGGCGCGGTGTTCAACACCGCCGGCGTCCTCCCCGGCGACACCGTCCTCGTGATGGGTCTCGGCGGCGTCGGCATGTCTGCAGTGCAGGGCGCACGGCTGGCGGGCGCGTCACGCGTCGTTGCGTCGGATCCGATCGAGTCACGGCGCGAGGCGGCCTCGAAGCTCGGCGCGACCGACCTCATCGACCCGTCGAGCGAGGACGTCGCCACCCGCGTCCGCGAGCTCACCGACGGCGTCGGCGTCGACCACGCGCTCGAGTGCGTCGGCAACGGGAAGCTCGTCGAGACGGCGATCGACACGATCCGCCCCGGTGGGCGGGTGATCATGGTCGGCGCCCCGCCGATCGACCACTCGGTCACGATCAACGCGGCCGTGCTGTTCGGCATCAGCGAGAAGAAGCTGCTCGGCTGCTTCCTCGGGTCGTCGAACTCGCTGCGCGAGGTGCCCCGCCTGCTCGACCTGTGGCGGGCCGGCTCGCTCGACCTGGAGTCGATGATCACGTCGCGCCGCCCGCTCGACGAGGTCAACGACGCCATCGCCGACCTCCGCGCCGGGCGGGGCATCCGCACGGTGCTCGAGGTCGGCTGAGGCAGGACCGGCGGCGACGTGCCGTACGCGGTGTCCGCCGACGGTGCCCGCCTCGCGTTCGAGGTGTCGGGGGACGGTCCCGTCGACCTGCTCGAGCTCTCGACGGCGGGGCCGTCGCTCTCGATCGACTCGACCGACGAGCAGCCGCTGTGGCGGCGGTACGAGGAGCGGCTGGCCGCGATCGGCCGGCTCATCCGTTACGACGCCCGTGGGGTCGGTCTGTCCGATCCCTACGACCGGGCGACCCCGATCACGCCCGAGCTGCTGCGCGACGACGCGCTCGCGGTGCTCGACGCTGCCGGCGTCGACCGTGCGTACCTCGTCGCGACCATGCCGGGGGCGTGGGCGGCGGTGTCGTTGGCGGCGACGTGGCCGGAGCGGGTTCGCGGGCTGGTGCTGATCCACGCCGTCGCCCGGGCGTTCGCCGCGCCCGACTACCCGATCGGTGTCCCCGAGGAGGACTGGCGGGAGGCGCTGCGCCAGATCGACACCGGGCAGACGGATCGCGACGACGTCGCGCTCGTCGCCCGGAGCAAGGTGGACGACGCCGAGTTCCGTCTCTGGTGGCAGCGTGCCGGGCAGCGCGGCGCCAGCCCCGGCATGGCGCGCCGCCGCTTCGCGGCGATGGCCGACCTCGACACGCGGGCGCTCCTCCCGACGGTCACGGCGCCGACGCTGGTGCTGCATCGCCGCGACAACCCGTTCATCCCCGTTGCTGCCGCGCGATACCTCGCCGCCCACATCCCGGGGGCGGTGCTCGTCGAGCTCGACGGCGTCGACCACGTTCCGTGGCTCGGTGACGCCGACGCGATCGTCGACGAGATCGAGGAGTTCATCACCGGCACCCGCCAGACGGCCGCCGCCCACCGGGTACTCGCCGCCGTGGTGTTCACGGACATCGTCGACTCGACCGCGCACGCTTCACGTGTCGGCGACGCCGCATGGAGGCGGACGCTCGACGACCACGACGGACTCGTCGCCCGGAACGCGCGCGTGTTCGGTGGCCGGCTGGTGAAGACGACGGGTGACGGCGCGCTCGTCACCTTCGACGCGCCCGGGAACGCGGTGCGGTTCGCGCTCGCGGTCGGGCGTGGCGCGACGGGTATCGGCGTCTCGGTTCGGGCCGGCGTGCACGTCGGCGAGATCGAGGTCCGGGGCGACGACGTCGGCGGCCTGGCGGTGCACCTCGCCGCCCGTGTGGCCGCGGTCGCGGGCGCCGACGAGGTCCTCGTCACGAGGACGGTGAAGGACCTCACGATCGGCGCGCCGTTCACGTACGCCGATCGCGGTGTCCATCGGCTGAAAGGGGTGCCGGACGAGTGGCCCCTCCTCGCCGTGACCGCCGCCGGGTGACGCCGGGGCTCACCAGCCGACGGCGCCGTCCAGGAGCTCGCGGATGAGGTCGGCGTGGCCGTTGTGGCGGGCGTACTCCTCGATCATGTGGACGTAGATCCACCGCAGCGAGCACTCCTTGCCGTGACGCAGGCCGGTGTCGTCGAGGTCGTGCGCGGCTGCGGCGATGCGGCTGTGCTCGCACTCGGCGCGCCACACGTCGAGGTCGGTCGACCAGTCTGCGTCGTCGAGCGGGACGAGCTCGCTGTCCTCGACCGCCGGGTCGTACCAGATCGGCGGCGTGTCGGGCTCGCGCAGCAGCGCCCGGCGGAACCCGTTGCGCTCGACCTCGGCCATGTGCCGCACGAGGCCGTGCAACGACAGGTTCGACGTCTCGATCGGCCGGCGCTTCCGGTCCGCGTCGGACAGTCCCTCGCACTTCAGCTCGAGCGTCGTGCGGTGGAACTCGAGCCACTGCTCGAGCATCTCGCGCTCGCCGAGGAGGAACGGCGGTTCCTCGCGGCGAGCGTCGACCAACTCGTCGACCATGCCCCTAGTTCATCGCGTCGAGGAGGCCGACGACGACCTCGTCGGCGACGGCCCGCACGCCACCGACGACGGATGCCGAACCCAGCGACACCGCCTCACCCACCGCCCAGTCGAACGACGACGGCGGCACGGACCACGGGGTCGTCAGGAGCAGCGGCGCGTTGCCCGCAGCGGCGACGGACCCGCCGACGACCGCGTCGGCGAACGACGCGCCCGAGGCGACGACCACGGTCGTCGGATCGGTGTAGAAGCGGGCGGCGACGCGACGCGCCGTGTCGTAGCGGTCGACGCCGACGATCGGCGACGCGCCGGGGTCGGCATCGGCCGCCGGAGCGCCGACCGCGTAGCGCGTCGTCGGGCGGTGGTCGGCCAGCTCGGTGCGCACCGACGCCGGCATCGTCGAGCCGTCGGTGAGGAGCACCGCGCCCCGCAACCGCGCCGCCGCGACACCGCCCGAGAGGGCGTCGGGGAAGTCGCTCCCGTCGGCGAGCACGACGGTCGCCGGGTGCCCCAGCTCACCGGCGACCGCGACCGAGGTCGCGTACCGGTCGGCGCCGGCGACGCGGCGAACCGCGTAGCCGCGCGCCGACAGCCGGTCGGTGACGGCGGGCGACACCGCCGCTTCACCGCCGAGCACGTACACGCGACCGCCGGCGGGGAGCACCCGGTCGATCTCCGACTCGACCGGCGACGGCAGCGCGGTCGGGTCGGTCAACAGCACCGGACCGCCGCGCGCGCCGGCGAGCGGTGCACCGCTGAGCGCGTCGGCGAACCCGTCGGCACCCGCGAGGACGACCGCACGCGCGGAGTCGGTCGACGCGAACGCGGCGCGCGACGCCGCGATCGCTGTCGCGTACCGGTCGGCGCCGGCAATGCGCCGCACCGGGTCGACGCCGCTCGCCGGCGACACGTCGTGCGTGGCGAGTGCGCTGCCGCCCGGCACCGTGTCCGACTCGCCGGACTCGATGCGGCCGTCGTGGTCGGCGTCGTCGAGGCACGACAGGAACCAGCGGTACGACGACGGATCGCCGACGTCGCCGCGCCGCACGCTGAGCCGCAAGGACGTGGCGTTCGTGCGGACGACGTGGGCGGGCCCGACGACGGCACCCGTGGACGTCTCGACGTCGGCGACGAGCCGGCCCGCGCCCGGATCCCACGCGACGGCGACCTGGCGGTTGCGCCCGTCCATCGAGAGCAGGCACGTCGAGACGTCGTCGTCCGCGAACGCGCCGTACGAGTCGATCGTCCAGCTCAGCGTCGCCGGGTCGTCGCGGTAGGTGACGCGGCTGACGTCGAGCGGCGCCCGCGCGTCATCGGGATCGCTGATCGAGCCGCCCGTCGCCCACGCCGCGCTCGTCCCGGCGACGGTGACAGCCGCGACCACACTCGCGACGACGGCCGCCGAAGTGAGCGCTCGGGGGGCGAGGCGCACCCGCGGCACGCTATTACGTCCTCAGGCGCCGTACGGCTGGTTCTCTATGCGCGCCTTGAGCCTGCGGAGGTTCGCCCGCCAGACGAGGCGCAGCGCCGGCGACGCGACGACGAGGCCGACGCGCCCGCCGAGCCACCACGGGAAGACGAGCGATTCCTCCCAGGTCACGCGAGTCCGCGGCCGCACGACACCGACACGACGCAGCGTGAACCGGCCCGTCCCCGTGACGACCCCGACGTGGCGGACACCCATCGCCCGCCGGGGCCGCCACTCGGTGATCGTCATCACGTCGGTCAGCCGGAACGGACCGACGACCGTGTCGCACTCGAACGTGAGCGGCCGCTCGCCGATGACGCGGATCGCGGCGGCGTCGGCCATCCAGGTGACGTGCGACGGGATGTCCGCCAGCTCGGCCCACACGTCCACGGGCGTCGCCCGCACCACGACCGAGACGCGCAACCGAACGATCGATCGGCCGTTACGAGCGGCCGGTGAGCGCCTGCGCCGCCAGTTCCGGCGGCATGACGTTCAGCAGCACACCCGTCCCGAGCTCGAAGCCGGCGCGCGTCGTGAGCTTCGGCACGAGGTGGACGTGCCAGTGGTAGTCGCCCTGGAGGCGGAACGGCGCCGAGTGGAACACGACGTTGTAGGCGACGTCGCCCACCGTGTCGCGCAGCTTCTCGAGCGCCGAGCGGATCGCGCGGGCGACGCCGGTGAGGTCGGGCGGCAGCGCGTCGTGCACGTGCGGCTCGTGCGTCTTCGGGATCACGAGCATCTCGAACGGTGACCCGCTCCAGAACGGCGCCACGACGACGACGCGGTCGTCGTCGACCACGACGCGGTGCTGCACGGCGATCTCGGCCTCGGCCGTCGTGCACAGCAGGCACGAACCCTGGAAGCGGGCGAATCCGGCGAGCTCGTCGGACAGCCCCCGCGGCACGAAGGGGATGCCGAGGAGCTGGCCGTGCGGATGCTCGATCGACGCGCCCGCCTCACGCCCGTAGTTCACGATCGCCTGGCTGTAGCGCAACCCCGGGATGTGCGAGTGCTCCTCGACGCGGTCGCGGATCGCGGCGAGCACGAGGCCGGCCTGCTCGGGTGTGAGGTCGGCGAACGAGCCGGTGTGCGACGGCGTGAAGACGACGATCTCGTGCTCGCCGCCGGCCGGCGCCTGCGTGAAGACCGGGCCGAGGTGGGTGACGACCATGGGCTCGTGGCCGGAGAACGCCGGGTACTTGTTCGGCATCACGCGGACCTTCCAGCCGTCGTCCGTGCCGTACGTCTCGATGGCCGGCGGCGTGAGGTCTTCGTTGCCCGGGCAGAACGGGCATGGGCGCGACGGGTCGTCCTCCACGGGGAGCGATCGGGTCTGGAAGGCGTGGGGACGCTCGGCCCGTTCGAGGGAGATGGCGATCCATCGGCCCGTCAACGGGTCGAGTCGCAGCTGACTCACCTCGGGCCTCCCACTTGGATGCCTCCCACGGGGCCGACGGTACCCCCCAATTGTGACGCTGACGCGCGTGTCACCCGACGGATGCTCTCCATACGGAGACGTGCGTGTCGGCCGACTCGTCACAAGGTTTCCGGTCCCAGTCCGACCACCGGGCCTCGAGCGTGAGCCCGGCGGAGGCGGCGATCGCGTCCAGTTCGGCGGACGTCGACCACCGCAGTCGCGCGGGGAACACGCGAACGCCGGGTGCGCCGTCGGTCAGCTCGACGATGGCGGTGTCGATCGTCTGGCGGTCGACGTCGGACTTCGTGGCGAACAGCACGACGCGATCGGGCTCGACGGAGCGGACCGTCACGGTGTCGGCGGCCGGTGCCGCCAGCCGCTCGAGGTCGGGAACGAAGGCCTCGACGACGAGGCGCCCGCCGGGGCGCAGCGCGAGCGCGGCGCCGGCGACGCAGCGCGCCTGGGCGTCGCCGGTGTCGAGCAGGAACAGGGTGTTGGCCGCGACGACGACGACGCCGTAGCTCCCCGGCTCGACGTGGTGGCCGACGTCTCCCATGTCGGCGGCGATCACGCGCCGGATGCGGTCCGCGCCCGGCTTGGTGCGCAGCCGGGCGAGCATCGCCTCGGACGCGTCGAGGGCGTCGACGTCGAGACCGCGCTGCGCGAGCGGGATCGCCAGGCGACCGGTGCCGGCGCCGAGCTCGAGCACGGGTCCGCCGGCGGCGAGGTCGGCGAGCGTGTCGACGATCGGGGTGACGTCCTCGTCGCCGTACCAGTCGTCGTAGACGGGCGCGAAGCGCTCGCCGTACGTCGACGCGAGCCAGGAGTCGGACACGACCGAAAACTAGGGTGCCCGCCGTGCTGATGGCCTCGCTCTGCGTCGCTCCACTCCTTGCCGCTCGGCTGGCGCTCGTCGCTGGCGCTTCCCTCGCGCCGTGATCGGTGACCAGCGAGACCCGGGCCAGCTGCGCGCACTGCAGCTGCGGGCGTTGGCCCGCTACGTCACCGAGGAGGTGTACCCCTACTCGCCGTTCTACCGGGCGCGGTTGGACGGCGCGGGTCTCGGGCGCCAGGCCTCCGGCGACGCGATCCTCCGGTCGTTGCCGCCGACGTCGTTCGCCGACATCCACGACCCCGGTGAGCTCGTGCTGCGCCCCGACGAGAAGACGATCCAGCGCTTCGCGTCGGCGCGGCTGCTCGTGAAGGTGGCGTGGGCGAAGTTCCAGCGCCGCGCCGACCGCGTCAACCGCGACGTCATCGACCCGACGTACAAGCCGGTGCGGTGGGTCATCGCCGACGGCGTGACGATCGGGTACACCGACGACGACATCGAGCGGCTCGCCGAGCAGGGGCGGCGGTGGCTCGCGCTCGCCGGCCTCGGCCGCTACGACGTCATCGTCAACCTGCTGCCCGCCGCGCCCGACGTCGCCTGGTGGGAACTCGTCGAGGGCGCCCGCCTCGCCGGTGTGTCCGCGCTGCACCTGCCGTACGGCGTGACGCCGCACCAGCTCGACGTCATCCGCCCGACCGTGATCGCCGGGCAGGTGGACGACCTCGTGGCGCTGCTGCGGGCGACGCCATCCGACGCGGTCGCGTCCGTGCACACGCTGCTCGCCGTCGGCGCGCCGCTGGCGGACGACGTGCGCGCGTCGCTGCAGTCGATGCTGCCCGCGGGCGCGGCCGTCGTCGCCGCGTGGGCGCCGCCGGGCGTGCGCTCGCTGTGGGTGGAGTGCCGCGGTGGGACCGGCGCGCACATCGCACCGGACGTCGACGTCCTCGAGGTCGTCGACGGCGGGCTCGTGTGGTCGGGCCTGGAATGGAAGGGGACCGCGCTGCTGCGGCTGCGCACCGGCGCGACCGGCCGCGTCGACTCGTCGCCGTGCCCGGTGTGCGGGCGGACGTCACCGCGTGTCGTCGACGCCAGCCTCGACCCGCGCTTCGTCACGCTGCTCGACGCGACGCCGGAGGTGACAGCGTGGCAGGCCGAGCTCCGCACGGTGAACGGCGTCGACGAGCTCATCGTCCATCTCGCCGTCGACACCGGCGGCAACGGCGACGGGGCCGGGGCGGCGGGGCGGCGTCATCCCGGGCGGGTGCTGCGGGCGCTCGACCGCGAGCTCTCCGTCACGCAGTTCGTCGTCACCTCGGCGGACGACATCGCGGCGCGGCTGCGGGCGAGCGGCAACCGCCGGGTCCTCGACCGTCGCGGTTAGCTTCGTCGCGCATGGCGACGCCGGTGCGGCGCGGACCGCTGCCGCTGCACCCGATGACGCTCCCCGACATCCTCGACGGTGCGTTCAAGCTGCTCCGCACCAACGCGCGGACGGTGCTGACGATCACCGCGGTGTTCGTCGTGCCCATCCAGGTGCTGTCGGCGTTCCTCCAGCGCGACATCTTCGGCGGTCGCTCGATCGGCGACTTCATCTCGGACCCGTCCGTCGGTTCGGACGGGCGGACGGCAACCGGCACCGGGACCGACGCGTTTGCCACCCTGCTCGCCTTCGCGGTGACGGTCCTCGTGCTGCCGTTCGTCGCCGGCGCGGTGAGCCGGGTCGTCGCCGCGTCGTACCTCGGTGACGAGGTGTCGGTGGGTGAGGCGCTCCGGGCCGCGGGCCGGCGGTGGTGGAGCCTCGTGTCGTCGTGGGTCCTCGTGCACCTGTTCGAAGGTCTCGTGTGGATCGCCGCCGTCGGCATCGCGATCGCGCTGGCGGTCGGCGGCGCACACGGCTGGGCGCCGATCCTCGTGCTGGTGCTCCTCGCGCTCGCCGGCATCCCGTGGGCGGTCGTGGCCATGGCGTGGTGCGTGGCGGTCGCGCCGGCGATCGTCGTCGAGGACCTCGGACCGGTCGCCGGCATGCGCCGGTCGATCCGGCTGCTGCGGCCGCGCACGTGGTCGACGGTCGCCGTCGCGCTCGTCGGCGGCTTCCTCGCGTCGATCCTCGGCCAGGTCCTCGGCGTGATCCCGCAGTCGATCGGCCTGGGCATCGGCGGCGATCGCGGCGGCTGGGTGCTGCTCGCCATCGGCGGCGTGCTGACGTCGATCGTCACGACACCGCTCGTCGCGATCATCTCGACGCTCGTGTACTTCGACGGTCGCATCCGCCACGAGGGCTTCGATCTCGAGGTGATGGCCGCCGACATGGCGCGCACCGCGCCGTCGACGTGAGCGCGGCCCGCCTCCCGATCCCCTCGCACACCGCCGAGCAGGCGCGCCGGGCGGCGCACGACGTGCTGTCGCGGCCGGAGTTCCAGGAGCCGGCGAAGCCACTCCTGCAACGCCTCCGCGACGACCTGTTCGACTTCCTCGGCCGCCTGCTCGCCCGCCTGCTCGAGGGCGCGACCGGCTCACCGGTCGGGTGGCTCGTCGTGGCGGTCGTCGTCGCCGTGCTCGTCGCGCTCACGGTGCGGTTCGTGCGGGGCGTGCGGCGCGACCCCGAGGTCGACGCCGTCGGCTTCGGCGTGACCGGTGGGCGGCGGCTCACCGGCCCCGAGTGGCGCGCCGAGGCCGACGCGCTGGAGGCGGCGGGCGAGTGGCGACGCGCGCTGCGCTGCCGGTACCGCGCGCTCGTCGCGGACCTCGCGGCGCGCGGGCTGGTCGACGAGGTGCCCGGACGGACGGCGGGGGAGTACCGCCGCGAAGTGGCGGGCAACGCGCCGACCGTCGCCGGTGACTTCGCGTCGGCGACGACGCTCTTCGAGGCGGCGTGGTACGGCGGGTCACCCACCGACGCCGGCGACGCGGCCGCGTTCCGCTCGCTCGAGTCGCGGGTGCTGGCGGAGGTGCGGTGACGTGACGCGCGTCCGGCCGTGGGCGCCGCTCGTCGTCCTCGTCGCGCTCGTCGTCGTGGCCGGTCTCCTCCTCGGGCGCAGCGGCCGCGGCGACGGCCCGCCGCTCGACCCGACGTCGTCCGGTGGGCTCGGCACGAAGGGGCTCGTCGAGACGCTGCGCTCGCTGGGCGCGCGGGTCGACGTCACCCGCGCGGCGCCGTCGGCCGGCGCGCACGACACCGCGCTCGTCCTCGCCGACGACCTCGGCCCGGCCCGGCGGGCCGAGATCGACGCGTGGGTGCGCGCCGGCGGGACGCTGGTCGTGGCCGACCCGTCGTCGCCGCTCGCGCCGTGGAACCGCAAGGGCTCCACGGACGTCGGCCTCTTCCCGGCGCAGCTCGAGAAGCGGTGCTCGTTCGCCCCGCTGCGCGGCGTCGGCCGCGTCGCCGCCGAGGGTGCGTCGGTGTACGACGCCCCCGGATCGGTGACGCGCTGCTACCCGCGCAACGACGGGTGGTGGTTCGTCGCCGCGCGCGTCGGTGACGGCAACGTCGTCGCCGTCGGCGGCGCCGGCGCGTTCGTCAACCGCCACCTCGACGACGCCGACAACGCCGCGCTCGCCGCCGCGGTGCTCGTGCCCCGGCGCGGTGCGTCGATCGCGTTCCTTCGCCCGCCCCCGCCGGGCGCGACGGGACGGAAGTCGCTCACCGAGCTGCTCTCGCCCCGCGTGAAGTCCGCGCTGTGGCAGCTCGGCATCGCGTTCGCGGTGCTCGCGCTGTGGCGCGCCCGGCGCCTCGGTCGCCCCGTCGTCGAAGACCAGCCGGTGCAGCTCGACGCGTCGGAGCTCGTCGTCGCCGTCGGCCGGCTGTTGCAGCGCTCCGGCAGCCGCGCCCGCGCCGCCGAGCTCATGGTCGACGATCTTCGCCGCGACCTGACGGCACGCAGCGGCGTCGATCTCAACGCCGTCGAGCGCGAGCTCGGCGATGTCACGCCGCACAGCGACGCTCAGCTCGTCGAGCTCGCGCAGCGCATCGAAGCCGTCCGCCTGGAGGTCACCCGTGTCCCAGTCCCGTGACGCCGTCCTCGCCGTGCGCGACGAGGTGGCCAAGGTGGTCGTCGGCCAGGACGGCGTGCTGTCCGGGCTGCTCGCCGCGCTGCTCGTGCACGGTCACGTGCTGCTCGAGGGCGTCCCCGGCGTGGCGAAGACGCTGCTCGTCAAGACGGTCGCGGCGACGCTCGACCTCGAGTTCCGGCGCGTGCAGTTCACGCCCGACCTCATGCCCTCCGACGTCACCGGCCAGGTGATCCTCGACGGCCTGTCGTCGCCGGGTGGCGACGGCGGCGAGTTCCGCTTCCGGCCGGGGCCGGTGTTCACGAACCTGCTGCTGGCCGACGAGATCAACCGCACCCCGCCGAAGACGCAGGCCGCGCTGCTCGAGGCGATGGAGGAGCGGCAGGTGTCGATCGACGGGCGCACGCACCCGCTGCCCGACCCGTTCCTCGTCGTCGCCACGCAGAACCCCGTGGAGTACGAGGGCACGTACCCGCTGCCCGAGGCGCAGCTCGACCGCTTCCTGTTCAAGCTCGTCGTGCCGTACCCGTCGGCCGAGCAGGAGGTTGCCATCCTCGCCCGCCATGACGCCGGCCTCGACCCGCACGACGTGCGGGCTGCCGGTGTCCGCGCCGTCGCCGGTGTCGGCGCGCTCGCGTCGGCGCGTGCCGAGATCACGTCGATCCGCGTCGACGACGCCGTGCGGCGCTACATCGTCGACGTCGTGCGATCCACCCGGGACTCGCCCTCGGTCACGCTCGGGGTGTCCCCCCGGGGCGCGGCGATGCTGCTCCACGCGTCGAAGGCCTGGGCGTGGATGGCGGGGCGCGACTTCGTGACGCCCGACGAGGTCAAGGCCATGACCAAGCCCGTGTGCCGGCACCGCCTGCAGCTGCGTCCCGAGGTCGAGCTCGAGGGCGTCACGCCCGACGCCGTGCTCGACGGCCTGCTGGCGTCGGTGCCGGTGCCGCGGTGACCCCGCAGACCCGACGCGCATCCTCCCACATACTCGTGTTTTTGCGTCCCGTTTGTCGGAATTTCTGCGATTCTGTGGGAGGATCGTGAGCGGGGTGCCGGTTCCGACGGGGCGGCTGGCGCTGGCCGTCGCGGTCGGGTCGGTCGTCGTGCTCGGCGTCGACCCGCCGTGGGGATTGGTTGGCGTGAACACCGCGTTGTTCGTCGTCGCGCTGGTCGACTGGTCGCTCGCAGTGCGGCCGTCGGCGATCGCCGTCGAGCGCGAGCTGCCCGGCGTCGTGCAGCTCGGCGCCGACGCCGAGGTGGTGTGGCGCGTGCGCAACCCGTCCGACCGTCGACTCCACGTGCGGGTGAGCGACGAGCTGGCGCCGTCCTTGCGAGCGACGACGCGTCGTGTGCGCCTGACGCTGCCGCGGCGCGCACGCGTGAGCGCCCGCGCGCGATTCCGGCCGTCACGGCGCGGGCGGTTCGAGCCCACCGAGGTCGTCGTGCGCGTCGACGGTCCGATGCGGTTGGCGGCGCGCCAGCAGCGGCGGTCGCTGCCCGGTGTGCTGCGCGTGCACCCGTCGTTCCGATCGCGCGCGGACGCCGAGCTGCGCATCGACCGCGCCCGCATCCTCGAGGTCGGACTCCGCAGCGCGCGAGGACGCGGCGGCGGCACCGACTTCGACCAGCTGCGCGAGTACCAGGTCGACGACGAGTTCCGGCGCGTCGACTGGTCGGCGACGGCGCGGGCCGGGCGCCCCATCGTGCGGACGTACCGCGCCGAGCGCAACCAGACCGTGCTCCTGCTCCTCGACACCGGCCGCACGATGGCCGGGCGCATCGAGGGCCTCCCCCGCCTCGACCACGCCATGGACGCGGTCATGACCGTCACCGCGGTCGCCACCCGGCTCGGTGACCGCGCCGGGCTGGTCGCGTTCGACGCCGAGGTGCGGTCGGTCGTCGGGCCCGGCCACGCCCGTGACCAGCTGCGGCGTGTCACCGACGCGATGTACGCGCTCGAACCACGGCTGTGGGAGAGCGACTACCGCGGCGCGTTCGTGACGACGCTCGCCCGTTTCCGCCGCCGCGCGCTGCTCGTCGTCTGCAGCGAGCTCACCGAGCAGGCGGTGTCCGAGACGCTGCTGCCGGCGCTGCCGCTCGTCGCCCGTGACCACGTCGTCGTCGTGGCCGCCGCCCGCGACCCGCAGCTCGACGCGTTCGCGGCGTCCGTGCCGTCCGATGCATCCGGCGCGTACCGCAAGGCTGCCGCCGTCGCCGCGTTGGATGCGCGCCGCCGCCTCGTCGCCCGGCTGCGCCGCCTCGGCGTGACGGTCGTCGACGAGCCGCCGGGCCGGCTCGCCCCGCGCCTCGCCGACGCCTATCTGGACGTGAAGGCCACGGGGCGGCTGTAGTCGCGCTCCATGCGCGCCGCGGTCTCGCTCCACATCGACGCCCCTCCCGAGAAGGTGTGGGGTCTCGTCAGCGACATCACGAGGATGGGCGAGTACAGCCCGGAGGTCGTCGAGGCCGAGTGGCTCGACGGCGCCACGGGCCCGGCTGTCGGCGCTCGCTACAAGGGCCACGTCAAGCGGAACGAGAACTGGCCGATCCTCTACTGGACGACGTGCGAGATCACCGAGTGCGTCCCCGGCAAGGTGTTCGAGTTCGCGGTGATGATGGGCGACCGCAAGGTGAACGTCTGGCGCTACGACTTCGCCCCCGGCGCCGCCGGCGCCGGCGGCACGGACGTGACCGAGTCGTTCGACCTCGGCGACAACCTCTTCACCAAGATCTGGCGCCCGCTGGGCGGCTTCCTCCGTGAGCGCCGCAACCGCCGGGACATGCTCACCACCCTGCAGCGGGTGAAGGCGGTGGCCGAGGCGGGCGCGTGAGCCGGGTCAGATCGTCAGCACGCGGGTGAGCCGCGCTGACGCACCCCGCACGCCGATCCACGCCAGCGCGGCCAGGTACAGCACCGCACCGACCAACCCGACGCCGACGTCGCCCACCTGGAGCGACCGCAACAGGTGGACCGACTGGTACAGCGGGCTGGCGGCGACGATGCCCCGCAGCCACGACGGGTACGTCGACAGCGGGTAGAACGTCCCGCTGAACAGGAAGAGGACGAGTACGAACAGCTGCACGAGCTCGAAGTCCTTCCACGACCGCATGAACGACGTCGCCGCCGCGCCGAGCCCGGCGAAGGCGGCGCCGACGAGCAGGGTCGCCGGCAGCATCAGTACCGCCCACCACGAGTGGAGCAGCCCCATCACGGTCATCACGACGAGGAACGCGACCGTGTACAGCGCCGATCGCATCAGCGCCCACGCGATCTCGCCGGTGACGATGTCGCCCACGCCGAGCGGCGTGTTCAGCACGGCGTCGTAGGTCTTCGCGTACCGGCGTTTGAAGAACATGTTGGTGATCTCGTAGATCGCGCCCTGCATCGCCGCCGCGGCGAGGAAGGCCGGTGCCGCGAACGACGTGTACGACATCACCCGCCCACCCGGTCCGACGACGTCGCCGACGAGCTTCTCGAACCCGACGCTCGCCAGTGCCAGGTAGAAGAGCGGCTCGAAGATCCCGGACACGACGATCAGCGGCATGCGCCGGAACCCTGTGAGGTTGCGTTCGACGAGGCGCACGGACTTCACGGTCATGACGGCGACCTCACGGCGCCAACCTGCGTGCGTACGTGCGTCGCGCGACGAGCCATCCGCCGACCGTCCACGCCGCGAGGTACAGCGCGTGACCGAGGTCGACGAGCGGCGACGCGACGCCGAGGACGATGTCGCGGCACAGCGACACGCCGTGCCACGTGGGTGTGATCGTCGCGAACGCGGCGAGCACGTCGGGCAGCTGCGACACCGGGAAGAACGCGCCCGAGAACAGGAACAGCGGCGCGATCACGAAGCGGAACAGCGGCGCGAAGGCGGCGTCCATGTCGCGCGTCACCGCCCACGCCACGATCGGCGCGGCGAACGACAGCCCGCACAGCACGGCCGCCAGCGCGGCGAGCGCGAGCCGCGCGAACCCGCCGGGCACGCCGAACGCCGCCATCATCCCCGCGAACACGACCGCCGTCGTCGTCAGCCGCAACGTGATGAACCCAAGGTGCCCGGTCACGACGTCGCCGATCGACACCGGTGTCGCGACCATCGAGTGGTACGTGCGCAGCCACTTCGTGCCCATCATCACCGGGTACGTCGACTCGGCCGCCGCCGTCTGCATCGCCGCCGACGCGAGCAGCCCGGGCGCGACCCAGTCGAGGTACGAGACCCCGCCGGGGAACGAGTCGACGAGCGAGCCGAGCCCGACGCCGATGGCGGCGAGGAACAGCAGCGGCCCGATGAACGAGACGACCACCGACCCGCGCCACACGTGCCGGTACGTGACGAGGTAGTGCTCGGTCACGCGCAGCGGCGCCGGCAGCGTCATTCGACCAGCGTCCGGCCGGTGAGCCGCAGGAACACGTCCTCGAGCGACGACCGCCGCACGAGGAGTGACTCGGGTACGAGGCCGAGGTCGTTCACCAGCCCGACCGTCGTGTCGCCGTCGGTCGTGTAGACGAGCAGACGGTCCGGCAGCACCTCGACCCGGTCGCCGACGCGCGCCGCGGTCAACCGCTGCGCGATGCCGGTGTGCCCGTCGGATGTGAACCGCAGCTCGACGACCTCGCGCGACGCCCACCGGTCGATCAGCTCGCGCGGCGAGCCCTCGGCGACGATGCGGGCCTTGTCCATGACGACCAACCGGTCGCACAGCTGCTCGGCCTCGTCCATGTAGTGGGTCGTCAGCACCAGCGTCGCGCCGCGCTGCCGCAGCCGGTACAGGCGCTCCCAGACCAGGTGACGGGCCTGGGGATCGAGGCCGGTCGTCGGCTCGTCGAGCAGCACGAGATCGGGCTCGTTCACGAGGGCGCGGGCGATCGTCAGCCGGCGCTTCATCCCACCCGACAGCGTGTCGACCTGCGCCCGCGCCCGCTCGGTCAGCTCCATGAACGACAGCAGCTCGTCGACGCGACCGCGCAGCTCGCGTCGCGCGATGTCGAAGTAGCGGCCGTAGACGAACAGGTTCTCGGCGACGGTGAGCTCGGTGTCGAGGCCGTCCTCCTGGGGGACGACACCGAGCCGGGCGCGGATGCGGGCGCCGTCGACGGCCGGGTCCATGCCCAGGACGCGGAGCGTGCCGCCCGACGACGGCGACACGCACCCGATCATGCGCATCGTGGACGATTTGCCCGCGCCATTGGGGCCGAGGAAGCCGAACGCCTCGCCGGCGCGGACCTCGACGTCGATGCCGTCGACCGCGGTGAACGAGCCGAACCGCTTCGTCAGCCCGCGCGCCTCGATCAGTACCTCACCCACAGGCCGTCGACGCTACGCGGCGCGTGTGGCTCTGGGCCCGAGAGTTGCCGCGTACACCAGGAAGGCGAGTTCGGCGGCGACGCCGATGCCGACACGCACCGCGGTCGGCAGCGCCGAACCGGTGACGAAGCCCTCGATCGTCCCCGCGACGGCGAACACGAGCGCGAGGCCGAGGACGACGGCCATCGCCGAGCGGCCCTCCTCGACGAGCGCGTCGCCGCGCCGGCGGTCGCCGGGATCGATGACCGTCCAGCCCAGCTTCAGGCCCGCCGCGCCGGCGATGAACACCGCGGTGAGCTCGAGCAGACCGTGCGGGAGGATCAGCCCCCAGAACTTCGGCAACGCGCCGGCGACCGAGAACAGCCCGGCGGCGAACCCGACGTTGGCCGCGTTCTGCACGAGGATGAACCCGGTCACGACGCAGACGAGGATGCCCGCCGAGAACGCGAGCACGCCGACGCGCAGGTTGTTCGTGAACACCTTGCTGGCGAACTGCGCCGACGGCTCCGCCGAGTAGTACGCCTCGAAGTCCTGCTGCACGTACGCCTCGCGCACGGCGGCGGGCGCGCTGGCGTCGAGCGCGGCGGTCGAGTTGCCGATCCACAACGCGACTGCGAGCGCGGTCACGACGCTGAGCCCGGTCGCGACGGCGACGAACCACCGGATCCGCCACAGCGCGCCGGGGAACGTCTCGGCGAAGAACCGACCGACGGCACGCACCGTGCGCTGCGGCGCGCCGTACACGACGCTGGCCGCCCGCCCGACCAAGCCGCTCAGCTGCGCGACGAGCGCGGGGTCGGCGAAGTAGGTGCGGGCGTACGACAGGTGCGTCGATGTCCGCTGGTAGAGGACCACGAGTTCCTCGAGCTCCGACGCGTCGAGCCGCCGCCGCTTCGTCAGCGCGTCGAGCCGATCCCACGCCGGACGGTTGTCGGCGAGGAACCGGTCGATGTCCACGCCGTGTTCTTTAGCATCGCGTCATGGCCGAGCAGCGCCCCGTCACGCCGGAAGCGGTGGCGCTCGAGCTCCCGCTGGCCAGTGTCGGGTCGCGGTTCCTCGCGCTTGTGATCGACTGGGCGATCCAGCTCGCCGCGCTCGTGGCCGTGCTGTTCGCCGGCGGCGTGGCGACGAACGCGTTCGACGCCGGCGACCACGGTGTCGTCGGCGCGCTCGCCTACGTCGTCGTCTTCCTCGCGGTGTTCGGCTACCCGATCGCCTTCGAGTCGCTGCGCCGGGGCCGCACCCCGGGCAAGGCCGCACTCGGCCTTCGGGTCGTGACGCGCGAGGGCGGGCCTGAGCGGTTCCGGCATGCGGCGATCCGGGCCGCGCTCGGACTCGTCGACTTCCTGCTCACCGCCGGCGCCGCCGCCGTCATCTCGACGATGACGACGCGCAACGGCCAGCGCCTCGGCGACCTCGTCGCCGGGACCGTCGTCGTGCGCGAGCGCAGCGGGCTGAAGGCACCTGCCCCGGTCGCGTTCGCCGTCCCTGCCGGTCTGGAGGCGTACGCGTCGACCCTCGACGTCGCCGGGCTGTCGACGGCGGACCACACGACCGTGCGCTCGTTCCTGTTGCGGGCCCCGTCGCTGCCGCCCGAGCCCCGTGCCCGGATCGCCGCCTCGATGGCCGGGACGATCGCGTCCAAGCTGCGCACGTCGCTCCCGGACGGTGTCGCGCCCGAGGCGTTCCTCCACGCCGTGCTGGCGGTGAGCCAGGCCCGGACAGCTCGAGATCGGGTGATTGGCGGCGAATATCGCCGCCAATCACCCGATCTCGAGGAGTCGGGCGCGGGGAGTGGCGAGTTCGCGCCTCCCACGTAGCCTTGACGGCGTGAACGACGACGTCGTCTACCTCGATCACGCGGCGACGACGCCGCTGCGCGCCGAGGCGCTCGACGCGATGCTCCCGTTCCTCACCGACTCGTTCGGTAACCCGTCGGGGAGCCACGCCGTGTCGCGACGGGCGAAGCAGGCGATCGAGGAGGCGCGCGAGACGGTCGCCGACGCGCTCGGCGCCCACCCGCACGAGGTCGTGTTCACCGCCGGCGGCACCGAGGCCGACAACCTGGCCATCCTCGGGACGTACGAGACCCACGCCGGCGCGGTCGTGTGCACGACCATCGAGCACCACGCGGTGCTGCACCCCGTCGAGCACCTCGGCGGTCGCGTCGTCCCCGTCGACAGCGACGGCGTCGTCGATCTCGACGTGCTCGCCCGCACGCTCGACGACGACGTCGTGCTCGTCAGCGTCATGCTCGCCAACAACGAGGTCGGTGTCGTGCAGCCACTCGCCGACGTCGCCGCCGTCGTCCGCCGTCGCGCGCCGAAGGCCGCGCTGCACACCGATGCAGTGCAGGCGTTCCCGTGGCTCGACGTCGCCGACCTCGCCGCAGACGCCCAGCTCGTGAGCATCAGCGCGCACAAGTTCGGTGGACCGAAGGGCGTGGGCGCGCTGGTCGTGCGTGACGGCGCCGAGCCCAGCCCGATCGTTTTCGGCGGCGGACAGGAGCGCGACCTGCGCAGCGGAACCCACAACGTCGCCGGCATCGTCGGCATGGCGGGAGCGGCCCGGGCGACCATCGACACGCGCAAGGCTGTCGTCGACCGCGTCGCGCCACTGCGCGACCGGCTGGTCGACACGCTCGTCGCAGCCGTGCCCGACGCCGTCGAGACCGGCGACCGAGCGCGGAAGGTCGCCGGAAACGCACACGTCCGCTTCCGCGGCATCGAGAGCGAGGCGCTGCTCGTGCTGCTCGACGACGCCGGCATCTGCGCGTCGGCCGGGAGTGCGTGCGCGTCGGGCGCGATGGAGCCGAGCCACGTCCTGTCGGCGATGGGTGTCGACCGCGACGACGCGCTCGGCAGCCTGCGCCTCTCGCTGGGTGTGACGACCACCGACGCCGACGTCGACCGCGCCGTCGCCGTGATCACCGACGCGGTGGCGCGCCTGCGGTCGTGAGCCGCGTCCTGGTCGCGATGTCGGGCGGCGTGGACTCGTCGGTCGCGGCCGCGCTCCTACGGGACGCGGGGCACGACGTCGTCGGCGCCACGATGAAGCTGTGGGGCGGCGCCGGCGACCGCGGGTGCTGCTCGGTGAGCGACGTCGAGGACGCCCGCCGCGTCGCGCAGCAGCTCGGCATCGTGCACCACGTCTTCAACTTCAGCGACGACTTCGACACGCGCGTCGTCGACCACTACGTCGCCGCCCACGCCGCGGGGCGTACGCCCAACCCGTGCATCGAGTGCAACCGCCACCTCAAGTTCGACCGCTTCCTCCACCGGGCGACGCAGCTCGGGTTCGATGCCGTGGCCACGGGCCACCACGCCCGCGTCGTGCACGACACCCGCACCGGCACGTACCGGCTGCGTCGTGGCGCCGACGCGGCGAAGGACCAGTCGTACGTCCTCCACATGCTCGACCAGGCGCAGCTCGCCCGCACGCGGCTCCCGGTCGGCGACCTCACCAAGGCCGACGTGCGCGCCCACGCGGCGCGCGTCGGCCTGCGCACGGCCACCAAGCCGGACAGCCAGGAGGTCTGCTTCATCCCCTCGCCCCGCGGCGGCGGACGCGCAGCCTTCCTGCGCGACCGCATCACGCTGTCCCCGGGCCGCGTCGTCGACACCGCGGGTAACGACCTCGGTGCCGTCGACGCCGTCGAGCTCGTCACCATCGGCCAGCGGCGCGGCCTCGGACTCGAGCACGCGGGTGACGGCACCCGCCGGTTCGCGGTCGACGTCGACACCGCCACCGCGACCGTCACCGTCGGCACCGAAGCCGACCTGCACGTCGACGCGACGACGCTCGCGGGCATCACGTGGACGGACACCCCGGTCGCCGGCGAGGTGCTCGCCCAGACGAGCGCCCACGGCGCCGCGGTGCCCGCCACGTTCGACCCGACGACGAGCACAGTCACGTGGCACGAGCCGCGCCGGCGCGTCGCGCCCGGTCAGAGCGTCGTGCTCTACGACGGCGACGACGTCCTCGGCGGCGGAGTGGCGGCGTGAACCTCAAGCAGCCGACGCCCGGTCAGGTCCTCCTCGGCATCGCGTTCGTCTTCCTGCTCGGGCTCGTGCTCGGGTTCGTGCTCGGCAAGACCGCCTGATCACGCGACCGTCGCGCCGAACAGCTTCCCGATGCCGTAGGTGACGGCGGCCGACACGGTCACGATGGCGAGCTGGCGCAGCGAGCCGCGCCACCACTCACGGTCGCTGAGCCGGCTGACGATGCCGCCCACGGCGATGCTCGCGACGACCGTCAGCGCGATCGACACGAGCGTGGCGACCGTGCCGTGCGCGAACAGCCACGGCGCGAGCGGCACGAAGGCCCCCAGCGCGAACAGCACGAGCGACGAGAGCGCTGCCGTGCGGGGTGAACCCAGCTCGTCGGCGTCGATGCCGAACAGGTTGGCGGCCGTGAAGCGCAGGAAGCGCGGTTCGTCGAGCGGGAGCTCCGTGGACGCGAGCTGCGCGGTCGCGCGACCGAACCCCGCCTCCTCCAGGCGGTCGGTGACCTCGTCGAGGATCAGCTCGGGATCGCGCGCGACGAGCGAACGCAGCTCGCCGATGAGCCCCGTGTAGAGCTCGACCTGGCTGCGCACCGAGACCCACTCGCCCGCTGCCATCGACAGCGCGCCCGCAAGGAGGGACGCGAACCCGGCGAGGCGCACCGACGACGCCGACGCGTCGGCACCCGCCACGCCGAGGATCAGGCAGATGTTCGTCACGAGCCCGTCGCTGACGCCGAGTACCGCAGCGCGCGCCGCGCCGCGCGTCACCTGCGCGGCGCGGTGGGCGAGCGCGGCGGCGTCCGCCGCCCGGTCGACGTCGGGCGCGCTCGGACCGACCCGCGCCGGCGTCGTCGCCCGAACGACGTCCGTCATTTCAACCCCGCAGCACAGCCAGGTCGGCCAGCACCTCGTCGGCGTGCGTCTTCACGTCGGCCACGGCGTACGACCGACGGATCACGCCGTCGGGGTCGATCAGGTACGAGACGCGCATCGGGAAGGTCGCGTACTGGTCGCCGTCCGGGCGGGCCACCTCGTACGCGGTGCCGACGGCGCGGTCGACGTCGGACAGCAGGCGGAAACCGAACTGCTGGTCCTCGGCGAACGCCCGGTTCTCCTCGGGCGTGTCGAACGACGCGCCGAGCACGACGCAGTCCGCCGCCTCGAACTCTGTGGCCCTGTCACGCAGGGCCCTGCCCTCGATCGTTCAGCCAGGCGTGGCCGCCTTGGGGTACCACCACAGCAGGACCCAACGACCGCGCAGGCCCTCGAGCGACACGGGCTCGCCGTGGTCGTCGGGGAGTGTGAACGGCGGTGCCGGCGTTCCGGGATTCAGCACGGCGCGGAGGCTATGCGCCGGTGGGCGGCGGCCGCGAGGAACGCACCCGGTCGGGCCGGCGCGAACAGCAGCCGCGCCGACGCGCCCTCCTCACCGGCGCGCCGGCCCGGGCGGACGAGCGTCATCGGCACCTTCTCCCGGAGCAGCAGCTCGAGGGCGAGCCCGAGCGACCGCTGCGTGAGGTCGAGCGAGTCGGTCCAGGCCGGCGCGGGGTGGACGACGTCGATCGTCGCCCGCGGGAAGAGCACCGGATCGCGCAGCGACATCGGGTCGTGCAGCACCAACCCCGCGGGGACGAGCACCGCCCATCGCCGCGACAGCAGGTGCAGCGACCGGACGAGCAGCCACGCCGCCGGCAGACCAACCACCAACGCGGCGCCGCCGAGCAACCACTGGCGTGCCGCGAGCAGCAGCGGCCCCGCACATACGCCGAGCACGACGACGGCCCACGTCAGCTCGACCGGACCGAGGAGCAGCGGGCCCGGCGCGCGCAGCGGGTAACGGCGCTCGTTGGGGTAGGCGGCGCCGTTGACGAACACCGACGCGACCTCGGGGGTCACGGCGAGGACCGTGAGCGCGGCGCCGACGACGAGACCGGCGACCGACGTGTGCCCGCCGCCGGAAGCCGCGAGCGACGCGACGAGCGCGCCCGGCGCGAGGACGCGCAGCGCGGTGAGACCGACGGGTCGAGGGACGAGCACGGCGACGACGCCGGTGGCCCACGCCAACCAGAGTCCCGCCGACGCGACCGTGCGCACCGGCGTGCTCGCGCCGTCGAGCGCGTCGGCCAGCGCGGGGCCGGAGGTGAACGGCAGCACCAACCAGAGGAGACGCACGACCCACGTCAGCACGCGCGTTGTCCGGTCGCTGCCCACGTGTCCGTACACTACGAGGCGATGCCCGACGTCCGGCTGGTCGACCTCGAGGTCATCAAGCGCTACAGCCTCGCCGTGCGCCGCGACGCGGTGCCCGCCGACGAGCTGCTCACCGCGCTCGACGCCAGCCGCGACGTCGTCCTCGCGGCAATGAAGGGCGCCGCCGCGCCCAGGCGCACCGCGAGGACGAAGGTCGCCGAGGCGGAGGCGGATCGCGCGGCATCGGGGAAGCTCGCGTGAGGGTCCGGTTGCCGGCTGGGGTGGCGACGGCGATCGGTGCGCTGCCGCACACCGACGTCGACGACGCCGTCGCGTTCGTGCTCGACCGCGCGCCGCGGCTGCCGTTCGCGCCGCGTCTGCCGCGTCGTTCGCCACTCGAGTACAAGGTCGCCCAGGTCGTGCACGGCGTTCCCGGCGTCACGGTCGAGGACGACGGCAGCATCACCGTCGACGCGTCGTCGTTCGATCCGGGCGCGGTCGACGCCACGACGCCGCTCGCCGGCGACGCGTTCACCGGCGCGCTCGCCCTGCTCGACGCGCTGAAGGCCGCCGCGTACCGCGGGCCAGTGAAGCTGCAGCTCGGGGGCCCCGTCACCGTCGGCCTCGCCTTCGTCCACGCCGGGGTCCGGGCTCGCGACGCGCTCACCGGCGCGGCGCACGTCGTCGCGTCGCGAGCACACGGCTTGATCGCGGCGGCGCGCGACCGGCTGCCCGACTCGCCGCTCGTGGTGCTGCTCGACGAGCCCGGTCTCGCCGCCGCCGGCCATCCCGGCTTCCCGCTCGACACCGAGCCGACGATCGACCTGCTGTCGGGCGCGCTCGCCGCCATCGAGCCGGCGATCTCGGGCGTCCACTGCTGCAGCGGGACCGAGTGGTCGACCGCCGTGCAGGCCGGCGCGTCGGTGCTGTCGATGCCGCTCGAGCAGAGCGTGCTCGACGACGCCAGCCTGCTGTCCACGTTCCTCGACGAGGGCGGCTGGATCGCGTGGGGCGCGGTGCCGGTGACGGGCCCTGTCGGGACCGATCCCGACCCGCTGTGGCGTCGTCTCACCGGTGTGTGGTGCGACCTGACGCGGGCCGGCGTCGACCCGCTGCAGCTGCGAAAGCACAGCCTCGTCACGCCGGCGTGCGGTCTCGATCGCCACGGCCCGTCGCAGGCCGAGCTGGCGATGGACCTGTGCGGCGCGCTCGCCGACCGCGTGCACGACCAGGCCCTCGCCACCCGCCTTTCCGTCGGCGCGTAACCGGGCTACGCCGGGACCCCGGGCGGTGGACCGACGATCGACACGTCCAGCGACGCGGCCGCGGCGACGAGCTTCTCGATGTCGTCGGTCCCCGGCTCGGGCAGCCCGTCGTGCGTCGGCACGTCGCCGACCATCCGGAAGAACGCCTCGAAGCCGGCGGGCGTCACGAGGTTGAGCGTCCGCGCCCGCTCGCTGTCCACCACGAACGAGTGGGCGACGCCGCGGGGAAGGACGACGACCGATCCCGGCGCGGCGTCGATCACCTCGTCGCCTCGCCAGAAGCGCATGCGGCCGTCGAGCACGATGAACACCTCGTCCTCGTTGGCGTGGATGTGCACGGGCGCCGTCGCGCCTGCCGGCAGTTGCTCGTCGACGACGCCGAAGCGCCCTTCCGTCGACGCGGCGTCGGCGAGGATCGCAAGCCGACCACCCGCGTGCCACACTTCGTTCATCGTTTGACCCCCTTATTATTAGGTAACCGAATCGTATGGTAGCCAAACGGAAGTGGCAAGATCCTCCGCGTGTGAACCTCGGCACGCTGCTGCTGGGCGCGTACCGGGCCTTCGATCGTGCGCTCTTCGCCGCGTTCGAGGCCCAGGGTCACGGGGAGCTGAAGTCGAAGCACGGCGCGGTGCTGGCGAACGTGGAACGCGACGGCACCCGTCCGAGCGTGCTCGCCGACCGTGCCGGGGTGACGCGGCCGTCGATGGGCGAGCTGATCGACGACCTCGAGCACCTCGGCTACGTCCGCCGCGTCGTCGATCCCTCGGATCGCCGTGCGAAGCTCGTCGTCCTCACTTCCAAGGGCCTCGACGTCGTGCTCGTCGCCGAGTCGGCGATCGCCCGGATCGAGGCGGAGTGGCGGGAGCGGCTCGGGGAACGACGGTTCGCCGCGCTACGGGCCGCGCTGGCCGACGCCGCCGGCGGTGAGCCCGACTACCAGCCGCGCGCCCGCCGGTAACGTCGCCGCGGATGGATGCCGCCGCCCGCGTTGCCGAGCTGCGTTCGCTGATCGAGTACCACAACCGCCGCTACTTCGAGCTCGACGAGCCCGAGGTCAGCGACGCCGAGTACGACGAGCTCGTCCGCGAGCTGCGCGCACTCGAGGACGCGCACCCTGACCTTCTCACGCCCGACTCGCCCACGCAGCGGCCGGGCGGCGCGCCCACGTCGCTGTTCGCACCGGTCACGCACGCGGTGCCGATGATGTCGCTCGACAACGCGTTCTCCTTCGACGAGCTCCAGGCGTGGGGCAAGCGCATGGAGCGCTACATCAGTGGCGACGTCGACTACGTGTGCGAGCTGAAGATCGACGGCATCGCCATGTCGCTGCGCTATGAGCGCGGCCGCTACGTGCAGGCGGCGACGCGGGGCGACGGCACGACCGGAGAGGACGTCACCGAGAACGTCCGCACGATCGCCGCCGTCCCGAAGGCGCTGAAGAACGGCGCGGCCGGGATCCCGACCGCGCTCGAGGTGCGCGGCGAGGTGTACATGCCGATCGCGTCGTTCACCGCGTTGAACGAGGCCCAGGGCGCGTCCGGCGGCCGCCTGTTCGCCAACCCCCGCAACAGCGCGGCGGGATCACTGCGGCAGAAGGACCCGTCGATCACCGCGAAGCGCGACCTGAGCTTCTGGGCGTACCAGCTCGGCGCGGTCGAGGGCGGGCCCACCTTCACCAGGCACTCCGAGATGCTCGCCTGGCTCGGGCGGCTCGGCTTCCCCGTCAACCCCAACATCGAGACGCTCGACACGCTCGACGACGTCTTCGCGTACTGCCAGCGGTGGATGGCCAACCGCCACGACCTGCCGTACGAGATCGACGGCGTCGTCGTGAAGGTCGACGACCTCGCGCAGCGCGGCGAGCTCGGGTCGACGTCGAAGGCGCCCCGCTGGGCGATCGCGTTCAAGTTCCCGCCGGAGGAGCGCAACACGCTCCTGAAGGACATCCTCGTGTCGATCGGCCGCACCGGGAAGGCAACCCCGTTCGCGCAGCTCGAACCGGTCTTCGTCGGCGGGTCGACGGTCGGTGTCGCCACGCTGCACAACGAGGACCAGGTGCGGGCGAAGGACGTGCGTCCCGGTGACACCGTCGTCGTCCGCAAGGCCGGCGACGTCATCCCCGAGGTCGTCGGCCCGGTGCTGTCGAAGCGACCGACGGGCCTGAGGAAGTGGCACTTCCCGAAGACGTGCCCGTCGTGCGGTGGCCCGCTGCAGCGCCTCGAGGGTGAGAGCGACACGTTCTGCACGAACCTCGACTGCCCCGCCCAGGTCGCGGCGCGCATCGAGCACTGGGGTTCGCGCGGCGCGATGGACATCGAGGGCCTCGGCGAGAAGACGGTGTACGCGCTCACCGGCAACGGCCTCGTGCGCACGGTGTCGGACGTCTACGCGCTGACGCTCGAGCAGCTGATGCAGCTCGAGGGCTTCGCCGAGATATCGGCTCGCAAGCTACTCGACTCGATCGAGGCCTCGAAGGCGCGGCCGCTCGACCGCATGCTGACCGGCCTCAACATCCGCCACCTCGGCAGCGAGGGCGCGAAGCGCGTCGCGCGCGCGTTCGGGCACCTCGACCGCATCCTCGACGCGTCCGAGGAGGAGCTGGCGGCGGCCGAGGGCGTCGGTCAGGTGATCGCCGCGTCGGTGCGCGAGTTCTTCGACAATCCGGCGAACCGCGCCGAGGTCGAGCGGCTGCGCGAGATCGGGGTCAACTTCGAGGGACCGGCCGCACCGACCGAGCCGCAGGTGCTGGCAGGGAAGTCGATCGTCGTCACCGGCACGCTTCCCGGCTACTCGCGCGAAGCAGCGGAGGAGGCGATCAAGGCGCGCGGCGGGAAGTCGCCGGGGAGCGTGTCGAAGAAGACCGACTACGTCGTCGTCGGCGAGGCCCCTGGCGCGGCGAAGCTGTCGAAGGCCGAGGAGCTCGGCATCCCGATCCTCGACGAGCCCGCGTTCGCCCGTTTACTGGAGCGTGGCGAGCCGTGACCCCGCCGTTTTGCCAGCAGCACAGCACCCGAATCCGGTGCTCTGCTGCTGGCAAAAGCGTTGGGGCTGTCAGTGCGCGGTGAACGACCAGGTGAACTGCTGCGACGCTTTCTCGCCCTTCGTCTTCTCCCAGAAGACGACGGTCGCAGTGTGGTCGCCGGGGTCGAGCGCGCCGGTCTCCGTGCCCGGCCCGGGTTGGTAGCGGTAGATGTTGAGCACCGCCTGCACATTGACCTGATCGTCGGGGATCGGCTTGCCGTCGACGAGCAGGCGGCCCTCGTAGAACTGGTCGAGTTGGAATCCGATCACCGCCTGCCGGAGGTCGAGAGACCCGTTCGACGGGAACACCTGTTTGACGACTGATCCGGCTACGTCGACCTGCTCGTCGCCGCCCTTCGAGAGCGACAGGCCCACGCCGATGAGCGCGACCGCGCCGACGACGAGCAGCGACAGGATCACGCGGCGCACGACGACGGCACGTCGGCCGCCCGTCTTCATCTCTCCGGCAGTCGAGGCGATGGGAACAGCTTGGCGGACCGGGCGAGCAACACCACAACTGTGGCGGCGACGACCGCCTCTCCGATGCGCAGGAGCAGCGGGACGCCGGGCGCGACGACGGCGAGGAACCCGCCGACGACCTCCCAGAGGAGCAGCCCGAGGAACCCGCCGGGTGCGAGCCGCCGGGCGCCGATGCACACCGGGTACTTCAGCGCGAGCGCCAGCGCGAGCAGCGGCGTGCGCCCGCCGTTGCGCACGAGCACGACGACGATGAGGCCCGTCGCCTCCGCCGCCGCCAGCCCGGTCGCCAGCCGCAGCGACCGTTCGGGCCCGAGCGGCCGGGAGCGGGACGGCGCGGTCACGCCGACGGTGACTGCTCGTCGGCGAACACGCGCGACAGCCGCCGGTTCATCACCTCGATGCGCGTCCGCAGCTCGGCCTCCGGGAGCTCGTCGCGCGCCGCCTCCATGACCTTCCAGAGCCGCGGGTACACGATCGCCTCGACGTCCGCCGCGGTTGCCGACGGCACGTCGCCCACCTGCATCCGCACGAGCAGCGACTTGAGCGGTGTGCACAGGAGGTGGGGGATCGGGTCGCCCGTGTCCAGCGTCTCCGCCTCGAGCCGGTCGACGAGCGCCCTCACGTCGTCGGGCTGCCACAGCCGCCCGCGGCGCACGAACTCCTCCAGCTCGTCGACCAGTTCGGGCCGCATCGCGCCGAACGTTAGAGGCCGTTCACGGGTCCTCGGAACGCCAGAATCGACCGGGTAGCCTCGATCCGTGGCCATCTCCCGCATGGCGGACCAGGTCGGCCGCGTGCTCGGGGGCCGGTACCGCCTGCTGGCCCCGATCGGCGCCGGTGCTTCCGCGAACGTCTTCCTCGCCGAAGACGTCGTGCTCCGCCGCCGCGTCGCGGTGAAGGTGCTGCACCCCGCGCTGGCCGAGGACGACGCGTTCCTGCGCCGCTTCCAGGCCGAGGCGCGCGCCGCCGCGGCCCTCAACCACCCGCACGTGATGGCCGTGTACGACTGGGGCGAGGGCGGCGACGAGGGCCCGTTCCTGGTGCTCGAGCTGCTGGGCGGCGGCAGCCTGCGGGCGCTGCTCGACCGCGGCGTCCGCCTGTCGCCGAGCCAGGCGTTGCTCGTCGGGCTGCACACCGCGCGCGGCCTCGACTACGCGCACCGGCGCGGCCTCGTCCACCGCGACATCAAGCCCGCGAACCTGCTGTTCGACGACGAGGGCCACGTCAAGATCGCCGACTTCGGCGTCGCCCGTGCGCTGGCGGAGGCGGCGTGGACCGAGCCGACCGGCGCGGTCATCGGCAGCGCGCGCTACGCATCACCCGAGCAGGCGCGCGGCGAGACGCTCGACGGGCGCTCCGACGTGTACTCGCTCGGGCTCGTCGTGATCGAGGCGGTCACGGGCACGGTCCCGTTCAGCGCCGACACCACCATCGCCACGCTCATGGCGCGCACGCAGTCGCCGGTCACCGCGCCGGAGCAGCTCGGTCCGCTCGGCCCGATCGTCGAGCGCGCGGGGCGACTCGATCCCGCCGAGCGTCCCGACGCCGCCGAGCTCGCCCGGCTGCTCGACGGCGCGGCGCGAGAGCTGCCACGGCCGGCACCGATCCCCGTGGGCGAGGCCGTCGCGGCGATGGACCACCTCGTCGTCCCCGACCCGGACCCGACGATCATCACGCGGCCGGCGGCGCCGAAGGAACCGCCGAAGAGGACCAAGGCGACACCGCTGCCGGTCTTCGACCAGGACGACACCGGGTCGAACGTCCCCGTGGTGCCCGACGAGGGCGAGCGCCGGCGCCGTCGCTGGCCGTACATCCTGCTGCTCGTCCTGCTGCTCGCGGGCGGCGCCGTCGCCGCCGGCATCGCGATCGCCAACGCGCGCATCCCGTCGCACGTCGTGCCGACGATCACGGGCAAGACGCTCGACCAGGCGCGCGCCGAGGTGCGCGACGAGGACTTCAAGGTCGGCGTCGCCGGCGAGAACTACGACGAGAACGTCCCGCAGGGGCAGATCCTCCAGCAGGACCCGAAGCCGGGCGAGAAGCTGAAGGAGGGCAGGACCGTCGCCGTCACGGTGTCGAAGGGTCCGCAGCCGCGCGGCGTGCCCGACCTGAACGGTCTCACGCAGGACGCGGCCGAGCAGAAGCTCGCCGGCAGCGGCTTCCGCTCGAAGATCGAGAGGCGCAACGACGAGAACGTCAAGGCCGGCCTCGTCCTCGACTGGAACCCGAAGGGCACCCAGCCGCGCGACAGCGAGATCACCGTCGTCGTGTCGGACGGTCCCGCACCGCGTCCCATCCCGAACGACCTGAAGGGCAAGTCCTACGACGACGCCGCCAACGAGCTGAAGGCGCTCGGTCTCGTTCCGGTCCGCGTGGACGACTACAGCGACGACGTCCAGACCGGCCAGGTGTTCGCGACCGATCCGGCCGCCGGGACGCCCGTCGCCGTCGGCGGCAAGGTCACCGTGAAGGTCTCGAAGGGCACCGCCACCGTCACGGTCCCCGACGTGCGCGGCCAGTCGGTCGACCAGGCGACGGCGACGCTGCAGCAGGCGGGTCTGAGTGTCACCGGCTTGTACGGACCGCGTGGCGCGAAGGGCCGCGTCGTGCTCACCGACCCCCAGGCGGGGACGAAGGTGAAGCGCGGCAGCGGGGTTGTCCTCTACACGACGTGACGCATACGGTCCGCCCATGGGTGCACTGGACGGACGCGTCGCCATCATCACCGGCGCGGGCCGCGGCATCGGCCGCGAGCACGCGCTGCTCTTCGCATCGGAGGGCGCCAAGGTCGTCGTGAACGACCTCGGCGGTGCCGTCGACGGATCGGGCGACGACCGCACGCCGGCGCAGCAGGTCGTCGACGAGATCGAGGCGATGGGCGGCGAGGCCGTCGCCAACGCCGACGACATCGCCGACTTCGAGGGCGGTGGCCGGCTCGTCCAGGCCGCGCTCGACGCGTTCGGTGACCTGCACGTACTCGTGAACAACGCCGGCATCCTGCGCGACCGCGTGCTCGTGAACATGACCGAGCAGGAGTGGGACTCGGTGATCCACGTCCACCTCAAGGGCCACTTCGTGCCGACGCGCCACGCCGCCGCGTACTGGCGGGAGCAGGCGAAGGCGGGCAAGGAGGTCAAGGCCAACGTCGTCAACACGTCGTCGACGTCGGGCCTCCTCGGCAACCCCGGCCAGACGAACTACGGCGCGGCGAAGGCCGGCATCGCCGCGTTCACCGTCATCGCCGCGCAGGAGCTGTCGCGCTACGGCGTGCGGGTCAACGCGATCGCGCCGGCAGCCCGGACGCGCATGACGGAGATGACGCCCGGGCTCGGCGACGTCGTGAAGGCGCCCGAGGACGCGGCGAAGTTCGACGTGTGGAACCCGGCCAACGTGTCGCCCATGGTCGCGTGGCTGTCGAAGGAGGACTGCCCGGTCACCGGCAAGGTCTTCTTCGTGCAGGGCGGCAAGGTGCAGCTGTTCCAGCCGTGGACGCTCACCGAGTCGATCGACAAGGGCGACCGCTGGACCGTCGGCGAGCTCGACAGCCAGCTGAAGACGTTGATTTCCGGCTAGTACGCCGGGAGGGTGCCACTTTTGGTCCTTCCGATGACGGCATCGTCAGCGATACGTTGACGCCGACTGCAGGGCCCGCAGGGGTGGGTCGGACGCGGTGTTCCCCAGCCACCGCGTGCGTCCGCCCCTGCCGGCCCTGCAGTCGCGCCCGGGCACCCCTGACGAACTCGGCGCGCTTCGTTGCGCCCTGCGCAACTTTTCGCGCCGAGTTCGTGGGGTCAGGGGTTCGCCGTACGATGCGCCGCCGTGGAATCCGACGGCGGGGACGAGGGCGAAGAGAGCGGGAACGTCGCCATCGAGGCGCCCGGCGCCGACGAGGTCGTCGTCGTCCCGTGGCCGATCCTGTTCCGCCTGCGCCGGCGCGTCAGCGAGCGGATCGAGGGCAGCGACCGCTACCGCTGGTTCATCCTCGCGACGGTCCTCACCGGCCTCTTCGCCGTCGGGTTCACGGTCACGATCCTCGCCGTCTCGCTGCCCCGCATCGCCGACGACCTGCACAGCGACACCGCGACCGTCACGTGGGTCGTCACCGGCCCGCTGCTCGCCTTCGGCGTCGCCGGGCCGATCCTCGGCAAGGCCGGCGACGTGTACGGCCACCGTCGCGTCTACCTGCTCGGCCTCGTCGGCTCGATCGTGTTCGCGCTCGCCAGCGCGAGCGCGTGGAACGCCGGGAGCCTGATCATGTTCCGCGTCCTCGGTGTGGCCGAGGGCGCGGCGACCGGCCCGGCGTCGATGGCGATCATCATGAAGGTCTTCCCCGACCGCGAGCGGGTGAAGGCGATGGGCTTCTGGTCGCTGATCGGCGCCGGCGCACCCGTGATCGGCGTCGTCGCCGGCGGACCGATGGTCGAGCACGTCGGCTGGCGGTGGATCTTCGTCCTCCAGGCGCCGTTCACGCTCGCCGCACTCGTCCTCGCCGCGATCGTGCTGCCGACCGGCGAGCGCGGGACGCGCCAGCCCATCGACTACCTCGGCGTCGCCACGCTGTCCGGCGGTGTGACGTCACTGCTCATCGCGCTCAACCGCGGCCCCGCGCTCGGGTGGACCCACCCCGCGGTCGTCGTGGGCTTCGCCCTCGCGCCGGTGCTGCTCGTCGTGTTCGTGGCGGTCGAGCGCCGGACCGCGTACCCGCTGATCCCGCTCGACTACTTCCGCCGCCGCAACTTCTCGTTCCCGATCGCGGTGCAGTTCTTCGCCAACTTCGCGTACATGGGCAGCTTCATCCTCACGCCGCTCTACCTGGACGAGGCGTTCGGCTACGGCGAGACGAAGATCGGCCTGCTGTCGATCGCGCGGCCGGTGACGTTCTCGATCACCGCGCCGGTCGCCGGCTTCCTCACCGTCAAGCTCGGCGAGCGGCTCGCGGCGATGCTCGGCTGCGTCGCCGTCATCACGTCGATGCTGGTGTGGTGGACCGTCCACCCGGGCGCCGCCAACATCCACGTGATGGGCGCGCTGGCGCTCGCCGGCGTCGGGCTCGGCGTCTCCGCACCGGCGATGGCGGCGGCGATCGCCAACAGCGTCGACGAGGCGTCGCTGGGCATCGCCGGCGCCGCGCAGCAGCTCATGACGCAGGTCGGCATCGTCGCCGGCATCCAGCTCGCCGAGACGTTCCAGCAGCTGCGCGAGCCGGCGGCCGGGCTGGCGACGTCGTACCGCGAGGCGTACCTGCTGCTCGGCGCGGTCTGTGTCCTGGGCGTCGTGGCCGGCGCGTTCGTCCGGTCGACGTCCGGACGCGACGAGAGCGGCCGTGCGGCCGCTCTCGAGCCAACCGGTTCGTTCTGACAGCAGCAGCGCACCCGAAACG
>DASSOZ010000121.1:0-9365 GCA_035700105.1 Acidimicrobiales bacterium
GACGATCCGCTCGCGCAGCGATCGCAGCGTCGCATGGCGCAGGTCGACGTCGCCGTACGCGATCGTTCCCTCGACCGGGTCGTACAGACGCGACAGCAGCTTGGCGAGCGTCGACTTGCCGGCGCCGGTCGGTCCGACGAGCGCGAGCCGCTCGCCGTCGGCGACGTGCAGGTCGACGTCGCGCAGCACCGGCGTCACGCCGTCGTACGAGAACGACACGCCGCGCACGTCGAACGCGCCGCGCCCGGGAAGGTCGACGGCGCCGGCGCGCTCGACGATCGTCGCCGGCGTGTCGAGCAGGCCGAACAGCTTGTGGAGCGCGGCACCCGCCGACTGCAGCGTGTTGAACAGCTGCGACAGCTGCTGGATCGGCTCGAACAGGTTGCCCAGGTAGAGCACGAACGCGGCGATCGTGCCGACCGTGACGTCACCGCGGCCGACCATCCAACCCCCGATGCCGACGACGGCGGCGGTCGTGGCGACACCGGCGAGCTCGACGACCGGGAAGTAGTACGACGAGATGCGCGCCGTCACCATGTTCGTGTCGTACTGGTGGCGGTTGTGCCGGCCGAAGCGGGCGATCTCGGCGTCCTCGCGGGCGAACGCCTGCACGACGCGAACACCGCTGAGTCCCTCCTGGAGCGTCGCCATCGTGCGGGCGATGGCGTCGCGATAGGCGAGGTACGCGCGGTTCGACGACGTGCGGAACCGCACCGACGCGGCGATGACGAACGGCAGCGCGATGAGACAGACGGCGGCGAGCTTCCACGACATCGCCACGATCACGATCACCGAGCCGACGAGCAGCAGCAGGTTCGTCACGAACATCACGAGACCCGTCTGCACGAGCTCGGTGAGCGCGTCGATGTCGGACGTCATGCGGGCGACGAGGCGGCCGGTCTGCTCCTTCGAGAAGAAGTCGAGCGACAGCGACTGCAGATGGTCGAAGACGCGGACGCGCAGGTCGCGCAGGAACCGCTCGCCGATGCGGGCGACGAGCCAGATCTGCGCCCGCTCCAGCGCGAACGCGGCGACGGCGACGGCCACGTACGCGAGCGCGACCTTGTCGAGCAGCCACCCGTCGTGGTGCTTCGGCGGGAGCGCGTGGTCGATGCCGTAGCGGACGAGGGCGGGACCGGCGAGCAGCGCCGCCGTCGCCAGGACCATCACGAGCGCGGCGCCGGCGACCGCGGCGCGGTACGGCCGCAGGAACCGTGCCGTGCGCCGGATCACGTGCCGGGCCGCGCGGGCGTCGAGCCGTTCGTCCTCCTCGAGCGCGTGCGGCCCCCCGCCCCACCCGCCCCTCACGACGCACCCCCGGCGCCCGTTCGCGCATCCTCCCACTCAGTCGCATTCTCGGACCCGATTTCGACCTGAGAATGCGAGTCAGTGGGAGGATGCGCGCCCGCCTCTTCGGCGCGGGCGAGGATCTCGCGGTAGCGGGCGGACGTCGCCAGCAGGTCGTCGTGCGTGCCCTCGGCGACGACGCGCCCGCCGTCGAGGACGACGACGCGGTCGGCCAGCGCGATCGTCGCCGGGCGGTGGGCGATGACGATCGTCGTCCGCCCGGACATCACCTCGGCGAGCGCGGCGCGGATCTCGTGCTCCTTCGTCGGGTCGACGGACGACGTGGCGTCGTCGAGGATCAGCACGCGCGGGTCGGCGAGGATCGCCCGGGCGATGGCGACGCGCTGTCGCTGTCCGCCGGACAGCGAGAAGCCGTGCTCACCGATGACGGTGTCGTACCCGTCGGGGAGACGCAGGACGAAGTCGTGGGCGCCCGCGAGTCGCGCCGCCCGCTCGACCGCGTCCATGGGCGCGTCGGGATCGGCGAACGCGATGTTCTCCCGGATCGTCGCGGAGAACAGGAAGGTATCCTCGAAGACGATGCCGACGGCGCGGCGGAGGTCGTCGAGGCGGACCCGTCGCACGTCGACGCCGTCGATCGAGACGGATCCCGACGTGACGTCGTAGAAGCGCGGGATGAGGCGGGCGACCGTCGTCTTGCCGGATCCGGTCGCGCCGACGACGGCGACGGCCTCACCGGCGCGCACGTGCAGGTCGAACCCGTCGAGGACCTCGGGACCGCCGCCGTCCGGGGCGTACGAGAAGACGACCGAGTCGAACCGCAGCTCGCCGCGGCCGTCCGCCGGCAGGGCGACGGCGTCGGCCGCGTCGACGACGAGCGGTTCGGTGGCGAGGATCTCGTCGACGCGCTCGGCGGCGGCGCGCGACCGCTGCGCCTGGGCGATGAGCATGCCGGTCATCCGCAGCGGCCACACGAGCATGAGGACGTAGGCGTTGAACGCGACCAGCTCGCCGATCGTCAGCTTCCCGTCGAGGACCTGGTGGCCACCGAACCACAGGACGATCACCAGGCCGATCGCCGGCAGGAAGTCGAGCACCGGCAGCCATGTGGAGCGGATGCGCGCCGCGAGCATGGACGTGTCGAACACGTCGTCGGCTTCCTTGCGCAGCCGCCGCGCCTGCACCGGCTCGGCGCCGAAGCCCTTGACGACGCGGATGCCCGACACGCTCTCCTCGACGACCGTGCCGAGCTCGGCGAGCTCCTGCTGGAGGTCGTTGACGACCGGGTGGATCGACGCCGAGAACCGCTTCGCCGCCAGGTTGACGAACGGCAGCGCGAACAGCGCCAGCAGCGCGAGCAGCGGGTTGATGAGCAGCAGCACGATCGCGACGGCGACGACCGTCAGCGTGTTCGCGATCGCCAGCGGGATGAACACGAGGAAGAACTGGATCTGCTGCAGGTCCGTGTTGGCGCGCGACATCAGCTGCCCCGTCTGGGCGCGGTCGTGGAACGCGAAGTGCAGCCGCTGGAGGTGGGCGAACAGCCGCTGGCGCAGGTCGGTCTCGATGCGCGCCGCCGCGCCGATCGCGGTGTAGCGCCGCAGGCCGGTGCACGCGCCCTGCACGACACCGACGCCGAGCAGCACGAGCGAGTACGTCAAGAGCGCGCCGTGGTCGTCGGCGATGATCCCGCGGTCGATCGCCTTCGTGGCCAGCAGCGGCACCGTCACCTTCGCCGCCGTCCAGACGAGCCCGTACACGGCGCCGGCGGTCACCGCCCGCCGCTCACCGCGCAGCGACGCGCCCATCAACGCCCACCCGCTGCGCCGCTCGCTCACGGGTCCATCATCGCTTTCTTGTCACCGCTGCCCACAACCTTTGTGGTCAGGCGTGACAAGAAGCGGCGGGTTCAGAGCGCGATCCGGTACTCGCCGGCGGCGAACGTGAGCGTGTGGCCGGAGACGCCGACCGTCACCGGGCCGTCGGTCACCACGTGGACCGTGATCCGTTCGCCGGGGCGGAAGCCGGCGGCAGCGGCGTCGACCGTGAGCGAGGCGACGTTGCGCAGGTCGAGGTCGAGCGTCGGTGTGCGCGCCGGCGCCGGGCCGAGCGTCCACGTCTGCTGGCGGTACGCGCCGGCCGCCGGCGAACCGCCGGCGACGACGCCGGCGGTGGGAACCGGCGTGACCGCGGGATCGGGCCGCGCGCCCGACACCGCACGAACCGACGCCAGGGCGCCCGGGTGCGCGTCACGCGCCGCCAACCCGGACAGCCAGTACGCCGACGTAGGGCCGGTGCCGAGGTCGGCACGCACCTGATGCGGGTACCACGCGAAGTCGACCTGCCCGGGGTCGCGCACGCGCGGCGCCGATCCCATGAGCGACGCCGCCGTCGAGTAGTCGTCCACGACCGCCCACGCGACATGGTCCTGGGCATAGAGCTCGAGCCGGTAGCGCAGGCCGAGCCGGGCGAACTGGTCCGTCTGCGCCAACACCGACGTGACCGGCACCAGCTGGTCGGCGACGCCCGACATCATCGCCCACGGCACCCACCGGGCGTTGCCGACGAGCGGCGTCGTGTCACCGTCGGTGCCGCAACGACCGCCGAAGTCCTGCGTGAAGACCTGGTCGCCGAGCTTGATGCCGCACGCCGGCGGACCGGCGAGCGCGACCGCCGAGGCGAACAGCTGCGGGTACTCGAGTCCGAGCTTGTACGTGCCGTACCCGCCCATCGAGTAGCCGGACAGTGCAGTGCGGTCGGGGTCGAGCCGGTACGACGTGCCGAGCGCGTGCCACACCTCGAGGAAGTCGAGCTCGGCCTCGTCGTGGTACCAGCCGTCGGGACCGCGGCCGAGCGTCGTGGCGCAGATCGACCCGCGCTGCTCGCACGCCGCCTGCAAGAGCTTCGGCGAGAGCGATCCGTACTGGTTGTGGTTCATCACGAGCGAGTGGAGCAACCACGTGAGCGGCACCGGACGTGACCCGTCGTAGGTCGCCGGCACGTAGACGCCGTACGGCTGCACCCGGCCGAGGAAGTTCGGCCGCACGTCGCCGCCAGTGGAGCCGGCGTCGGGGACGACGCCCTGCCCGAGCTCGATCGACGACACGTACCAGCGGTTCGACCATCCGTGGACGACAGGCTCCGGTGTCGACACGCGACGCGCGAGCGCGTCCCATGGCACGTCGAGGTAGAACGACGACACGTCGCCGTTCGCCAGCGCGAATGCCTGGGCGCTGTCCGACCAGAAGTTGAAGTTGCCCGCCGGCTCCTGCGCGACGCCGCGGAACGCGACGTTGTAGACCGCGGGTTGCCCGGGCAGCGCACCGTGCGACGCATCGACCGGCGCGAACGCCGTCCCGCCGGCGTCGGCGAGACCGGCCACCAACCGCACCCGCGACACACCGGACACCGGCAGCGTCGACCGCGGCACGCGGACCACGAACGACCGCGCCACCGGGTCGACGGACACGTCACCCGCAGGCACCGGACGGCGCGCCCCCGTCTTCGGGTCGACGACCGACGCGCCCCGCGAGGACACGACGAGCACCGCGTCGACGCCCGGGGAGCGGACGCCGGTTCCTGCGCCCCAGTCCGACGCCCCCGTCGACGTCGAGTGGTCGACGTCGATGCCCCACGCGGCGATCGGCGTGCGCGCGTCCTTCAGCGTGACCCAGTCGACGCGCCACCACGTCGACGTCGAGTCGACGGCGACCGCCGCCCGGAACACGTCGGCGCCGTCGTGGGCGGCGGGGCCGTCGGGGTACGTGTACGTCCCGCGCGCCGGCAGCGCGCCCGCGACCGGCTGCGACATCACTGTCCCGAGCGCGCCGTGGTCGTCGTAGAGGAAGTCGGTCCACCAGATGCCCCCGCGCGCGGCGCGGCTCGTGCCGGACGTTCGGGTGAACGCGTCACCGAACGCCGACGGCCACCCGTGCGGCGACGGCAAGGCCGGCTCGTCGCGGTACAGCGCAGGCGGCCCGCCGCCGGGCAGCGACGACGCCGTCCGCGGCGCGACCGATGCGGACCCGCGCACCAGGCCACCGACCGCCGGCAGCACGCCGAGCGCCACGGCGGCCGCGGCGGCGAGAGCGAGCGGGCGGCGCATCCGGAACCGGTTCGTCGACTGCGGGCAGCTGTCCTGCTCCCGGCTACCGTCGCCGGGGATGGCGAAGGGAGGCATCGCCCGGCGCGCGCTGCAGGTCGGCACGACGTTCACCCGTCACCTCGCCCACCGCAGCGACCCGCTCCCCCGCCGGATCAAGGATGCGTTCGTCCAGCTCGGACCGACGTACGTGAAGGTCGGGCAGGTGATCGCGTCGAGCCCCGGCCTGTTCCCGCCGGAGTGGATCGAGGAGTTCGCGTCGCTGCGCGACCAGGTGCCGCCGTTCGCCGGCGCCGACGCCCGCCGCATGATCCACGAGGACTTCGGCAGGCCCGTCGACGAGATCTTCGCCGAGTTCCACGACACGCCGATGGCGGCGGCGTCGATCGGCCAGGTCCACCCCGCGGTGCTCGAGACGGGCGAGCGCGTCGTCGTCAAGGTCCAGCGGCCGGGGCTCGAAGCCCGCGTGAGGGACGACCTGCGCGCGCTGCTCCTCCTCAGCGAGGTGCTCGAGCGCATCCCGCAGACGGCGCTGGCGTCGCCGCGCGCGCTGAGCGAGGACTTCGCCCGCACGCTCCACCAGGAGATGGACTTCCGCCTCGAGGCCGACAACATGGACCGGATGCGGGCGATCATCGATCGCTCCGGAATCGAGGGCGCGGTCGTTCCCGAGGTCCACTGGGACCTCGTGTCCAAGCGCGTGCTCACGATGGAGCGGGTCGACGGCATCCGCTTCCACGACGTCGAGGCGATGCGCGCCGCCGGCATCGACACCGCTCGGCTGCTGCGCATGGGCGTGCAGACGGTCGTCGAGGGCGTCCTGATCCACGGCTTCTTCCACGGCGACCTGCACGCCGGGAACATCGCCGTCCTCGACGACGGCACGTTCGTCCTCTACGACTTCGGCATCGTCGGCCGGCTGACGGAGTCCGTCCGCGGCCGGCTCGCCCAGTACCTCATCGCGGTGACGACGAACGACTACCCCGCGATGGTGCGCGCGCTGCGGGCGTTCGGCAGCGTGCCCGACGACGTCGACGTCGAGGAGATGGCCGCCGAGGTCCAGAAGCTGTACGAGCCGTTCGTGAAGAACGGGGTCGTCGTCGCCGAGCTCGGCGAGCTGATGGACACGATGATCCGCTCGATGGTGCGCTACCGCGTGCGCATCCCCCGCGAGCTCGTGCTGCTGTCGAAGCAGATGCTCTACCTCGAGGGCGCGGCCCACACGCTGGCGCCCGACCTGGACCTGCTCGAGGAGCAGCAGGTGATCTACAACGCGCTGATGACGAAGTACCCCGAGCTCGGCATGGAGATCATGCAGGCGATCGCCCGGAGCGCGGAGGTCGACTCGGTGGAGCGGTCCCGGGGCTGACGTCGACCACGACGTCGACGCCCGGGAACAGCTCGGCTGCCATCTCCGCGGCGCGATCGGGGTCATCGCCGCAATACCACGCGATCCGCCCGTCGGACGTGGTCAATCGCAGCACGTGACCAGTCATACCGCACTACAGCCGGCGCCGCCTCCTGCCGAAAAACAAGGTCAGGAGGGAAAGGTGCGTTTCGACGAACTCTCACTGCGCATCCCCGGCGACGAGCTGCGGATGCGATTCCATGACCGGCTCACCGTCCTCACCGGGATCGGCGCGCTCGAACGGCAGGCGCTCATCGAGGGCCTGCTGGGGACGCTGACCGGGACGGCGCGCCAGTCCACCGTCCTCACCTACGTCGACGACGGGGGTCGGCGCGTGAGCGTGACGCGCGACGAGGTGACCCGCGCCGTCACGTCGACCTACGTCGACGACGGGTCGCAGGCGCCCGACCTCATGGGCGTGCTGAAGCTGGACTTCCCGGCGCTGTCGCAACTGTGCCGGATCACCGCGTCGGAGATCGGGCTGCTGGCGCCCGCCGCCGTCGAGAACGAGACGCCCGAGCTCGCCGAGGCCCGCGCCACCCTCCGGGTGCAGACCGACGAGCTCGAGGCCGCGATGGCCGCTCGCGACGCCGTCGAGGCGATGCGCCAGGAGCTGGCCGACCTCGACGAGCAGATCCGCGACTACGACGACCACCAGGCCCGGCGCCGCTACGCCCGGCTGCTGGCCGAGCTCGAGCGGGTGCGGGCCGAGGCCGCCGCCATCCGCGGTGGCGAGGCCCAGGCCGAGGCCGACCGGCGGTTCCTGGCGAAGTCGCAGGACGCGCACCGCCTCGCCGACGAGTGGCGACGAGCGGCGACCGAGCTCGAGCGGGCGCGGGCGTCGTGGGGCGAACGCGACCGGCTCGATCCCCGCACGCTCGCCGAGGCGGAGGAGGTGCCCGAGAGCGTCCCCGACGAGCTCGACACCCTCGTCACCGCGCTCGAGGCCGCCGAAGCCCGCCGCGACCAGCTGAACGCGCGGCTGCAGGAGCTGGCGGCGAAGGAACTGCCCGAACCGTCGTCCCCCGACGTCATCCGCCTCGCCCATGGCGACCAGGAGTCCGTGTGGGCGGCGGCCCGCGCCGTCCTGTCGACCGAGCAGGCGCTCGAGCGGGCGTCGCTCGACCTCGGCGGCCTGCCCGCCGAGGGCACGGTGTCGGCGCTCGCGGAGCAGCTCGAAGAGGTCCACCAGCTGGTCGACCAGGCCGAGCGGACGCTGGAGGAGCGCCGGCGCAAGGGCGTCATCGGTGCGTGCCTCGCCGGCATCGCGTCGGCCGGCGGCATGTTCGTCTTCCTGCCGCTGACGATCGTGTTCCTCGTGGCCGCCCTCGCGATCGGCGTCTGGGGCTCGGTGCTGCCGCGGCGGCAGCTGCGAACCGCCCAGCGGGTCGAGGACGCCGTGCTGGCGAAGGCCGGCATCGGCACGTACCTCGGGTTCCACATCCGTCGCATCGACGCCACGATCGACCCGGCCGCGCGTGAGCGGCTGAACGTCACCGCACTCGAGCACCGCGTCGCCCAGAGCCACTGGCACGAGATCGGCGGCGGGATCGACCCCGACGACGCGCTGCGCCTGGAGGACGAGGTCCGCTCGTACACCGCCGCGCTGGCGACGCTCGACGGTCGCGCCGACGAGATCGAGTCGGTCCGCCGGCAGCTCGTCAACGAGGCCGAGCCGGCGGTGGCGTGGGCGCACGCGCAGCTCATGGAGGCGTGCGCGCCGTACGGCGTCGACGACCCGAAGATCGCCGCCGGCATGGTGCGCCACCAGGTGCAGATCGGCCGGACCGCCCGCCTGCAGCGCGAGCTCGAGGCGGCGGAATCGGCAGCCACGGCGGCCGACCGCGCCGTCGACGCGATGCTCACCGACCTCGGCTTCGCGGCGCCCGAGCGGCGGGGAGCGGACGGGCTCAGCGGCGACGTCGAGGCACGCGTCGGCGCGCTCGACGTCGCGCTGGCGGCCGCGAAGGAGCGGTCGTCGGCCCGGACGGCGGCCCGCCCTCGCGACGTCGTCGAGGCCGAGCTCGCCGACCTCGAGAGCCGCGCCCGCCGCGAGCACCGCGCCGAGTGGGGCACGACGGTCGCGGCGAGCGACGACGCCGACCTGGTCGACGTCGACGAGCTGCGTGCCCGCCGCGACGCGACGGCCAGCGCGTACGAGACGGCATCGCGCGTCGTGCCCGACATCGACCGCCTGGTCGACCGCCGCAGCGCGGTGGAACGCCGCGTGAACGTGCTCGAGACGCAGTCCCGGATCGACGCGTTCATCGACGACGACTCGTCCACCGTGCCGGACATCGAGAAGTACCTGCTCGCCCGCATCTCGTCGGTGCGGTCGGTCGGCGGCGTGGCGTCCGGGTCGGCGGGGATGCCGCTGATCCTCGACGAGCCGTTCGTGAACATCCGCGGCGAGCGCAAGTGGGAGCTGCTCGACCTGATCGAGCGGGTGTCGAAGTCGGCCCAGCTCGTCTACTTCAGCAACGACCCCGACGTGCAGCTGTGGGCCCGCCGCCGGGCGGCGTCGCAGTCCCTGCTGCTGCTCGAGCC
>DASSOZ010000122.1:0-5677 GCA_035700105.1 Acidimicrobiales bacterium
TGTGCCGGGTTGATCGAGAACGAGTAGTACTCCGGCGGGCCACCGACGACGAACCCGGCGATCAGCCGTCCGCCGCTGATGCAGTCGATCATCGCGAACTCCTCCGCGACCCGCGTCGGCGGGTCGTACAGCGGGAGCGCGTTGCCGACGACGGCGATCTTCACGCGCGTCGTCTCCCTCGCGAGGATCGACGCGATGAGGTTGGGCGACGGCATGATCCCGTACGCGTTCTGGTGGTGCTCGTTGACGCACACGCCGTCGAACCCGACGTCCTCGGCGAGCTTCAGCTCGTCGATGTAGCGGTTGTAGACCTCGTGACCGACGGCGGGGTCGTACAGCCGGTTGGGCACGTCGACCCACGAGGAGCCCTCGTAGTCGGGCGGCAGGGCGGGGTACGGCATCAGGTGGAAGCTGAAGAACCGCATCGCGGCCGACACTAAACCCGGTCGCACCATTTGCACATTGCGGGGAACGATCCGCCACACTGGTGCGTCCAATGCGCGTGACTTCCCCCTGGGGCGGGGCCCCGTTTCGTGCCGGCGCCGTCGCGCTGGCGTCTGCGCTCGTGTTCGCGGCGTGCACCAACGGCGGTGACGGCAACGTCGAGCAGGCGGCGTCCGACGATCCCGTCGTGACCACGTCGACGTCGACGTCGTCGACGGTCGCGCCGACGACGACGTCGTCGGTACCCGTCACGACGACGACGGGGCCGGCGAAGCCAGCGCCGCCCGCCGGCCTGCGATCCGGGTCGCGCGGCGACGACGTGGCGGCGCTCGAGCAGCGGCTCACCGAGTTGCGCTTCGACACCGGCAAGGTCGACGGCGTCTTCGACGGCGCGACGACGCACGCGGTCATGGCGTTCCAGAAGGCGTACGGGATGTCGCGCACGGGCCGGGCGACGCCCGATGTCATCGAGCGCATGGGCCAGGTCGGTCTGCAGACGGAGATGGTCCCGGGCGGCGGTGGCACGAAGGTCGAGGTCGACCTCAAGCGCCAGATCCTCACGCTCTGGAAGGGCGGCGCGCTGTTCCGCGTCGTCGACGTGTCGACCGGTTCGGGCAAGCGCTACTGCGTCGACGGCGAGTGCGCCAAGGCCGTCACCCCCGGCGGGTCGTTCAAGGTGACGCGCCGCATCTCCGGCTGGCGCACGTCGCGCCTCGGCAAGCTCTACAACCCGCTGTACTTCAACGGCGGCATCGCCATCCACGGCGCACCGTCGGTGCCGGCGTATCCGGCGTCGCACGGTTGCGTGCGCATCCCGATGTACGTGTCCGGGTGGTTCCCGGGCCAGGTGCCGAACGGCACGCCCGTCTACGTCCTCGGCGGGCCGAAGGCGCCCGTGCCGTTCAACGAGCCGGCGCCCGGCGACACCGTGCCGGACTCGGGGACGACGACGACGTCGACGACGAGACCCGGTTCGACGACCTCGTCCACGACGCCACCGACGACCGGCCCGTCGCCGACCACGAGCACCACGCGCCCGCCGTCGTCGACGACCACGCCGCCGACGACGGCACCGCCGAACACGATCCTCCCGTAGACCCGCCCACCTCGTTGCTTTCGGTGACTTCGGTTCGCCATGCGCTACCGAACTCACCGAAAGCAACGAGGGGTGGGAACCGGACATGCGGCGGCGCCCGTCCAAGCGGGCGATGCGTGCGAACCCGGTGTTGGTGCGAGCAGCGGCGGTGGTCACGGGCGCGCTGGCGGTCTCGGCGTGCACAGGTGGCGGTGACGGCGCCGCGCTGCCGGCGGGCCGTCAGCGCGACGAGGTGCGGCCCCGGGTCGTGCTGGCGTCGGCGCTACGCCCGTTCGACGACTGCGACGCGCTGCTCGGCTACGTCCACTCACAGGCGGCCACGCTCGCCGGGCCGTACGGGATCGCCGGTGACGCGGGTGGTCTGCGGGCGTTCGCCGTCGACGACCGCATGATGGCGACCGCCGGATCCACAGCGGGTGGCGCGGCGAGCGCCGCGCCCGTCGCCGCCGCCCGGGACGCCGCCCCGGGCTACTCGGCCACGAACGCGCAGGAGGCGGGTGTCGACGAGCCCGACGTCGTCAAGACCGACGGCAAGCTGCTCGTGTCGGTCGCGGGCGGGCGACTGCACGTCGTCGACGTGACGGGCGGGGCGCCGCGAGTCGTCGGCGCGCTCGATCTGCCGCCGTCGTGGGGCGAGCCCCAACTGCTGCTCGCGGGCACGCGGGCGCTCGTGCTGTCGCCCGCCGGATCCTCGATGATGCCGGTCGACGCCCGCCGGGTCGCCGGCCTGCGCGGGCCGGAGGTCACGACGACACAGGTGCACGTCGTCGACCTGGCGACGCCGTCGTCACCGCGCATCGTGTCGACGGTCGACCTGCAGGGTCAGCTCGTCGCCGCCCGCATGGTCGACGGCGTGGCGCGTGTCGTCGTGCGCTCGCAGCCGGTGCTGCGCGGGTTCACGGTGCCGGCCGACGACAGCGCCGAGTCGCGCGCCGCCGCCGAGCGCAACAACCGCGACGTCGTGGCGTCGTCGTCGGTCGACGACTGGGTGCCGTCGTACGCCGTCGTCGACGGTGTGTCGGGCGCGACGGTCGAGGGCGGGCGGCTGGCGTCGTGCGGTGACGTGTTCCGCCCGGGTGAGCCGGCGGGCGCGGCGACGGTGTCGGTGACCTCGATCGATCCTCGCGACCCGGTGCCGCGCGGCACGGCGTCGGTCGTCGGCGGCGGCGAGCTCGTCTACGCGAGCGCGTCGAACCTGTACGTGACGACGTCCGAGTGGTCGCAAGACGGTCGGGCGCCGGCGACGACGCGGATCCACCGGTTCTCGATCGCCGATCCGTCCGCGGCGCGCTACGAGGGGTCGGGCTCGGTGCCGGGACGGCTGCTGAACCAGTTCTCGATGTCGGAGTCGGCGGGCGTGCTGCGCGTCGCGTCGACGCTCGATCGCCCGGCACCCGAGAGTGCCGTGACGACGCTGCGGGTGGGCGACGACGGGCTGACCGACCTCGGCAGCGTGGGCGGCCTCGGCCACGGCGAGCAGATCTACGCGGTGCGCTTCATCGGCGACACGGGCTACGTCGTCACCTTCCGCCGGACCGACCCGCTGTACGTCGTCGACCTGCGTGATCCCGCGCATCCCGCGGTGCGGGGCGAGCTGAAGGTCCCGGGTTACTCGGCGTACCTGCATCCGGTCGGCGACGGGCTGCTGCTCGGTGTGGGCCAGGACGCCGACCCGTCGACCGGGCGCGTGTCGGGCGCGCAGGTGTCGCTGTTCGACGTGTCCGACCCGGCGGCGCCAGCGCGGCTGTCGACCGCGCCGCTCGGTGGGGGCTGGTCCGAGGTCGAGTCGGACCACCACGCGTTCCTGTGGTGGGCGGCGACCGGTCTCGCGGCGGTGCCGGTGCAGCCCGACGGCATCGTCGGCTTCTCCGTGTCGCGTGCGAGCGGCGTGCGCGAGATCGGGCGCGTCACCGGCCACGGCTGGGCGCGCCGGGCGGTCGTCGTCGGCGACTCGCTGCTCACGGTGTCGGACGTGGGCGTCGCGTCGTCGGACCTGCGCTCGCTCGCCGAGCGCGCGTTCGCGCCCTGGCGCTAGGCGTCAGAGATCGGCGAGAGGATCGCCGAACGGATCGTCGAAACCCTCGGGTCGCTCGATCGTCGGCTTGGCCGCTTCGTCGGCCTTCCGCTGCGCTTCCGCCTCCTCGTCCGCGTACGCCGCGTAGCCGGTGCGCTCGAGCTCCTCGGCGAGGTCGGGCCCGCCGGTGGCGACGATGCGGCCGCGGCTGAGGACGTGGACGACGTCCGGGCGCAGCTCTTCGAGCAGCCGCTTGTAGTGCGTGATGGCGAGCACGCCGAGTCCCGCTTCGTTCGTCTCGGCTTCGATGCGCCGGGACACCGCCCGGAGCGCGTCGACGTCGAGGCCGGAGTCGAGCTCGTCGAGGATGGCGAACCTCGGCCGCAGCACGGACAGCTGCAGCGTCTCGTTCCGCTTCTTCTCACCGCCGCTGAGGTCCACGTTGACGAAGCGGTCGAGGAAGCGGTCGTCGAAACCGATGCGCTCGGCCTGGCCGGCGATCGTGTCGGTGAGGTCCGCGGGCGAGGCGGCACGCCCGGCGGCGACGAGCGCCTCACCGAGCAGCTCGTCGAGCCGCACGCCGGGGATCTCCGTCGGGTACTGCATGGCGAGGAAGAGCCCGGCCTGCGCCCGCTCGTGCGTGGGCAGGGCGAGCAGGTCGACGCCGTCGAGCGTGACGGTGCCGCCGCGCACCTCGTACTCGGGCTTGCCCATCAAGACGTGGCTGAGCGTCGACTTGCCGCTGCCGTTCGGGCCCATCACCGCGTGGACCTCGCCGCTGCGAATCGTGAGGTCGATGCCGCGGAGGATGTCGTGGTCGCTGCCCGGCAGGCCGGCGCGCAGGTTGCGGATCTCGAGCGTGCTCATGTGATCGTGATGACGACGTCGTCGTTCGCCTTGCGCGTGACGGCGTAGACGGGGACGGGCTCGGTGGCGGGCAGCGACTGCGGCTCGCCCGTCGCGAGGTCGAACGTCGAGCCGTGCTTCCAGCACTCGAGCTCCCTCTCCTCCTCGAACACCTCGCCCTCGCTCAGGCTGTAGTTGGCGTGGCTGCAGGTGTCGCCGAGCGCGTAGAGGTCGTCGCCGATGCGGACGATCGCGATGAGGCGGCCGTCGACGTCGACCTTCTTCGCCTCGCCGGGCTTGATGTCGTCGAACTTCATGACGACGTGCTCGCTCACTGTGTTCTCCGCTGGAGCTTGGCGGCGACCTGCGCGCGCAGCATCGGCTCGAGGGTGTGCAGCTGTCGTGGGACGCGAGCGAGGACCTCGCCGAAGAAGCCGAGGACGATCAGTCGCTCGGCGACGTGCGGCGGGATACCGCGACTCTCGACGTAGTAGCGCTGCTCGTCGTCGATCGGACCGACCGCGGTGGCGTGGTTGCAGCGCACCTCGTTCGCCTCGATCTCGAGGATCGGGATGCTGTCGGCGTGCGCGCCCTCGCTGAGGACGAGGTTGCGGTTCGTCTGGTTGGCGTTGGACTTCTGCGCGTCCTTCTCGATGCGGATGAGACCGCTGTAGACGCCCCGCGCCTGGTCCTCGGCCGCGCCCTTGAAGAGCAGCTCGCTGTTCGTGTTCGGCGCCTCGTGCGCCTGCAGCGTCCGGAAGTCGTGCATCTGGTGCCGCTCACCGAAGTAGACGGCCAGCAGCTCGCTCGTCGCCCCTTTGCCCCGGAGGCGGGTGTCGGTGCGAAGCCGGGCGTAGTCGCCGCCGAGGGCGACGGCCATGCTGCGCAGCGTCGCGTCCCGCTGGAGCGTGCTCGCCGTGTGCGCGATCTGGTGCGTCGTCGTGCCGAGCGCCTGCACGGTGAGGTGGTCGAGTCGCGCCGCCGTGTCGAGCGCCAACTCGGTGACCGGGACGGTGAGGCCGTTGGCGTCGTCGTCACTGCTGTGGTGCTCGAGCACCGTCGCGTCGGCGTTCTCGCCGACGGTCACGATCACGCGGGGGAAGGTCGCGGTGTGCGGCTGCGTCGTGTGGTGGAAGACGAGGACCGGCCCGGTCGCGGTGTGGCCCCTCGGGATGTCGACGTGGATCGGGCTCGACGTGAACCCGAGGTTGAGGGTCGTGAACGCGTCGGTCGGCGCGCCGGCGGCGATGCCGACGACGGTTTCGTCGCCCGGCTCC
>DASSOZ010000123.1:0-10612 GCA_035700105.1 Acidimicrobiales bacterium
GGTGCCGAGGTTCGACGTCATGATCAGCACGGTGTTCTTGAAGTCGACGGTGCGGCCTTGCGAGTCGGTCAGGCGACCGTCCTCGAGGATCTGCAGCAACGTGTTGAAGACGTCGGGGTGCGCCTTCTCGATCTCGTCGAACAGCACGACGGAGAACGGCTTGCGGCGAACCGCCTCGGTGAGCTGGCCGCCCTCCTCGTAGCCGACGTAGCCGGGAGGCGAGCCGACGAGACGGGAGACCGTGTGCTTCTCCATGTACTCGGACATGTCGAGCTGGATCAGCGACGACTCGTCACCGAAGAGGAACTCCGACAGCGTCTTGGCGAGCTCGGTCTTCCCGACGCCGGACGGGCCGAGGAAGATGAACGAGCCCGACGGGCGCTTCGGGTCCTTGAGGCCGGCACGCGTACGGCGGATCGCCTGCGAGACGGCCCGGATCGCGTCCTCCTGGCCGATGACCCGCTTGTGGAGCTCGTCCTCCATGCGGAGGAGCTTCGCCGTCTCCTCCTCGGTGAGCTTGTAGACGGGGATGCCCGTCCACAGCGCGAGCACCTCGGCGATGGCTTCCTCGTCGACCTCGTCGAACAGGTCGACGCCCTGCGCCTTCCACTCCGCCTCCTGCTGCGCCTTCTTCGACAGCAGGTCCTTCTCCTGGTCGCGCAGCTTGGCGGCGGCCTCGAACTTCTGGCCCTCGATCGCCTGCTCCTTCTCCGTGCGCACGCGCGAGATCTCGTTCTCGAGCTCGCGGTACTCGGGCGGCGTCTGCATGCGACGGATGCGCAGGCGCGAGCCGGCCTCGTCGATGAGGTCGATCGCCTTGTCCGGCAGGTGCCGGTCGGAGATGTAGCGGTCGGACAGGTTGGCGGCGGCGACGAGCGCCTGGTCGGTGATCGTCACGCGGTGGTGCGACTCGTAGCGGTCGCGCACGCCCTTGAGGATCTCGATGGTGTGCGCCACCGACGGCTCGTCGACCTTGATCGGCTGGAAGCGACGCTCGAGCGCGGCGTCCTTCTCGAGGTGCTTGCGGTACTCGTCGAGCGTCGTCGCGCCGACCGTCTGCAGCTCCCCGCGGGCGAGCATCGGCTTGAGGATCGACGCGGCGTCGATCGCGCCCTCGGCCGCACCGGCACCGACGAGCGTGTGGAGCTCGTCGATGAACAGGATGATGTCGCCGCGGGTGCGGATCTCCTTCAGGACCTTCTTGAGGCGCTCCTCGAAGTCACCGCGATAGCGGGAGCCGGCGACGAGCGCGCCGAGGTCGAGCGTGTAGAGCTGCTTGCCCTTGAGCGTGTCCGGGACGTCGCCGGCGACGATGCGCTGCGACAGGCCCTCGACGATCGCGGTCTTGCCGACGCCGGGCTCGCCGATGAGGACGGGGTTGTTCTTGGTGCGGCGGGACAGCACCTGCATCACGCGCTCGAGCTCGCGCTCGCGGCCGATGACGGGGTCGAGCTTCTTCTCGCGCGCCAGCTGCGTGAGGTTGCGACCGAACTGGTCGAGGACCATCGACCCGGCCGGGGTCTCCTGCGAGCCCGACGCACCGGCGCCCGCGGTCGCGCCCTCCTTGCCGCCCGAGTAACCCGACAGCAGCTGGATGACCTGCTGGCGCACCCGGCTGAGGTCGGCGCCGAGCTTGACGAGGACCTGCGCGGCGACACCCTCGCCCTCGCGGATGAGGCCGAGGAGGATGTGCTCGGTGCCGATGTAGTTGTGACCGAGCTGGAGCGCCTCACGGAGCGAGAGCTCGAGGACCTTCTTGGCCCGGGGCGTGAACGGGATGTGACCCGACGGCGACGAGCCGCCCTGGCCGATGATCTCCTCGACCTGGTTGCGCACGGCTTCGAGGCTGATGCCGAGGCTCTCCAGCGCCTTGGCCGCGACGCCCTCGCCCTCGTGGATCAGGCCCAGGAGGATGTGCTCGGTGCCGATGTAGTTGTGGTTGAGGAGCCGTGCTTCCTCTTGGGCGAGTACGACGACCCGGCGGGCACGGTCCGTGAAACGTTCGAACAAAAGTCCGCCTCCCTCGCGGAGCGGGATGTGGAGCCAGTCTACCGACGCCCTACCCCTACGGCGCTGGTCATCGTCCTTGGGAGTTCTTCGACGCGCTCGCCTACTGTCCTGAGTCTCATGCTGGCGCTGGAATCGGTGCTCGACCTTCCGGGGTTGCGGAACGACCTCGACCGGGTCGAGGCGGCGCTGCGGTCCGCGGTGCGGTCGGACGACGCGTTCCTCACCGAAGTCGCCAGCCACCTCCTGTCGGCCGGCGGCAAGCGCCTGCGCCCGGCCCTCGCCGTCGCCGTCGGGCACCTGTCGGCGTCACCGGCGTCGGACGACGTGATCCAGGGCGCGGCGTCGGTCGAGCTCGTGCACCTCGGGTCCCTCTACCACGACGACGTGATGGACGAGGCGAAGACCCGCCGGACCGTCGAGTCGGTCAACTCGCGCTGGGGCAACCTCGTCGCCATCCTCGCCGGCGACTTCCTGCTCGCAAAGGCCTCCGAGATCGCGGCATCTCTCGGAACCGAGGTCACCGCGCTCCTGGCGTCGACGATCGGGTCGCTGTGTGAGGGCCAGGTGCGCGAGCTGCAGACGGCCTTCAACACCGGGCGCACCGAGGAGGCGTACTTCTCGGCGATCGCCGGCAAGACGGCGTCACTGATGGCGACGTCGTGCCGCATCGGCGCGCTCGCCGCCGGGCTCCCCCGGCCGTGCGTGGACGCGCTCACGGCCTACGGGCACGACCTCGGCATCGCGTTCCAGATCGTCGACGACGTGCTCGACGTCGTGGCGACCGACGAGGAGCTCGGCAAGCCCGCGGGCAACGACCTCGTCGAGGGCGTCTACACGCTGCCGGTGATCCTCGCCCTCGAAGAGCGCGAGCTCGGCGAGCGCCTGCGTGACTGGCTCGGCCGCCCGTTGAAGCGCGACGAGGCCGACGAGGTGCGCGACCTGATCCGGTCGAACGGCGCGGTGTCGACCGCGTGCGACCGAGCTCGGATGTACGCCGCCCGCGCCGCCGATCACCTCGATCCGATCGGCGGCGGGCAGGTCGCCAACGCGCTCGCCGGCATCGGCGACCTGCTGGTCGACAACCTCCCGCGCTGACCTGCCGACGCCGGCCCCCGGCGCGAACTAGTCAGGCCGAGCCGTCCGCACCGCGAATGATCGGCCTACAGGACTTCGGCCAGGCGGCCGATTCAGCAATTCGCGTCGTTGGCCGAGTTTCGCCGTGAGGGTTTCGCCAGGAGGAGAGCTTGTTGATCTCGCGGAGCATGAGACGGGTGTTCGCAGCAGTGGGAACGGCGGCGCTGGCGACGGCCGGTCTCGGTCTGCACGCGGCACCGACGATCGCGGTTGCGCCGACCGTGTCCGCCAATCTGCTCGACACGGCGACGAGTTCGCTCGAGACGGGCATCGGAACGTGGACCGCTCCGAACGGTCGGCTGGCGCTCGCGACCCGCGCGGTACACGGCGGGCACTATGCACTCTCGCTCTCCGCCAAGCAGGCCGGTGATTACTACGTCGAATCCGGCAGGCTCTCCGTGGTTCCCGGTCAGCAGTACACCGCGACCGCGTTCACGAGTACGGCCGCGAGCAGCGCGGTGGTGCAAGCAGCGCTGTTCTTCCGCACGGCGAGCGGCGCGTCCGCTGGAGCCGTCTTCGGGCAGGGGACGACGGCGACCACGACATGGTCGAAGACCCGCGAAGTCGTCGCGCTCGCACCGGCGAACGCGGCGACCGTCTCGTATGCCGTCGTGTTCTACGACGTGAAGGCAAACGACGCTCGTTACGTCGACGACACGATCGTTCAGACGACCGTGCGCCCGCGGTCGGCCGACCTCGTCGGTCCTTTCACGACCGCCGGCAACAAGATCCTCGACGCGAATGGTGTCCCGGTGACCTTCCGGGGCCTGGCCCGGACCGGCTTCGAGGTGTACCAGTGGCCGAACAACTTCTCCGAGTACGAGGTGGACCGCGCCAAGACGTGGGGCGCCAACATCGTGCGCGTCCCGCTCGGCAGCCACTACTGGCTCGACGACAGCTCCACCGCTGACCCGACGTACAAGGCGAAGATCGACGCCGTCGTGAAGTGGATCACGGACCGCGGCATGGTCGCACTGCTCGACCTGCACTGGCACACGATCGGCGCCGGGTCCACACCCGGGCAGCACTTCATGGCCGATGCCGCCGGCTCCATCCGGTTCTGGCAAGAGCTCGGTGCTCGCTACAAGTCGAACCCGCTGGTCGCCTTCGATCTCTACAACGAGCCGCACGACATCTCGGATCAGGTGTGGCGTGACGGCGGGACCGTCACCGAGGGTTCCTTCACGTACGAAGCCGCCGGAATGCAGGACATGGTCGACGCCGTCCGGTCGACAGGTGCGACGAACCTCGTCTTTGCGAGCGGCAACAACTGGTCGAACAACTTCCCGGCGACGGCCCCGCTCACCGGCGACAACATCGTCTACGGCGTGCACGTGTACCGCTGTCCGACGGCGGCGCCGCCCAACTGCGGCGGCGCAGTGAACCCGTACGACCCGAGCCCCATCCTGAACGGTTGGGTCACGCCGTCGAAGTCCGTGCCTGTCGTCATCACCGAGTTCGGATGGCCCGACTTCCGCGACGGCATCTACCACGAGAACGTCATCAACTACGCCGAGGCGCACGGGTGGGGCTGGGTGACGTGGGGCTGGGACGGAACGGCGAACCAGTACCAGTTCAACCTTCTCGTCGACGTGGGGCCGGGTGCGACCTACAACCCGTCGCCGTCAGGCATGCCGGTGTTGAAGGGTCTCGCCCTCAACACCTGACGCGATCCGCCGGCGCCCGACTCGCCTGCGGGTCAGGCCCCGGCGGACGGCAGCTGCACGTCGGGCAGCGAGCGGCGCTCGGAGGGCACCGGGACCCGGTCGAGGAACGACGCCACGGCAGCGTTGAACGCGCGTGGTGCCTCGGCCATGACGGCGTGGGCGGCGCCGTGGACGACGTGGAGCTCCGCCGCCGGGATGCGCTCGACGATCTCCTCGCTGTCACCGAGCGGTGTGAGGATGTCCTGGGTCCCGACGATGACGAGTGCGGGCACGTCGACCGACGACAGCTCCCAGCGCACGTCGTCGGGCATCGACAGGATCGCGTCCACCTGGGCGGCGAACGCGTGCGGCGGGACGTTCATGAGCGCCGAGCCGAACAGCTGCGCCGGCAGCATCAACCGGCGGCGGTTGCGCGGTCCGACGAGCCAGCGCAACGCGCGCGACGCCAGGGCGCCCATGCCCTTCTCGAGCGCGACGTCGCGCCAGTCCGCCAGCAGCTCGCGACGCCAGTCGAGGTGGTGGCATCCCGTGCACGACAGCACGAGTGACGACACCCGCGACGCGTGGCGCACACCGAGCACCTGCGCGATGACGCCGCCCATCGACGCGCCCATCACGTGGGCGGTCGCGACGCCGCACGCGTCGAGCACGCACAGCGCGTCCGTCGCCATGACCTCGAGGTCGTACGGACCGTTGGGCTTGCCCGACCGGCCCGCGCCCCGGTTGTCGAAGGTGATGACCCGGTACCGGCGGGCGAAGTACGCCTGTTGGAGGACCCACCCCCGCCGGTCGGCGCCGAGGCCCTGGATCATGAGGATCGCCGGGGCGTCGCGGGGACCGACGTCGTCGTGGGCGATCGGGGTCCCGTCGAGCGCTGCGGTCACCGGCATGTAGGCGTCACCTTAAGGAGTCGAAAGCATCAGAGCAGCCACCGTGGCGGGAACGCCTCGTCCAGCAGCGCCTGCACGCCGGCCTCTACCCGCTCGGCCATCTCCGCGAGTCCGAGAGGTCCGCGCACCTCGGGATGCGGGATCGGCTCGCCGATCGACACGCGCCAGTTCCGGAACAGCTCCCAGCCGACGACCGCGACGGGCAGGACGGGCACGTCGAGCTCGAGCGCAGGTACCAGCTCCTCGGCGCCGAGCTCGCCGGCGATGCGCCGCGGGTACAGCCGGCGCGAGAGCGGGACGGCGACCGGGTGCCCGGCGCGCAGGAGCGTCCGGAGCTCGGCGGGACGGTCGACGGCACCGCCGATCCGGCGCAACATGGGGCCGGCCACCGGGACGTCGGGGATGCCGAGGAACCGCACGCGCCGGTCCGTCGCCCGCCGGATGCCGCGAGCGAGCACGAGCGGTTCCGACGCACCGATGCGCCGGTTCGACACGAGGACGAACGCGCCCTCGGCGGGGACGTGCTCGGCGCCGACGACGTCGACGCGCCACCGCAGCGCGAGCAGCGGGTCGAGCAGTTCGACGAGGTCGCTGTCGTAGCCCCACGGGTCGACCTCGTAGTCGCCGCGCCAGCGCGACCGGACGACATCGACGGGCGACTTCACGCCGACCCCCGACCGGGCTGAGGCGTGCGGTTCACGTTCACGCCGCTTCGCCTTCGCCGACGAGGCGCAGCGGGGTGACCGGCGCCCACTCGTACACGGCCTTCACGACGTCGACCGTCGAGTGGGCAGGCCTGCACCCGAGGACCGAGGCCGCCGAGGTCGCGTCGGCAGCACGACCGCGCCGGAGCAGCTCGAGCACGTGGGACGGGATCGGCGCGCCCATCAACTCGCACGTGCGGCGCACCACCGCCCACGCCGGTGCGCCGGTGACGGGGAGTGCGACGCGGCCGCCGAGGCGCGCCGCCTGTGCGGCCGTCGACGCGCCGGCGCCGGCGACGTTCAGCGGGCCGTCGTGGTCGACGTGCAGCGCCGCGACCATCGCGGCCGCGGCGTCCTGCTGGTGCAGCACCGAGAACGGTGGGTCACCGACGAACGAGAACGCCACGACCGGCAGCCGCAGGTACCGCCCGAGCGGGCTCGGGAAGTGCGGGCCGGCGACGGGCGCCATGCGTACCGCCGTCACCGGCACGTCGGCGCTGCGTCCGGACGCGGCCGCGAGCTGCTCGACCTCCAGCAGCATCCGCCCGTAGTGCGACGTCGGATCCGGCGGGACGTCCTCGTCCGGCACGCTCACACCGCCGCGCGCGCGCCCGTACACCTCGATCCCCGATCGCACGACGAGCCGGCGCAGCGCGCCCGTCTCCGCCGCGGATCCCAGCATGGCGAGCGTCCCGGCCCGCGTGCGCTCCTCGGCCGAGCGCGGGGTCGACCGCGCGTCCGGTTCGTAGATGCCGGCGTGGACGACGGCCTCCGGTGCGAAGTCGCGGACGACATTGACGATGCGACGTCGATCACGCGGGTCGATGCGGTGGAACGTCGCCTTCACGCGCCGGCGCGGCGGGTCGACGTCGATGCCGATGATCTCGCCGACACCGGGGTCAGCGGCGAGGAGCAGCGCGATGCGCGTGCCGAGCTCACCGCCCATGCCGGTCACGAGGACACGCATCTAGCCGTCCCCCTGTTCCGGGCGCAGGGTCGGGAACAGCACGACATCACGAATCGTCTGCACATCGGCGAGGAGCATCACGAGCCGGTCGATGCCGACACCGAGACCGCCAGTGGGCGGCAGGCCGTACTCCAGCGCGCGCAGGTAGTCCTCGTCGACGACCATCGCCTCGTCGTCACCCGCCGCCTTCGCACGCGCCTGGTCCTCGAATCGGGCGCGCTGCTCGTCGGCGTCGACGAGCTCGCTGAACGCATTCGCCAGCTCGCGCCCGGCGACGATCGCCTCGAACCGCTCCACCAGCTCGGGGACCTCGCGGTGGTCCCGCGACAGCGGCGAGACCTCCTTCGGGTAGTCGAGGACGAAGACCGGCCCCCACAGCTCGTGCTCGGTCGTCTTCTCGTAGATCTCGAGGACGAGCTTGCCCGGGCCCCACGCGTCGTCGGGATCGATGCCGCGCTCGCGCGCGACGCGGCGCAGGTCGTCGACGGGCATGCGCACATCGACGCGTACACCCGCGTGCTCCTCGACGAGGTCGGACAGCGTCGCTCGACGCCACGGCGGCGTGAGATCGAGGTCGCGGCCGCCGTAGGTGATCTTCGTCGTGCCGCGCGTCTGCTCGGCGAGGAAGGCGACCAGGTCCTCCACGAGCCGCATGATGTCGGTGTAATCGGCATACGCCTCGTACAGCTCGAGCATCGTGAACTCGGGGTTGTGGCGCGGCGACAGCCCCTCGTTGCGGAACACCCGAGCGATCTCGAACACCTTCTCGAACCCGCCCACGACGAGCCGCTTCAGGTACAGCTCGGGCGCGATGCGGAGGAACAGGTCCATGTCGAGCGCGTTGTGGTGCGTGACGAACGGCTTCGCCAGCGCGCCACCCGGGATCGGGTGGAAGACGGGCGTCTCGACCTCGATGAAGCCGCGCTCGTCGAGCCACTGCCGCACGAGCGTCAGCACGCGGCTGCGAAGCAGGAACGCGCGCCGCGCCTCGTCGGTCACCCACAGGTCGACGTAGCGCTGGCGAAAGCGCGTGTCCGTGTCGGTGATGCCGTGCCACTTGTCCGGGAACGGCCGCTTCGCCTCGGCGAGCAGCACCCAGTCGTCGACGCGGACCGACAGCTCGCCGCGGCGGGTCGTCATGACCTCGCCGGACACGCCGATCCAGTCACCGAGCGACAGGGCGGTGAACTCGTCGAAGCGCGGTGTGGACTGCGACGGCGCGAACAGCTGGATGCGACCCGACGAGTCGGCGAGCGTGCCGAACGCCAGCTTGCCCTGGACCCGTCGCAGCATCAGCCGCCCGGCGACGCGCACGCGCTCGCCGGTCTCGGTGCCGGGAGCGAGGTCGCCGAAGCGGGACTGGAGCGAGGCGGCGTCGGCCGTGCGGTCGAAGCGGTAGGGGGGCGTCGTCGGCGTCAATCGGTGCGGTTTCGTTCGTGGATCAGGCGCAGGCCGTGCAGCGTGAGCCAGGGCTCGAAGTGGTCGATGGTGTCCGAGAGGACCGTCAGGAGTCCACCCGGTGAGCCGGTGGCGACCGTCGTGCAGCTCGCGCCGATCTCGTCCTCGATGCGACGGATCATCCCCTGCACCAACGACGCGAATCCGTACACCGCGCCCGATTGCACCGACTCGATCGAACTGCGTCCGATGACGCTGCGGGGCTCGACGAGCTCGACGCGGCGCAGGCCGGCCGCACGCCCGAACAGCGCGTCGAGGCTGACCTCGACGCCGGGCACGATGGCACCGCCCAGGTACTCGCCGTTCGCCGTGATGGCGTCGAAGACCATCGCGGTGCTGAAGTCGACGACGACCGTCGGGCCGCCGTAGAGGTCGTGCGCGCCGACCGCGTCGGCGATGCGATCGGGACCGACCTCGCGCGGGTTCTCGTAGCGGATCGGCATGCCCGTCTTGACGCCCGGCTCGACGACGAGCGCGGGCTGGCCGAGGTACCGCTCGCTCATCTCGCGCAGCGTCGCGGTGAGCCGCGGGACCCCGCTGCACACGACCATGCCCGTGACGTCGGGCAGATCGGCGCCCTGGAAGCCGAGGAAGTCGCTGACGAGCAGCGCGTGCTCGTCGGACGTGCGCTCGGCGTTCGTCGACACGCGCCAGTGGTCGACGAGCTCGTCACCCCGGTACATCCCGATGACCGTCTGCGTGTTGCCGACGTCGACGGCGAGCAGCATCCGCGCCCGTCCCCGTCAATCCCGCATGCGGATGTCGAGGCCGATGTCGAGCACCGGCGCCGAGTGTGTGATCGCACCGATCGAGATCAGGTCGGCGCCGGTCTCCGCGTACGAGCCGACCGTGTCGAGCGTCACGCCTCCGCTGACCTCGACGACGGCGCGGTGACCGACGACGCGCACGCACTCGGCGACCTCGTCCGGCGACATGTTGTCGAGGAGCACCATCCCGGCACCGGCGGCGAGCGCCTCCTCGACCTGCTCGCGCGTGTCGCACTCGACCTCGACCCCGCGTCCCGGCCATCGCAGGTGGGCGCGCCGCACCGCGTCGGTGATCGACAGCCCGCCCAGGTGGTTGTCCTTCACGAGGATGCCGTCGCTGAGGTTGCCGCGGTGGTTCACGCCCCCACCGGCGCGCACCGCTGCCTTCTCGAGCGCCCGCAAGCCGGGCGTCGTCTTGCGCGTGTCCCGGATGCGGGCGTGGCCTCTGGCGGCGCGCACATAGCGATGCGTCTCGGTCGCGATGCCCGACAGGTGACCGAGGAAGTTCAGCGCGGTGCGCTCACCCGTGAGGATCGCGTTGAGCGGACCCTCGACGCGCCCGATCGACTCGGCCGCGGTCAGCTCGTCGCCGTCGTCCGCGACCCAGGTGACACGGATCGACGCGTCGACCTGGGTGAACGCCTCGGTCGCGCAGAGCCGCCCGGCGAGGACGCCGTCGACGCGTGGGACGATCTCGGCGACGCCGTGGACGTCGACGGCGAGCAGCGACGCGGTGAGGTCGCCGAGGGGCCCGAGGTCCTCGGCGAGCGCGCGGGTGACGGCCTCGCGCACGGCCGGCATCGGCGGGTGGACGTCACTCATGTCGGATCACCGAACACCAGTCTGAGTTGCAGACGCGGGTCCGTCTGCGGATGGTCGGTCCGGGCGTGGGCGCCGCGTGTCTCGGTGCGTGCGTCGGCGGCCGCGAGGAGCGCGTGGGCAACGGTGAGCAGGTTGCGGTTCTCGTCGTCGGCGGGCTCGCCGAGGGCCTCGAGCTCCTTGCGCGTCGCCTCCA
>DASSOZ010000124.1:0-3574 GCA_035700105.1 Acidimicrobiales bacterium
GTGGTCGTAGAGCACGGCGGTCTGGAACGAGTCGGGTCCGAGCCCGGTCGACTCGTACAGCTGCCGCGCGCACAGGCCCATCTCCGGCAGCCCGACGATCGACTCGCGGTAGTACGACGTCATCATGTGCTGGTCGACGCCCGCACCCTGCGCCGCCGCCCGGATGACCGCCGGCGGGTGCGGCAGGTCACGCGCCCGCTCGACGGACGTCACGACGAGCGCCTGCGCGCCGTCGGACTCCTGGCAGCAGTCGAGCAGGTGCAGCGGCTCGACGATCCATCGCGAGTTCTGGTGGTCCTCGAGCGTGATCGGCTGCTCGTAGAACCACGCCTTCGGGTTCGTCGCCGCGTGCTTGCGGTCGGCGACCGAGACCCGCCCGAAGTCCTCCGACGTGGCGCCGTACTCGTGCAGGTAGCGCTGGCCGAACATCGCCACCCACTGCGCCGGGGTGAGCAGGCCGTACGGCGCGTACCACGAGAAGTGCGCCATCTCGGCGTTCGCGATCGGCGCCCGACCCTGCACGCCGGCGCCGAACCGGTTGCCCGAGCGCTCGTTGAACGCGCGGTAGCACACGACGACGTCGGCCACGCCTGTCGCCACGGCAAGGACCGCCTGCTGCACGGTGCCGCACGCGGCGCCGCCACCGTGGTGGATGCGGGAGAAGAACGTCAGCTCGCCGATGCCGATAGAGCGGGCGATCTCGATCTCGGGGTTGGTGTCGGCGGTGTAGGTCACCATGCCGTCGACGTCGGACGGCTGCAGCCCGGCGTCCTCGATCGCCGCCGCGACCGCCTCGCACGCCAGGCGCATCTCGCTGCGGCCGCTGTTCTTCGAGAACTCGGTGGCGCCGATGCCGGCGACGGCGGCCTTGTCGACGGTCAGATCCAGCGAACTCATCGGGGCAGCTCCAGCGTGACGGTGCCGGTGACGTGGTCACCGATCGAGTTCGATCCCTTGAGCCCCACCTCGACGCGGCCGGACGACTCGTCGACCGACGTCACCGTGCCGCGCAGCGTCATCGTGTCGCCCGGGTAGTTCGGCGCGCCGAGCCGGATCGCCACCTTCTTGAGGGTGGCGTCGGGACCGGCCCAGTCCGTGACGAAGCGACCGACGTACCCGTTCGTCGTGAGGATGTTCATGAAGATGTCCTTCGAGCCGCGCTCGACGGCGAGCGACGGGTCGTGGTGGACGTCCTGGTAGTCGCGCGTGGCGATCGCCGTGGCGACGATGCGCGTGCGCGTCAGCGGGATGGCGAGCGGCGGGAGCTCGTCGCCCACCTGCACGTCTGCGAGCTTCATGCGGATGCCCCCACGAGGACGTCGCCCAGCCGGGCGAGGGTTTCGGTTGCGCCCCCGAGCGTCACCGCCAGCTGCTTGCCCCACTGGAAGTAGCGGTGGACGGGGTAGTCGATGTCCGCGCCCATGCCGCCGTGCAAGTGCTGCGTGCGGTGGGTCACGAGGTGGCCGGCCTCGGTCGCGTGCCACTTGGCTGCGAGCAGCGCGATCTCCGCGTCGTCACGACCCTGGTCCATGCGCCACGCCGCCTGCCACGTGACGACGCGAAGCGCCTCGGTGTCGATGTAGCTGTCGGCCGCCTTGTGCGCGGTGCCCTGGAACGCCGACAGCGGCTTGCCGAACTGGTGCCGGTTCGACGTGTACTCGGCCGCCTGCGCGTTGGCCTCCTCGCAGACGCCGATCGTCAGGGCGCACAGCCCGAGCGTGAACACGTCGACCAATCGGTGCAGCGCGTCCACGTCACCGATGCGCTCGGCGGGCGCGCCCTCGAGCCGTACGTGCGTGACGACCTCGCGCGACGTGGCGATCGCCCGCTCGAGCGTGACGCCGTCGCCGCGCGGGTCGACGGCGTAGACGCCGTCACGCGCGGTGACCACGAGGCGGTCGGCGACGTGCGCGCCCATCACCGACGGCTTGTTCCCGGTGAGGCACGAGTCGACCGCGGTCGTGGTGGGACGGAACGGGTCGGCGGCGTGCGCCTCCCAGATCGCCGGGGCGACGAACGACTCGCCGGCGATGACGTCGCCGACGTCGGTACCGGCGCCGGCGAGCGCCTGCGCGGCGGCGATCACAGGGAGCAGCGGCACCGGCGCGACGCGACGACCCTGCTGCTCGAGCAGCAGCACGAGCGTCATGAGGTCGAGCCCGGCGCCGCCGGCCGACTCGGGCAGGCACACGCCGAGCAGCCCGGCATTCGCCAGCTCCGACCAGAGCGCCCGGTCGACGCGCTCCTCCCCCGCCTCGATCTCCTTCACGCGATCGGCGGTGGCACGATCGCCGAAGATGCGCGCCGCGAGGTCGCGCACCGACTCCTGCTCCTCGGTCAGGTCGTAGTTCACGCCACACCTCCGGCCACCGGCCGGAACTGCGGCAGCGTCAGCTCGTCGTCGAACTTCACGAACTCGACCTCCACCGGCATGCCGATGCGCACGTCGGCGGGGTCGATGCCGATGATGTCGGACACCATCCGCACACCCTCCTCGAGCTCGATCAGCCCGACGGCCAGCGGGTAGTCGAACGCCGGCACCTGCGGATAGTGGTTGACGACGAAGGAGTACACCGTGCCCCGGCCGGTGGCCTCGACGGTGTCGAACTCGAACGAGCCGCACTCGCACGCCGCCTTGGGCGGGTGGTGCAGCATCCCGCACCCGCGGCACTTCTGGATCAACAGCTTCCCCTGGGCGGCCCCCTCGAAGAAGAACGCGTTGTCGTGCGTGATCGACGGACGCGGCCGCGGCGGCTTCTGCTGCTCCCTCGCCGCCGCCTTCGGCTTGAACTTGAGGATCCGGAACAGCATGTCGGCGACGTGGTTGCCGTGCTGGTCGCGGTAGATCTGGCGCGTCGTCACGAAGTGCCCCATGCCGAGCCCGGTCGCCTTCTCGTCGGACACCGAGTCGATGACCGCCTCGACCGACAGGTGGTCGCCGGGCCGGATCTCGGCGAAGTACTCCTGCTCGCAGTTCGTGGCGACGACCGACGTGAACCCGGCCTCGTCGAGCATGCCGAGCAGCTGGTCCTGCGCGCTGTCGCCGCGCGTGCCGTTACCCGCCGACAGCCCCTGCATGATCCACACCTGCAGCGACGTCGGCGGCGCGATCAGGCCGCCGTGGACGGAGCGCGCCGCGGCGGCCTCGTCGAGGTACACGGGGTTGTCGTCCTCGAGCGCCTGCACGAGGTGGCGGATCATCGGCACGTTCACCGGGTCGGGACCCGGCACGGGATCCGAGACGCGGCGGCCCTCGAACGCCTTGATCCTCTCCAGGAAGGCGGTGTCACTCATCGCTAGCGCGCCCCTCGCTTCATGCCGAGCCCGGCGGCGGCGATGATCTCGCGCTGGACGTCGTTGACGCCGCCCCCGAACGTGTTGATCTGCGCGGCGCGGGCCGCCTTCTCCATGCGGCCGCGGAACAGCGCCTCGGGCGAGCCCTCCCGGACGATGCCGAGCGGGCCGACGATGCCGAGCAGCGTGCGGTACACGTCGATCAGCGTCTCGGTCGCGTACACCTTCACCGCCGACGAGTCGGCCGGCTTCGGCTCGCCCGAGCCGATCTGCTCGACCA
>DASSOZ010000125.1:0-24617 GCA_035700105.1 Acidimicrobiales bacterium
AAAGCCCGATTCCGAGGCGGCGACGCCGGGCGGGCTCGAGTCGGCGGCGGGGGGGACGCCGCGGTTCCCGTGCTTCGACGGGCTGCGGACGATCGCGGCGATGGCGGTGCTCGTGCACCACGTCGCCGGCACGACCGGCGCGGTCACCGGCACCGCCGCCGGCTACGCGTACGCGCACCTCGACGCCGGCGTGACGGTGTTCTTCGTCATCTCCGGATTCCTGCTCTACCGGCCGTTCGTCGTCGCGCATCTGACCGGGCGACCGGCACCGCGCACCGGGCCGTTCTACAAGCGGCGGTTCTTGCGCATCTTCCCGGCGTACTGGGCGGCCCTGCTCGTCGTGTGGCTCGTGCTCGGCACGATCACCGTCGGCAACACGGAGTCGTTCATCCGCTACTTCACGCTGACGCAGATCTACTCGAAGGCGCACGTGCTCGGCGGCATCGTCCCGGCGTGGAGCCTCGCCACCGAGATCAGCTTCTACGCCGTGCTGCCGCTCTACGCCGTGGCGATCGGCGCGCTCGCACGCCGCGCCGGCAAGCCGCACGCCGTCGAGCTCGGCGGCGTCGTCGCGCTGTATGCGATCGGCATCGGGACGCATGCCGCGCTGCTGTACTCGCACGACGCGGCCACTCCGGCGACGCTGTGGCTCCCGTCGCAGGTCGACCTCTTCGCGCTCGGCATGGGCCTCGCGGTTCTCCACGCGATGGGCCCGACGCGGATCGGCCACGCGGTCGGACGTCACGCGGCGGCGTGCTGGGCGTTCGCCGGCGTCGCGTTCTGGGCGGCGTGCACGCAGCTGGACCTGCCTCGCGTGTTCGCCGACCTGCCCAAGGCCGGCGAGCTGTGGCGTCAGGTGCTGTACGCCGCCACGGCGGTCGGGCTCGTCGCGCCCGCGGTGTTCGGCGACCAGCACCGCGGCGCGATCCGTGCGTTCCTCCGGTCGTGGCCGATGGTCGCGCTGGGCATCATCTCCTACGGCGTCTTCCTCTGGCACTTCGACCTGATGAAGAAGCTCGACGAGTGGTACCCGCACGCCTCGTTCGCGGGACTGCTCGTCGCCGTGACCGCGGCCGCGGTCGCGGTTTCCGTCGTCAGTTGGTTCGTCCTGGAGAAGCCGCTCCAGTCGCTGTCGCGGCGCCGGCGATGAAGACCCTCGTCATCATCCCGGCGCTCGACGAGGAGGAGTCGCTCCCCGGCGTGCTCGCCGCGCTGCGCGCGCAGACGCCCGAGCTCGACGTCGTCGTCGTCGACGACGGCTCGAAGGACGCGACCGCGTCGGTCGCACGCAACGCGGGTGTCGCGGTCGTCTCGCTGCCGTACAACCTCGGCGTCGGCGGTGCGATGCGCACCGGCTTCCGCTACGCGCTGCGCCTCGGCTACGAACGCGCCGTCCAGCTCGACGCCGACGGGCAGCACGACCCCACGGATGCCGTCCGGTTGCTCGCCGAGCTCGACGCCGGCGCCGACCTCGTCGTCGGCAGCCGCTTCGCGAACAACGACGGCCACTACGAGGTCGGCCGCACCCGCCGGGCGGCGATGCGGGTCATGCGCCGCGCCGTGAAGATCGTGTCGGGCCGCGAGTTCACCGACCCGTCGTCCGGGTTCCGGGCCTTCTCTCGACCGATGCTCGAGCTGTTCGCCGCGAACTACTCGGTCGACTACCTCGCCGACACCGTGGAAGCGCTGCTCACCGCCGTGCGCAGCGGTATGCGCGTCGTCGAGGTCCCGGTGACGATGCGGGTGCGCGCCGGCGGCGCCCCGAGCACCCGCAACGTGAAGCTCGTCTACCACTACCTGCGCCTGCTGGTCGTCGTCGTCACGTCCGTGACGCGGCGCCACCGCCGTCCCCACGAGGAGGGCTCGTCGTGGTCTCCAAGCCCCACCTGATCGTCGGGCTGGTGTCGCTCACCAGCCTCGCGTTCGTGCTCCGGATGGTCCGCCGCCGTCAGCTCCGGGCGAAGTACTCGCTGCTGTGGGTGTGCGTCGGCGTCGGGATGTTGTTCATCGCGATCGCGCCCGGCGTCCTCGACCGAGTCGCGCACGCGATGGGCATCGACTACCCGCCCGCCGTGTACCTGCTCGTCGCTGTCGCGTTCCTGCTCGTCGTCGTCGTCCACTTCTCCTGGGAGCTGTCACGCCTCGAGGAGAAGACCCGCACGCTGGCCGAGGAGCTCGCGCTCCTCAGGGCCGGTGTCCCGGCGCCGGGGAACCGGGCGGAGTCGTAAGTACGATCCCGGCCGTGGCACCCCCCTCACGGCGGTTCGTCTCGCGGCTCGCGCTGATCACGCTGCTCGGGCTCGCCGTGCGGCTGGCGTTCGTGCTGCTCGTGCGCCGCCACCAGCAGGTGTGGGGCGACACGTACGTGTACCACTGGGGCGCCCGGCTGCTCGCCGAGGGCCACGGCTTCATCGAGCCGCTGCGCTACAACGCGTTCGGCGTCGCCAAGCAGACGGCGGCCGAGCCGCCGCTGTTCGTCGGGCTCCTCGCCGCGTTCTCGCTCGTCGGCCTCAAGAGCTTCCTGACGCACAAGATCATCTGCGCGTTCATCGGCACGTGCACGGTCGCGGCGATGGGTCTGCTGGGGCGGGAGGTCGGCGACCAGCTGTGGGGCGAACGGCGCGGCGAGCGCATCGGCCTGCTGTCGGCGTTCGTCGTCGCCGTCTATCCGAACTTCTGGCTCCACGACCGCATGGTCATGTCCGAGACGCTGACGCTGTTGCTCGTCACGATCGCGATCTGGATGGCCTACCGGCTGTGGCGGGCGCCGTCCTACCGGCGCGGCATCGCGTTCGCCGTCGCAGGGACGCTGGCCGCGCTCGTTCACCCCGACAGCCTCATGCTGCTGCCGCTGGCGACGATCCCGATCGCGATCGGGCTGCGGCAGTGGTCGTGGTGGCGCCGGATCGGGTTGGTCGCCGTCGTCGGCGCGACCGCCGTGATCCTCGTGAGCCCGTGGGTCGTCTACAACTTCTCGCGCTTCGAGGAGCCGATCTTCCTGTCCGACGGCCAGGACATCACGATGGCCGTGTCCAACTGCGACCAGGCGTGGCACGGAGAGTTCCGCGGCTTCTGGTACATGCCGTGCGCCTCCGCCGTCACCCCACCCCCGGGTGACCAGTCGCAAGAAGGCGTGTTCTGGCGCAAGCGGGCGCTGAACTACATCGGCGACCACCTCGACGAGCTGCCGGGCGTGCTCGTCGCCAAGGTCGGGCGGGTGTGGGGCTTCTACCGCCCGATCCAGCAGTGGTCGCTCGAGGAGCTCGAGGGACACGACCGCTGGGTCGCGCAGATCGCGTCGGGCTTCTACTACGTCCTCATGCCGTTCGCGATCTACGGACTCGTCCGCATCAAGCGGCGGGGCGTGCCGATCTCGCCGCTGCTGGCGATGGCCTCGCTCGTGACGATCGCCGCCATGATCACCTTCGGCAACACGCGCTATCGCGCCCAGGCGGAGGTCGCCATCGTCACGGCGGCCGCCGTCGGGATCGAGTCGGTGTGGACCCGCCGACGTCCCACCCCCGAGGTGCTTTCGGTGACTTCGGGTAGCTCTGGCGAGCCGAACTCACCGAAAGCCGGCGATGAGATGGCCGCGGGCGCGGCGGTTGGCTGAGCCCGACGGCGACAGCGGGCTGCTCGGCGCGCTGCGCCGGGCTGGTCCGCTCGCCATCGCCGGCGCGGTCACCAACGGCGCCGGCGTCCTCGTCACCGTCTTCATCGCCCGGCTGCTGACGTCGCGCGACTACGGCGCCTGGGGTCAGCTCGCCGGGCTCTTCCTCGTGCTGTCGATGCCGGGCTCGGCGCTCATCGTCGCCGTCGTGCGCCGCGTCTCGGCATGGGAGTCGGCGGGGGAGGGGTCGCGCGTCAGGCCGTGGATCGCGTCGCTGCGCCGGCGGGGACTCGTCGCGCTCGGTGGGTGGGTCGTCGTGGCGATCGCCGTGCGGTGGGCGCTCGCCGACGCGCTCTCGCTGCGGACGCCGGCGGGCGTGTCGGAGGTGCTGATCGCCGGCGGGATCTGGGCGCTGCTGTCGATCGACCGCGGTCTGCTGCAGGCGCGCACCCAGTACACCGCGCTCGCCACGAACCTCGGCGTCGAGGCGGGCGTGCGAACGGTCGTGATGGTGGGACTGGCGGCGGCCGGCGTCGGCGTCGGTGGCGTCGCCGTCGGCCAGCTGTGCGCGATGGTCGCCGCCGACGCCCACGCCCGCTGGGTCACCACACGAGATCGGGCGATTGGCCGGCCAGAACCCGGCCAATCGCCCAATTTCGAGCCGGTCGGCGCCGCGGTTGCAGCCGAGACCGTGCTGTCGGACCCGCCGTCGTCGCGCCAGCTCGCGCTCGACCTCGCCGCCGCGCTCGGCGCGCTGGCGCTGCTCGCCGCGCTCCAGAGCGTCGACGTCATCTTCTACGGCCGCCACGACCCGAAGGGCGCCGGCGACTACAACGCCATCTCGGTCGCCAGCAAGGTCCTCGTGTTCCTCGCCGTCGTGCTCGGCGGCTACGTCCTTCCCGAGGCGGCGACGTTGTGGCATCGCGGCGAGAAGGCGGTCCGGCAGCTCGCCGCCGGCGTCGCGATCCTGAGCGTGCCCGCGGTCGCGCTGCTGCTCGTGTCCGTCGCGGCGCCGAAGCTGTTCATCGGCCTGGCGTTCGGCAAGGACCTCGACGACGCCGCGTCCGCGCTGTCGACGCTGGCGCTGGCGATGACGCTGCTCGCCGTGAACGTCCTGCTCGTCATGTACCTGCTCGCCGTCGGACGCTTCGTCGTCCTCGTCCCGCTGACGATCGCCGCGGCCGCAGCCGCGGTCGGCATCAACCTCGCAGACGGAGTGGCGCTGTCGACGGCGCGAGCGGACCTGTTGGTCGAGGCGGCGCTGTTCGTCGTGGCGCTCGCACTCGTCGCTCGTGTCCGCCCGCCGATCCCGCCGACACCGCTGGTGCCCGGAAGTGGTCCTTCAGCCGCAGGCACGGCCGCTCCACGACCCACCAGCTGACGATCGACAGCCCCAGCGCGATCGACGCCTTCGCCACGAGCGCGCCGCCCGATCGCCCCCACGGGTTGGTGGCGACGATCACCGGCCAGTGCCACAGGTACACGCCGTAGGAGATCTTCCCGAGCGCGGCGAGCGGCGGGAACGACAGGACGCGACCGAGCACGCCGCGGGGCGACGCCACCAGGTGGGCGATCACCGCCACGGTCGAGACGGCGACCAGCGACATCACGCCGCGGTACAGCGCGGGGTCGGTCCGCGGGATCGTCGCCACGGAGTGAGCGAGGACCGTGAGCGCACCGAGCGCGAGGAGGCCGTACACCCACCGGGCGACGCGGCCGAGCGGGAGTCGCCCGCTCGCCACGATCACGGCGAGGACGGCACCGACGAACAGCGCGTCGGCGCGCGTGTCGAGGCCGTAGTACAGCCGCGCCATCGTCGACGCCGACCCGTCCCACCATGCGAGTCGCAGCAGCGGCGGTACGACGGCACCGGTGAGGGCGAGCAGGCAGACGATCGACCGGCGGCCGCCGCGCAGTGCGAGCGCGCCGACGAGCAGCAGCGGCCACACCGCGTAGAACTGCTCCTCGATCGACAGCGACCACGCGTGGCCCATGAAGCCGAGGAACGGGGCGTGCCCGAAGGCGGCGCGCCAGTTGGCGAAGTAGAAGAGCGCGGCGAGCCCGTCGCCCCGCACGCGGTGCGCGCTGTCGCCGACGACGGTCACGGTCGTGAAGAGCCACAGCGCGCCGAGGACGGCGAGCAGTGCCGGCAGCAGCCGCAGCGCCCGCCGGGCGTAGAACCGCGACAGCGAGATGCGGCCGTTCGTGTCGCGCTCGGACAGCAACAGCGCGGTGATGAGGAAGCCGCTCAGCACGAAGAAGACGTCGACGCCGAGGTAGCCGCCGGGCGCCCATGTCATCCCGAGGTGGAAGGCGACGACCGACGACACCGCCAGCGCCCGCACGCCGTCGAGCGCGGCGACGTGGGTGAACCGGAACGGCGTGCGCGTCGCGGGAGCCGGCGCCGGTGCAGGCGTGGGCGGTGGCGTCGCGACGGGAGGAGCGAGCGTCGTGGCGATCGCCGCAACGTACGAACGGCCCGGCCGCTACGGCATCGCCCGAACGGCCCTATTCGTGCCGCCGAACGGACTAGTCCGGACGCACCCGTTGGTTTGTGTCAGTTCGGCCGTACGAGCACCGCCGAACTGACACAAAGCCCGGGTGCCGCGGGCTACAGCGGCCGGATGGCGAGGCGGCCGTGGTCGAGGACGAGGCGGCCGACCCGCAGCGTGCGCGTCCCGGTCGGGTACCCCACCCGCGGCGCCGACCACGCGTGGTACGCCACGCCGATCACGCCGCCGCCGGCGGGGAACACCTCCGCCGATCCCGGCCCCGGCGCCCCCGACGACCCCGCCGCGAGGATCGGGCCGTCGGCCTTGACGCACGGACCGGCCGGCGTCGCGCAGCGGGCGTAGCCCACGGCGTACGCGGCGCTGTCCCACCGGTTGCCCGAGTAGAGCAGCCAGTACGCGCCCCACGCCCGCACCATCGACGGGGCCTCGACGACGCCCGCCTCCCACGCGCGGTCGGCCACCAGCAGGCTGCGACGCGGGCCGATCAGTCCGCGCCCGTCGGGCGCGAGCCGCTGGGACCACAGGCGAGCCGGGTCGCCGACGCGTCCCTCGGTCTTCCAGAGCAGCCACGGCGTGCCGTCCGCGTCGACGAACGGGCTCGGGTCGATCACGCCGCCGCGACCGTCCTCGCAGAGGAAACCCCACAGCGACCGGTCGACGTAGGGGCCCTCGGGCCACGAGCTCTCGGCGTGCGACAGGCAGAACTTGCCGGACGACGCGCTGCGGACCGCGTAGTAGAGGTGGAAGGTCGAGCCCATCTGCAGCACGGACGGCGACCACGCCGGACCCTTGATCGCCCACGACGGTCGGACCGGGAGCGCGTCCCGGGCGCGCGCCCACCGGCGCAGATCACGCGACGACGCGACGGGGACGTTGCCGTCCTCGAACGTGTTGGTGGCGAACGAGAACCACGTCGTCGAGCCGTCGAGCGCCCGGACCGGGAGGACGAACGGGTCGGGGAAGTCGCCGTCGAGGACCGCGGGCGATGCCACGTCGGCGCTGCCGCCGGACCGGCTCGCCGCCGACGCTGCCGGGACGCCCGCCGCGCAGGCGACCGCCGCGACCATCGCCGCGAGCCGCGCCCAGCGGCGACGCCCTTTCACGAGGCGGAAGTTCGCCGCGTGCGACCCGACTCCTCCCGTGTCGCCGGCGCCGTCGCCAGTTCGCGACCGAACCGGGTGTCGCCGGTAACGTCGGCGGCCGTGTCATCGCCGGCGTCGATCGCCGAGATCGCTGCGTCCGCCGGCATCCGACGGGTCCACATGGTCGCCTGGCGCGACCTCGACGACCCGGAGGCGGGGGGCTCTGAGCTCCACGCCCACGAGGTGGCGCGGCGGTGGGCGGACGGCGGGCTCGACGTCACGTTGCGCACGTCCGTCGTCGTCGGCGCACCCAAGCGCATCGCCCGCGACGGGTATCGCATCGTGCGCAAGACCGGGCGGTACCTCGTGTTCGCCCGCAGCGCCGTCAGCGGGTTCCTGGGCCGCGACGGCGCGCGCGACGCGGTCGTCGAGATCTGGAACGGCATGCCGTTCTTCTCGCCGCTGTGGGCCCGGGCGCCGCGCATCGTCTTCCTGCACCACGTGCACGACGAGATGTGGGACATGGTGATCCGGCCCAAGGCACTCGCACGCGCCGGCCGTGCCATCGAGTTCCGCGTCGCGCCGCCGCTGTACCGCAACGTCCCGATCGTGACGCTGTCGGAGTCCTCCAAGCGCGAGATCGTCGAGCTCCTCGGGTTGCCCGAGGACAACATCACGGTCGTCCCGCCCGGCATCGACCCGCGCTTCTCGCCGGGCGACGGTGACGACGCCGACAAGTCGCCCCACCCGCTGGTCGTGGCCGTCGGGCGGCTGGTGCCCGTCAAGCGGTTCCACCTGCTGGTGGACGCGCTCGTCCAGCTGAAGTCGCGCCACCCGACGCTCGAAGCGGTGATCGTCGGCGAGGGGTACGAGCGCACGATGCTCGAGCGCCGCGTGAAGGAGCGCGGCGGCCACGGCTGGATCCACCTGCCCGGTCGGCTCGAAGACGACGAGCTGATCGCGCTCTACCGCAAGGCGTGGGTGCTGGCGTCGTCGTCGGCGCGCGAGGGCTGGGGGATGACGATCACGGAGGCGGCCGCGTGCGGGACGCCGGCCGTCGTGACGCGCATCGGGGGCCACGAGGACGCGGTCGTCGGCGACGAGACGGGGCTGCTCGTCGACGACGTGGACGGCCTCGTGCGCGGGCTCGACCTGGTGCTCGGTGACGAGGGCGAGCGCACGCGGCTCACGAAGGGCGCGCTCGACCGGGCGTCACAACTGACGTGGGAGGCGACGGCCCGGCGTACGTTCGAGGTGCTCGCCGGCGAAGCGCGGCGGTGGCACGCCAGCCACGGCCGCCACGGGCGCGGGCGTCAGCGACGCGGTTGACGGCAGGTCGCGAAGAGGACGAGCGTCGTCTCGTCGATGTCGTCGGTGACGAAGAAGTCGTCGGCGGTGATGCCGGTCGTCCCGCCGGCGTAGCGGTTCTTCAACAGCCCGTACATCACCTTGAGCGACAGCTTGTACGCGGCGATGTACCAGCGCCGCGGAATGCGGTGGCGCAGGTCGAACACGTCGAACCGCAGGATCTTGTTGCCGGTGGCTCGTCGGGCCTCGAAGTCGGCCTTGACCTTGTCGACGGCGTCCAGGCCCTGGACGGTGACGTCGTCGAAGTAGCGCGAGAGCAGCGTGCGCAGCTCGTCGGGATCGAGCAGGGCGACGTGGTAGGGGTTCTCGAAGTCCGCCGGCTTGTTGGGTGTCACGACGAAGCAGGTCCCCGCGTCGGCACACAGCCGCGCCAGCTCGCGCGCGTGCACGCCGGGGTCGACGAAGTGCTCGATCAGGTGCGACGAGCAGACCCACGCGGCGGCGCCGGTACGGAGCCCGGCGCGCGACCCGTCGGCACAGACCGTCGCCAGCCCGTGCGACGCCCACTGCTTGCGCGCCAACGCCGCGGTCTCGGCGTCGTAGTCGATGCCGACGAGCGAGCGGTCGTCGCGCGCGAGGTTCACGGTCTCGAAGCCGAGTCCACACCCGACGTCGACGACGGTGCCGGCGCCGAGTCTCGCCTTGATGGCGTCGTAGCCGGCGCGGTGGAGGGCGAGCAGGGAGTCGGGCGTGACGCCCTCGACGGGCCGCTCACCGGTCAGCTTCACGAGGCCATACCGTACGGCCCCGCGCTCTGCGCTTCGCGATGACGTTCCTCCGGCGCCACCTCTCGCTCTGGTCGCACGCGCTCCTGGCGCTGCTGGCGTATCCCGCGCTCCTGCTCACCGCGCCCGGGCGCGTCGGCGCGGACACGAAGACGTACCTCTACCTCGATCCCGGCCGGCTGCTCTCGCGGGCGTGGTCGATGTGGGACCCGAACATCGGCCTCGGCACCGTCAGCCACCAGACGATCGGCTACCTGTTCCCGATGGGGCCGTTCTACTGGCTACTGGACGCGGTCGGGCTGCCGGACTGGGTCGCGCAACGACTGTGGCTCGGCACGCTGCTGTTCGCCGCCGGCGCCGGCGTCCTCTTCCTCCTGCGCACGCTGCGGTGGGCGCCGGGCACGGCGGTGATTGCCGCGCTCGCCTACATGCTGTGCCCGTACTGGCTCGACTACGCGGCGCGCATCTCGGCGATCCTGCTCCCCTGGGCGGGCCTGCCGTGGATGATCGGGCTGACGATCCGGTCGATCCGCGACGGCGGGTGGCGGTGGCCGGCGCTGTTCGCCGTCGTCGTCGCGCTCGTCGGTGGCGTGAACGCGACCGCGCTGCTGTTCGCCGGGCTGGGGCCGGTGCTCTGGGTCCTGTACGCGCTGTTCGTCGAGCGCGACGTGGCGACCCGGCGCGTGCTCGCCGCGACCGCGCGCATCGGCGCGCTCACGCTGCTCACATCGCTGTGGTGGATCGCCGGGCTCGCCGTGCAGGGCAGCTACGGCGTCGACATCCTGCGGTTCACCGAGACGATCCCGACCGTGGCCAGGACGTCGCTCGCGTCGGAGGTGCTGCGCGGTCTCGGGTACTGGTTCTTCTACGGGCGGGACAAGCTCGGCCCCTGGATCGAGCCGGCCGTCAGCTACACGCAGCAGACGTGGCTGATCCTGGTGAGCTTCGCCGTGCCGACGCTCGCGTTCGCCGGCGCGGCGGTGTCGAGGTTCCGCGAACGGGCCTACTTCGTCGCGCTCGTGCTGGTCGGCGCGGTGCTCGCCGTCGGCGCCTACCCGTACGACGACCCGTCGCCGCTCGGACACGCGCTCAAGGCGGCGGCCGAGGGGTCGACGGCCGCGCTGGCGATGCGGTCGACGGCGCGCGCCGTCCCGCTGGTGTCGCTCGGCCTGGCGGTGCTGCTCGGCGGGGGCGTGGCCGTGCTCCTGCGCTGGGTCCGCGACCGGCGCGTCGGGGTCGCCGTCGGCGTGCTCGCCGCCGGGCTCCTGATCGCCAACCAACCGTCGCTCTTCCGTGGCGAGGTCGTCGATCCCAACCTCGACCGCGCGGAGGGCGTGCCCACCTACTGGCACGAGGCGGCGACCGCACTCGACGCCGAGCCGCACGACACCCGCGTGCTGGAGATCCCGGGCACCGACTTCGCCGCGTACCGGTGGGGCAACACGGTCGACCCGATCACGCCCGGTCTCATGGACCGGCCCTACGTCGCACGCGAGCTGATCCCGTACGGCGGCGACGCCACGTCGGACCTGCTCAACGCGTTCGACCGCCGGCTGCAGGAGGGCGTGTACGAGCCGGCGGCGACCGCACCGGTCGCGCGGTTGATGTCGGCCGGCGACGTCGTCGTGCGCGGTGACCTCCAGTTCGAGCGGTACAACACGCCCCGCCCGAAGCAGCTGTACGAGTGGCTGCAGTCGACGCCGGGGCTCGGCGCGCCATCGGGGTTCGGTCCTCGCGAACCGACCGTCGGCAAGGTCTTCCCGATGCAGGACGAACGCGCACTCGCGGCGTCGTCGTCGGCGCCGACACCGCCCGAGGTGTCGGTGTGGCCGGTCGACGCCGTACCGTCGATCGTGCGGGCCGAGCCGGCGTCGCGCACCGTCGTCGTCGCCGGCGACGGCGAAGGACTGGTCGACGCCGCCGCCGCCGGGCTCGTCGACGGCCACGGTCCGGTCGTGTACGCCGCCAGCCGGCTCGGCTCGACGGCCGCCGAGGACGCGCCGCTGGTCGTCACCGACTCCAACCGCCGGCGCGGGCGGCGGTGGAGCACCGTGCGCGAGAACTACGGCTACACCGAGCAGGCGGGTGAGACCGCACTCGTGAAGGACCCGAGCGACGCGCGGTTGCTCGACGTGTTCGACCACCGCATCAGCGACGCCGATCGGACGGTCGCGGTCCTGCTCGGCGACGTCGCCTCCGTCCGCGCGTCGCACTACGGCAACCCGGTGTCGTTCACGCCCGAGGACCGCCCCGCGAACGCGCTCGACGGCGACCCACTCACCGCGTGGCGCGTCAGCGCGTTCGACAAGGCGGTGGGGGAGCGACTCGTCGTCGAGCTCCGCCACCCCGTGACGGCGGACCACGTGACGCTCACCCAGCCGGTCAACGGGCCGCGGAACCGGTGGATCACGCGGGCTCGCCTGACGTTCGACGGCGCCGCCCCGGTCGACGTCGACCTCGGCGACGCGTCCCGTGTGGTCGGTGGACAGCGCATCGATCTTCCCGGCGGCCGGCGCACGTTCTCGTCCGTCACGGTGACCGTCCTCGGCGACAACTTCGGCACGCGTGCGAGCTACATCGGCCTGTCCGGCGTCGGCATCGCCGAGCTGGCGATCGACGGTGTGTCGATGCGCGAGGCGGTCCGCGTCCCGACCGCCCCGCTGCGCGACGTCGGCGCGACGCGGCCCCTCTCGATCGTGCTGACCCGGGCCCGTACGGCGCCGATCCCGCCCCGCACCGACGAGGAGCTGCGGCTGGACCGGCTCGTCGACCTCGGTGCGTCGCGGTCGTTCAGCTTGCGGGGCGAGGCGCGCCTCGACGAGGGCCTCGCCGACGAGCGCCTCGACCAGCTGCTCGGCGTCGGCGGCGTCGTCGCCCGCTCGTCCGCGCGGTTGCGCGGTGACATCGCCGCGCGGGCGTCGGCCGCCATCGACGGCGACCCGGCGACGGCGTGGATGCCCGGGTTCGGCTCGCAGATCGGTGGCTGGCTCGAGTTCGACGCGCCGGCGCGGCCGGTGTCGTTCGACCACCTGTCGCTCTCGGTGCGGGCCGACGGCCGTCACTCGGTCCCGACGCGGTTGCGGCTGATCGCCGACGGTGGCGCGCCCGTCGACGTCACCGTCCCTCCCGTCGCCGACGCAGCCCAGCCGGACGCCGTGGCGACCGTCGACGTGCCCGTCGGCCGGGCGCTGACCGCACGCCGGTCCCTGCGCGTCGAGCTGCTCGACGTGCGCCAGGTGCAGACCAAGGACTTCTTCTCCGAGGCGCCCATCGAGATGCCCGTCGCCGTCGCCGAGCTCGGCGTCCCCGGTCTGCGCGCCACCGACGCGCGGCCGGCGTTCGACTCGACGCAGTGCCGCACCGACCTCGTGTCGGTCGACGGCAGACCAGTCGCGGTCCGCCTGACCGGCGACACCGCAGCGGCGGCGCGGCTCGAGCCGTTCGCCCTCGAGCCGTGCAACGGCAGCGAGACGCTGGCGCTCGCCGCCGGCCGCCACGAGGTCGTGACTGCCACCGGGCGCGACAACGGCATCGACGTCGACCGTCTCGTGCTGCAGTCGAACTGGACGCCGTCGCCGCCCGCGTCGGTGGAACCGCCGAAGGTCGACGTCGTCGGTTCGTCGCGCACGTCGTACACCCTGCGGGTCACCGGCGCGACGCCGGGCGAACCGTTCTGGCTCGTCCTCGGCCAGAGCCACAACGCCGGCTGGCACGCGTCGGACGGGCTCGGGCGGCCGAGGCTCGTCGACGGCTACGCCAACGGCTGGCTCGTCCGCCCGACGTCAGCTGCGCCGATGGACATCACGCTCACGTGGACCCCGCAGCGCGGCGTGGACATCGCTCTCATCCTGTCGGCCCTGGGCTTCCTCTTGTGCCTGGGGCTCGCCGTACGCCGCCAGCCCGCCCAACCCGAGCCGCTTTCGGTGAGTTCGGCCCGCCATGCGGTACCCAACTCACCGAAACCCGCCGTGGGGGTCGCCGCCGCAGTCGTCACCGGCGCGGTCGCGGCGTTCGTGCTCGACCCGGTCGACGGGGTGATCGCCGCGGTCGGGGTCGTCGTCGCGCTCGTGTGGCGGCGACGCGGCCGCACCGCCGTCGGGCTCGCCGGCGCCGCGCTCGTCGCAGCCGCCGGCGCGTACGTCGCGTGGGCGCAGCAGCGGTACCGCTATCCGCCGGAGTTCGAGTGGCCGACGTTCTTCCCGCGCGCGCACACCCTCGCCCTCGCCGCCCTGGCGCTCCTCGGCGCGACCGCGGTGGCGGAGATCGTGCAGCGACGGACTAGGGACTGACCTTCTCGTACAGCAGCGCGTAGAGCGACGTGCCCGCGACCTGCGGGTCGTCGCCGCGCCCGACCTGCTGCACGAGCTTCAGCCGGTGGTCCTCACCCAACACGCGCAGCCACTCGTCGGTGCGCCGGTGGAACAGGATGAACCACTCGGGGTCGCGGTCCCCGGTCAGCTCGCCGACCGGGGCGAGCAGCAGCACGCGGCTCCCGACCGGCTGCGCGTTCACGAGCGGGACGAGGTCCTTCTCCGGTGTCGCCGCCTGCATCCGGTCGACGACGTCGCGCCAGTCGAAGATCTGGGGGTCGGCGACGCGCCCGGTCGCCGTCGCGTACCGGAACTGCGGGCCGAGGTAGTAACGGACGACGGGGATCTGCTCGCCGTGCGTGCTGATGACGAGGTCGCCGGGACGCAGGTTCGGCGCGACGGTCGCGGCGACACCCCGGACGTTGCTCTTCTGCGCGAGCGGGAGGTCCTCGCGAGCGCCGGTGACGCGGCCGAGCGGGTGCGTCCAGAACAGCAGGATGAGGACGAGCGCGAACACGCCCTGCGCCCCCGCTCGCGCCAGTCCGAGTGCGGCGAGCAGCAGGACGGCGCCGACGATCGTCGCGAAGTACCGCGTCGCCCAGTTCGGCTCGAACTGCGACGTCAGCCACGACAGGCCGAGGGGCACGACGAACAGCACGAGCAGGGCAACCGTGTCGGCGATCTCGCGGTCGCGGTGGCGGCGGATGATGGTCGCGACGCCGGCGCCGCCGACGAGCAGCAGCGCGACGAGCGTCCGCTCGTCACCGAGGACGGCGTCGACCTCGGAGATCGCCTCGCGCAGCGACGGCACCATCGACCACGGGGCGCCGGTGTGGGCGACCTGGTACAGCAGCGTCGGCAGCCACGGCAGGTACAGGGCGCCGGCCGCACCGAAGCCGATCAGCGCGTCGCGGACGACGTCGCGCCGTTCCGTGCGGCGCAGCCAGAGGCACGGTCCGAGCGCGAGCACGGCGCCGGCCACGAAGAACAGGCTCCAGTTGTGCGTGTACAGCAGGAGGGTGACCGACGCCACGAACACCGGGAGGTAGCGCCGGCGGCCGAGCGCGTAGACGTGCAGGAACGTCGCCGTCGCCACGAGCGCGAGGAACGCGACGAGCGTGTACATGCGCGCCTCGCGCCCGTAGTACGTGAGGAACGGGTTCGTCGCGGCCAGCAGGGCGACGATCCACGCGGTACGCCGGCCGAACACCGAACGACCCGCCCACCACGCGGTCGGTACGCACGCGAGCGCGAACACGTACGAGAACGCGTGCAGCACCTCCTCGCTGGATCCGAACGCGCGCATCCAGAAGTGCAGGAGCACGTAGTACAGCGGCGGGGAACCGTCCTGGCGGAGCAAGGTCGGCAGGTCGCGCACCGGGTGACTCGAGATCCCGGCGGACAGGCCCTCGTCGATCCACAGCCACTGGTGCCGTCCCTCCCACCGCAGGAGCGCCGACAGCGCGGTGAGCAACGTCAGGAGGGTGACGATCCCCACCGGCGTCGCGCTCCACCGGGAGAACGCGTGCCAGACCGCGTCCCGCCGCGCCCTCCACTGCACGAGCGGGCACTGTAGGAGAGCGCGCGGTCGCGCCGGTAACGTCCGCCGTCGTGCCCCGGCGCATCCGTGTACCTCCCGCGCTGCTCGCCGCGCTGGGGTACCTCGTCGTCGCGCTCGTCGTGCTCGGGCCGTCGATCCGGCCGGGTCACACGCTCGTCCCCGCCGACGCGCTCACGCAGTACAGCCCGTTCCGCGAGGCCGCGGGCGGTTTCCGCGCGGACAACCCGATCGTCTCGGACGCGGCGACGCAGTTCTACCCGTGGATGAAGTTCCTCGGCGAGCACGTCCGCGCCGACGGCCACTTCCCGACGTGGAACCCGCTGATCCTCGGCGGCGTGCCGGTCGACCCGAACGGCTACGTCAACGCGTGGTACCCGGCGACGTCGCTGCTGCGCGTCCTCGACGCGTTCGACGCGTACAACCTCTTCGTGCTGTTGCACCTCGTCATCGGCGCGCTCGGGATCTACGCGCTGTCACGCACGCTCGGCGCGCGGCCGTGGTCGTCGTGGATCGTGGGCGTGCTGGCGATGGCCGCCGGTGCGTGGCTGCACTGGTCGCTGCACCTCGTGCACGTCGCCGGCATGGTGTGGCTGCCATGGGCGCTCGCCGCCGGCTGGCGCGTCGTCGACGCGCCGACGCGCAGACGGACGGCGGTCTTCGCGCTCGTTCTCGCGCTCTGGTGGCTCGGGGGCAACCCGCAGTACACGTACTTCGGCGGGCTGGCGCTCGCCGGGTGGCTCGCCGGCGCCCTCGTCTTCCGCCGGACGGTCGACCGCGAGTCGCTCGTGCGACCGATCGTCGCGATCGCGATCGCGTTCGCCGCCGGTGTGCTCGTCGCGCTGCCGACGCTCTATCCCTACTGGGCCGGCTCGGGCGACATCGTCCGCACCGCGGAGCCGGAAGCAGCGGTCGTGCAGACGCACCTCCCACTGCGCCACGGCATCCGCATCCTCGTCCCCGACGCGGTCGGCAACCCGGCGGACGGCTTCCTGTACGCGACCGGTGACGAGTTCGCCATGGACTCGCCGTTCGTCGGCGTCATCACCGTCGTGCTCGCCGGTGCCGCGCTCGGCTTCGGGCTCCGACGTCACACGAGGTCGGACCGGCGCATCGCGCTGCTCGGCCTCGGCGTCGCGGCTGCGCTCGTGCTGGCGTTCGTCGGACCCGAACACGTCGTCCTCCGACTGCTGCCCGGGTACGACCGCTTCCGCGGTAGCGCCCGGTGGGTCGCGGTCCTCCCCGCGTTCGCGCTCCCGCTGGCGGCGCTCGGAATCGACGCGCTCGCCGACGGCGACCGCCGCGCCCGCCGTGCCGCCATCCGCACTGCGACCGGACTCGGTGTCGTCGTCGTCCTGTGGCTCGCGCGCGAGTCCCTCGTCGACACCTCACCGCACGCCTACCTCCTGCGACGCGGCCTGTTCGCGATCGCGCTGGCGGCAGCCATCGCGCTGGCGACGTACCGGCCGCGGTGGGTGGTCCCCGTCGCGCTCGCGTGCGCCGCCGTAGAAGTGGGCTTCGCGGCGCCGAAGTGGTTCCCCGACGTCACCGAATCGACCGCGTACCCCTCGCTGCCTGCGATCACGGCGATCGACCAGCGGGGCGGGCGTTTCACCCGCGTCGGCGGCCCGCGCGATCTGCCGGGCTACTTCCCGCCGGACATCGCGATGGCGTACGGCCTGTCCGACACGTCGGGGCTCACGCCGCTGTTCCCCGCGGACTACGACCGCTACCTGCGGCTCGTCGACGACTACGGCGCGACGGCGCGCGAGCTCAACGTCGCTCCGCCGCTGGCGACCGACGAGGACCTGCGCTCGAACCTGCTCGACGCGCTCGACGTCCGCACCGCCATCCGCGCCCGCGGTCGCACGACACCGAGGGACGCGCCCGGCCCCGCCATCGTCGTCCCCGACGCGCAACCGGCGGCGACGACGAGCGAGATGTGGGACGCCGTCGGCGCGCCGGGCTTCGATCCGTCCTCGACGAGCTGGGTCACGGGCCTCGACGCGCCGGTCACGGGCGACGGCGGCACGGTCGAGCGCGTCGCGACCGGGGCGGGCGGCGACGCCGACGCGCCCGATCACGAGCGCTGGCGGGTCGACGCGCCGAGCGGTGGCTTCCTCCGCGTCGCCGGTCGCTACGACCGTGGCTGGTCGGCGACGATCGACGGCCGGCCCGTCGCCGTGCACCGCGCCGACGGCACGTTCCGGGGCGTGGTCGTGCCCGCCGGCACGCACCTCGTGCGCTTCGACCACGCCGACGACGACACCCGACGCACGCTTCGCGTCGCCGTCCCGGCGGCGCTGTTGCTGGTCGCCGCCGCCGCCCTCCGCCGCCCGCGGACCCATTCGCGCAAATCGCGCACGCGCGGTTGATGACGACCCCGTCATCGACCACACTGGCCGATCGGGCCGTGTGACCAGCGGCACAGCAGGACGGTTCGTTCACAGACTCAGGGGGACTCCCGTTGAAGCACCGCCGTCGTTCAGTCTGGCTCGTCGCACTCCTGTTGGTGCTCGTCCTCGTGGCCGCGGCGTGCGGCGGCGACGATGACGACTCGAGCGGCGCGAAGGCGCCGGACCAGGGCGACACGTCGGGCAAGGTGAACGACGACGCCGGCAAGCCCGTCACCGGCGGGACGCTGAGGTTCGGCCAGGAGTCCGACGTCGCCACGCTCGACGACGCCAAGGCGCTGGCGCAGCCGGCGGACAAGAACATCTCGCTCGCCGTCTACGACCCGCTGATGACCTACAACGACGAGGGCAAGCTCGAGCCGTTCCTCGCCGAGTCGATGGAGGCGGCGGACGACCTCAAGAGCTACACGATGAAGCTGCGCAGCGGCGTCGTGTTCCACGACGACACGCCGCTCAACGCCGACGCCGTCATCGCCCACTTCAAGCGACTCCAGGACCCTGCGGTGAACAGCACCTGGAAGTCGGACGTGGCGATCATCGCGTCGATGGACAAGGTCGACGACCTCACGGTGAAGTTCAACCTGACCGGTCCGTCCGTCGGCTTCCCGGACACGCTCGCCGGGACGATCGGCTACGTCGAGTCGCCGACCGCGGTGCAGAAGGAAGGCGCCGGCTTCGACCAGAAGCCCGTCGGCACGGGCCCGTTCAAGCTCACGGAGTTCATCCCCGGCGACCACGTGACGGTCGTGAAGAACGACAAGTACTGGCGCAAGGACAAGGACGGCAACGCGCTGCCGTACCTCGACTCGATCATCTTCAAGCCGATCCCCGACACGAAGCAGCGGGTGAACGCGCTGCAGGCGGGTGACGTCGACATGATCCAGACGGCCGACCCGTCGACGATCAAGCAGGCGGAGAGCGCCGGCCTGAAGGTCCAGAAGATCTCGGGGTCGAGCTCGACGATCATCATGTTCAACGAGACCAAGGAACCCGTGAACGACGCGCGCATCCGCCAGGCGCTGTCGTACGCGACGGACAAGAACGCGATCAACCAGGTCGCGTGGGCCGGTACCCGCCAGATCTCGAAGTCGGCGTTCCCGACCAACTCCGCGTACTACAAGAACGTCGGCGACCCGGCGTTCGACATGGACAAGGCCAAGGAGCTCATCAAGGCCTACGGCAAGCCCGTCAACATCACCGCGGAGTGCATCCCGACGCCCGAGGCGAACCAGATCATGGCGATCGTGAAGCAGACGTGGGAGGAAGCCGGCGCCAAGGTCACGCTGAAGACGACCGAGCAGGGCCAGTACGTCAACAAGATCTTCGGCACGAAGGACTACCAGGTCGCCTGCTTCCGCTCGAACCAGATGGCCGACCCCGACCAGCTGTACGGCAGCCTCCACTCGGGCAGCGCGACGAACCTGCTGAACTACAACAACCCGAAGGTCGACAAGGCCCTCGAGGACGGCCGGGCGTCCGCCGACTTCGCCACCCGCAAGAAGGCGTACGACATCGTCCAGGACGAGCTCGCCAAGGACGTCCCGGCGATCTCGCTCGCGTACGACCTCTTCTCGAACATCTACAAGCCGAGCGTCCACGGCCTGCCCGTGCCCGAGGCGAAGTCCCTCGGCGCGATCAAGCCGGCGACGCTCTGGATCTCCAAGTAGGCACGAGCAGGCGCGTCAGGCATGGGAGGCCTCGCCGGCAAGCTCGTCCGCCTCGTGGCGGTCCTGTTCGCCATCTCGGTCCTGACGTTCCTGCTGACGCAGTTGCTCCCCGGGGACCCCGCCTGCCAGCTGCTCGGCCCGCAGTGCGGCGACAAGGCGGCGGTCGCCCGGGTGGAGAAGGACCTCGAGCTCGACAAGCCGCTGCCCACCCAGTACACGCACTGGGTGGGTGGCGTGCTGCACGGTGACTTCGGCCGCGCCTACAGCAGCAACCAGGACGTCAGCCAGATCATCGAGCAGCGCTTCCCGGTGACGCTCGAGCTGCTGATCCTCGCCCAGCTCTTCGCGCTGGCGATCGCCGTGCCGGTCGCGATCTACAGCGCGTACCGCCGCGACGGCTGGTTCGACCGCACGGTGACGACGCTGTCGTTCGCGTCGTTGTCGATCCCGCAGTTCGTCCTCGCGGTCGTGCTCGTCTACGTCCTGGCCGTCAAGTTCAACGTGTTCCCGGCAACGGGCCTCACGCATCTCAGCGACGATCTCGTGCTGAACCTCAAGTCGATGTTCCTGCCGAGCCTCTCGCTCGCGCTCGGCATCGCCGCGGTGTACGTCCGACTGCTCCGCAGCGACATGATCACGACGCTGCAGGAGGACTACATCCTCATGGCACGCGCCGAGGGTCTCCCACCGCGGCGGATCCTGCTGCGGCACGCGCTGCGGCCGTCGTCGTTCTCGCTCCTGACCGTCGCCGGCATCAACGTCGGCGCGCTGATCGGCGGTGCCGTCATCATCGAGTACCTGTTCGCGTTGCCAGGGCTCGGGTCGAAGCTGGTGGAATCGATCTTCCGGCGCGACTACCTCGTCGTGCAGGGGATCGTGCTGCTCGTCGCCGCCGGCTACGTCCTCGTCAACTTCGCCGTGGACGCGCTCTACAGCGCGCTCGACCCGAGGACGCGCCATGCGTCGGCGTGAGTCGATGACGACGCCGGACAACGGCGCCGACATCGACGTCGAGCTGCCGTCGGTCGCGTCCGAGGGCATGGTCGTCGCCGACGCCGAGCCCGTCCCCGTCGCCGTCATCACCGAACTGACGGCCACGCCGGTGAAGAAGCGCCGGTGGGCGTTGTGGCTGCCGGCGATCTGGATCGCCGTCGTCGTCGTCAGCGCGCTCGCCGCGCCGATCCTGCCGATCGACGACCCGATGAAGTCGGACTTCGGCCACGTCGCCACCGGCCCGTTCACCGGTGGGCACCTGCTGGGCACCGACAACATCGGGCGCGACATCCTGTCGCGCCTCATCTGGGGATCGCGCGTCGCGCTCACGGTCGGTGTCGTGGCCGTCGCCGTCGGGTTGGTGATCGGCGGCGCGCTGGGCCTGCTCGCCGGGTACTACCGCGGCAAGGTCGAGAGCGTCCTCATGGGCGTCGTCGACATCATGCTGGCGTTCCCCGCCCTCGTCCTCGTGATCGCCATCACCGCGTTCCTGGGGCAGAGCCTGCGCAACGTCGCCATCGCGGTGGCCGTCGTCGCCACCCCGGCGTTCGCGCGCGTCGCCCGGGCCGCGACGCTGACGTTCGCGCAGCGCGAGTTCGTCACCGCCGCCCGGGGCATGGGGGCGACCAACCGGCGGATCCTTGTGCGCGAGATCCTGCCCAACGTCATCCTCCCGCTCGCCGCGTTCGCGCTGGTCGTCGTCGCCGTCGCGATCGTCGCCGAAGGCGGACTGGCGTTCCTCGGGCTGTCCGTCCCCGCGCCGAAACCGAGCTGGGGATCGATGATCAACGACGGACGCGGCAAGCTCGAGGACGCGCCGTTCATCAGCCTCATCCCGTCGGCGATGATGTTCGTGACGGTGCTGGCGTTCAACCTCATCGGCGACGTGTTCCGCGGCCACTTCGACGTCCGCGAGGGCGCGATCTGATGACGACGGCCGTGCGCCCCCGGTGGGACCCGGACCGCTCCGGCCCGCTGCTCGAGGTGAAGAACCTCGTCACCCACTTCCGCACGCCGCGCGGCGTCGTGCGTGCCGTCGACGGTGTGTCGTTCACGCTCGATTCCGGCCGCATGCTCGGCATCGTCGGCGAGTCGGGTTCTGGCAAGACGGTGCTGTCGCGCGCCCTGCTCGGGCTGACGCCGAGGGCGGCGGTCGCCCGCCAGGACGGCTCGATCGTCTTCGACGGCGTGGACCTGCGGGGCATGGAGGAGCGCGAGCTGCGCCAGTTCCGCGGCACCGGCATCGCCATGATCTTCCAGGACCCGATGACCGCGCTGAACCCGGTGATGAAGGTGGGCCGCCAGATCATGGAGCCCCTCATGCACCACTACGGGCTCTCGAAGCGGGTGGCGAAGAACCAGGCCATCGAGCTGCTCGGCCAGGTCGGCATCCCGTCGCCGCACCGCCGCGTCGACGAGTACCCAAACCAGCTCTCCGGCGGGATGCGCCAGCGCGTGATGATCGCGATCGCGCTGTCGTGCGAGCCGCGCCTGCTCATCGCCGACGAGCCGACCACCGCGCTCGACGTGACGGTGCAGGCCCAGATCCTCGACCTGCTCCAGTCGCTCCAGACCGAGCGCGACATGGCGATCATCCTCATCTCGCACGACCTGAACGTCGTCGGCGGCCGAGCCGACGAGGTCGCTGTGATGTACGCCGGTCAGATCGTCGAGCGTGGCCCGGCCGCCGAGCTGTTCTCGACCGCGCGCATGCCGTACACGCACGCGCTGCTGCGCTCGTCGCCGCGGCTCGAGGACCCGAGCCACACGCGGCTGTCAGCGATCGCCGGGCGCCCACCCGACCTGCACGACCCGCCGACCGGTTGCCGCTTCAACCCACGTTGCGACCGGGCGGGGGAGCGGTGCCGCGCCGAGATGCCGCCCCTCATCCCCGACGACGACTTCGACCACGTGTACCGGTGCTGGTACCCCGTCGGCGGCCCGACGGGGCCGGAGGCCGAAGGTGCACCCGTCGGGTCGGTCGAAGGAGCGACGCGCTGATGGCTGGGTCCGGTACCGCGCAGCTGCGCGAGCGCGACGACGTCCTGCTCCGCGTCGAGCACCTCGAGGTCGAGTTCCCCGCCGGGCGCGGACAGAAGGTCCACGCCGTGAGCGACGTCAGCTTCGACGTGGTCGAGGGCGAGACGCTCGGCCTCGTCGGCGAGTCGGGGTGCGGCAAGTCGACCACCGGCCGGGCGATCATGCAGCTGCCGGCGCCGACGCGCGGCAGCATCCGCTTCCGCGAGCGCGACCTCACCGCGCTCAAGGGTGAGGCGCTGCGCAGGGCCCGCCCTGACTTCCAGCTCATCTTCCAGGACCCGATCTCGTCGCTGAACCCCCGGCGGGCGATCCGTGACATCGTCGCCGAGCCGCTCGTCATCCAGGGCCGCGACGACAACGCCCGCCACCTCGTCAACGAGGTGCTGTCGACCGTCGGGCTCGACCCCGAGGCCGGCGACCGCCGCCCGCACCAGCTGTCCGGCGGGCAGTGCCAGCGGGTGTCGATCGCGCGCGCGCTCGTGCAGGACCCGAAGCTGCTCATCTGCGACGAGCCGGTGTCGGCGCTCGACGTGTCGGTGCAGGCGCAGATCCTCAACCTGCTCGAGGACATGAAGGCCCGGTACGGGCTGACGATGGTGTTCATCTCGCACGACCTCGCGGTCGTCAAGAACATCTCCGACCGGGTCGCGGTCATGTACCTCGGGAAGCTGTGCGAGATCGGCCCCGCCGAGGAGCTCTACCGGGCGCCACTGCACCCGTACACGAACGCGCTGCTGGCGTCGATCCCGGCGGCGGACCAGCGCGAGCGCATCCGGGTGAACGGCAACGGCAAGCTCGCCGGCGAGCTGCCGTCGCCCATCGATCCGCCGTCGGGCTGCCGGTTCCGGACGCGCTGCCCGCGCGCCCAGGACGTCTGCGCCGCCGAGGAGCCGCTCATGCGCGAGCTGCGGCCCGGGCAGTTCGTCGCCTGCCACTTCCCCGTCGAGTCCTGACCGCACGGTGGACGAATCGCCCAACCGTCGGTAGGGTCCGGAACGCCCGCTGGCGGCGGGCGATTCCCCCTGTTTGGACGGTACGGCCTTGGGAAGTGATCGTTCGATGAACCTGTCGTGGCGTACGCGAGCCGCGTGTCAGGGTCTCGACCCGACGATCTTCTACCCCCAGACCGACGAGGAGGCCGACGAGGCCAAGTCGATCTGCGGCCAGTGCCCCGTCAGCGAGCCCTGCCTCGAGTACGCCCTCGCCCAGCGCGAGCGCGACGGCGTGTGGGGCGGCTGCACCGAGAAGGAACGCCGGCGGATCATCCGCCAGCGGCGGAAGTCCGCGTAGCGGTATTCGAGATTGGGTGATTGGCCGCCCATAGGACGGCCAATCACCCAATCTCGAGCGACTACTAGTTTCCGGGGGATGGACTTCGACCTCCCCGAGGAGCTGGCGCAGCTCCAGAAGAGCGTCCGCAAGCTGGCGCAGGACAAGGTCAAGCCGCGGGCGCGGGAGATCGACGAGACCGGCGAGTACCCCCAGGACATCTTCGAGGCGTTCCGCGACGCCGGCCTGCTCGGGCTGGTGCTGCCGGAGGAGCACGGCGGGGGCGGCGCCGGCATCCTCGGGCTGACGATCGCCATCGAGGAGGTCGCGAAGTACTCGAACACCGCCGCGCTGATGCTGCTGCTGACGCGGCTGCCGACCGGTCCGATCCTGATCGCCGGCAACGACGACCAGAAGGCGCGCTACCTGCCCGGCATCGCCGACGGCTCGCAGCGCTCGGCGTTCGGGCTGTCCGAGCCCGGCGCAGGGTCCGACGTCGTCGGCATGCGGACGAAGGCCGTGCCCGACCCCGACGTCGAGGGCGGCTGGATCCTGACCGGGACGAAGTGCTGGATGTCCGGCGTCGCCCAGGCCGACTGGTACACGGTGTTCGCCAAGACCGGCGAGGTGTCGTCGCGCCAGCACAGCGACATCACCTGCTTCATCGTCGACCGGTCGTCGGACGGGTTGTCGGTCGGGACGCTCGACCGCAAGATGGGCGTGCGCGGCGTCGACACCGGCGAGCTCGTGCTCGACGGCGTGCGGGTGTCGCCGGAGAACGTCGTCGGCGGCGTCGGCGGCTTCCGCCTGGCGATGCTCGGGCTCAACTCGATGCGCCCGATCGTCGCCGCGCGCGGCATCGGTCTCGCCGAGGGCGCGCTGATGTACGCGGTCGAGTACGCCGAGCAGCGCGAGATGTTCGGCGGTCGCGAAGCCGACATGCAGGGCATCCAGTGGGAGATCGCCAAACTCGCCACCGAGATCGAGGCGGCTCGACTGCTCACCTACCGAGCGGCGTGGCTCGCCGACCAGGGCAAGTTCGACCGCGAGTGGGTGCCGTTCCTGTCG
>DASSOZ010000126.1:0-6993 GCA_035700105.1 Acidimicrobiales bacterium
TCGAGCGCGGCCCGGGCGCCGCTGAGGCGAGGCTTCCCCGAGAGCTGCTCCTGGTAGACCTGGGGCGTGAAGGCCTCCGGCGACCACGTCGTGCGGCCCCGGATGTCGCTCCACTCGCCCCCCATGAGCTCGCGCAGGGCCTCCCGCCACGCCTTCTCGTGCGGCGAGTCGACGAGCACGCCGTCGACGTCGAAGATCGCTCCTCGGAACACGACCAGTGGCCCTACCCGAAGTGAGGTGACTGAGTTCGGTGATGTCCGCCGCCACTTCCGAGGGTAGGCCGGAGGCCGTGCCCGCGGCGCCCGACCAGCCGTGGTCGGTCGACGCCTCGGCGATCGCCGCCGCGCTCGCCACCGACCCCGAGCGTGGCCTCACGTCCAGCGAGGCCGCTTCCCGCCTGGCGAGCACCGGACCGAACCGCCTGCGGTCGGCGCCGCCGGTGCCGGCGTGGAGGAAGCTGCTCGCCGAGTTCGTCGACCCGCTGGTGTTCCTGCTGCTCGCCGCGGTCGTGATCTCGCTCGTGACGTGGGTGATCGACGGAACGGAGGGTGTGCCGTTCGAGGCGATCGTGATCCTCGTCATCCTCGTCGCCAACGCCGTGCTCGGTTACGTGCAGGAGGCGCGGGCCGAGGAGGCCGTCGCCGCGCTGCAGCGAATGGCCGCGGCGGCGTCGACCGTCGTGCGCGACGGCGTCGAGCGGCGCGTGCCCGCGACCGACGTCGTCCCCGGCGACGTCCTCGTCCTCGGCGAGGGCGACGCCGTGAGCGCCGACGGGCGGCTGCTGTCGGCGGCGTCGCTGACCGTCGCCGAGGCGTCGCTGACCGGCGAGAGCGAGCCGGTGCTCAAGGACGCCGGAGTGTTGCCAGGCGAGGTCGCGCTCGGCGACCGGGTGAACATGGTGTTCAGCGGCACGGCGGTGACGCGAGGACGCGGGCGCGCCGTCGTCACCGGCACGGCGATGTCGACGGAGATGGGGCGCATCGCCGGGCTGCTCGGCGAGACGACGCAGGAGGCGACGCCGCTGCAGCGCGAGATCGCGCTCGTCGGCAGGACGCTCGGCATCGCGGTGGTCGTGATCGCGGTCGTCGTCATGGCGGCGATCTTCGTGACGTCGGACGTGCGCACCGCGTCGGACGCGGTCGACGTCCTGCTCGTCGGGGTGTCACTGGCCGTCGCCGCGGTGCCCGAGGGCTTGCCCGCGGTGCTGTCCGTCGTGCTCGCGCTCGGCGTACAGCGCATGGCGCGGCAGCACGCGATCGTGAAGGAGCTGTCGTCGGTCGAGACGCTCGGGTCGGCGTCGGTCGTGTGCTCCGACAAGACCGGCACGCTGACCCGCAACGAGATGACGATCCAGCGCATCGTCACCGCGTCCGGAACCGTCGACGTGACCGGCACGGGCTACGAGCCCACCGGCGACCTGCTCGTCGACGGGCGGCGCCTCGCCGACGGGGCGCCGATCGGCGAGGAGGTGCGCATCGTCCTGTCGGGCGGCTCGCTGGCGAACGACGCGTCGCTCCGCGAGGAGGACGGCGAGTGGATCGTGGTCGGCGACCCGACCGAGGCGGCGTTCCTCGTCGCCGAGCAGAAGGCCGGGCTGGCGCCGGCGCGAGCGGAGCGGTTCTCGCGCGTCGGCGAGATCCCGTTCTCGTCGGAGCGCAAGCTGATGAGCACGCTGCAGGCCGACGCCGAGCGCGCCGGTGGCATCGCCGTGGTGACGAAGGGCGCGCCCGACGTGTTGCTCGCGCGCTGCACCGACGAGCAGGTCGGCTTCGACGTCGTCCCGCTGTCGGACGACCGCCGCCGGGCGGTGCTCGCCGTTGTCGACGAGCTCGCCGGCGACGCGCTGCGCACGCTCGGCGTCGCCTACCGGCGGCTCGAGGACTCGCCGACGGCGGTGACGCCGCACGAGTCGCTCGAGCAGCAGCTGATCTTCGCCGGCGTGGTCGGCATCATCGACCCCCCGCGCGACGAGGCGCGGCGCGCCATCGCCGAGGCGCACGGCGCCGGCGTGCGGGTCGTGATGATCACCGGCGACCACCCCCGGACGGCGGCGCGCATCGCCGCCGAGCTCGGCATCGTCGGGGCCGGCGCACCGGGCGACGCCGTGACCGGGTTGGAGCTCGACCGCCTGGGCGACGACGAGGAGGCGTTCCGCGAGGTCGTGCGGTCGTCGTCGGTGTACGCACGCGTCGCGCCCGAGCACAAGCTGCGCATCGTCGACGCCCTGCGGTCCGACGGGAACATCGTGGCGATGACCGGCGACGGCGTGAACGACGCGCCGGCGCTGAAGCGGGCGGACATCGGCGTCGCCATGGGCCGCACGGGCACGGACGTGACGAAGGAGGCGGCGAACATGATCCTCGCCGACGACAACTTCGCCACGATCGTCGCCGCCGTACGCGAGGGCCGGGCGATCTTCTCCAACATCCGCAAGTTCCTGAGGTACCTGCTGTCGTCGAACGCCGGTGAGGTGCTCACGATGCTGCTCGGCGTCGTGTTCGCCGGGTTCCTCGGTCTCGACCAGACCGGCGAGTCCGTCGCCGTGCCGTTGCTGGCGACGCAGATCCTCTGGATCAACCTCCTCACGGACACCGCGCCCGCGCTGGCGATGGGCGTCGACCCGCCGCCCGACGACGTCATGTCCCGCCCGCCGCGCCGCCTCACCGATCGCGTCATCGACGCCGAGATGCAGGTGGGCGTGGTGTTCGTCGGGTTCGTGATGGCGGTCGCCACGTTGCTCACGATCGACATCGACCTGCCCGGCGGGATGATCGAGGGCCACGGCACCTTGCAGGAGGCGCGCACGCTGGCGTTCACGACGCTCGTCCTCGCCCAGCTCTTCAACTGCTTCAACTCGCGGTCCGATCGGGTGAGCGCGTTCCACCACCTGTTCACGAACCGCTTGCTGTGGGCCGCGATCGCGCTGTCGCTGCTGCTGCAGTTCGCGGTGATCTACGTGCCGTTCCTGCACCACGCGTTCGACACGTCGCCGCTCGGCCTCGACGACTGGCTGCTGTGCCTCGGCCTGGCCAGTTCGGTGCTCTGGGCCGACGAGCTGCGTAAGTGGGTCGCCCGGCGCCTCCGCTCGCGATCCTCCAACAGAATCGGAGTTTCCGAGCCGAATCCCGCCTGAAAGTCCGATTGTGTCGGAGGATGCGCGTCGAGGTCCGGTCAGCTCGGGGGGCGGCCCCGACCGTGATTCTCGGCGCCGATGCCACGCCGGACGGCCTCCCGCCCCGGCGGCGGTGAGACGGGCGTCAGGTCCGTCGGCGGTGGCGGCAGGACCCGGCGGCACGGCTCGCCGACACGGACGCGCACGGGCTCCCCGCAGTGCCACAGCTCGAGCGGTTCGCCGTCCGTGAGCTCGTAGAGGACGCCGTCGCGGCCGATGTCCACGCGCAGCCGGCGCCCTCGATACACGAGGCGGAAGCACAGCCGCGTCAGCGGCGGGGTCAACTGCGGGGCGAACGACAACGTGTCGCCGTGGTCGCGCATCCCGCCGAAACCGGCGACGGCGACGAGCCACGTCCCCGCGAGTGACGCGAGGTGCAGCCCGTCGTCGGTGTTGCCGGCGATGTCGTGCAGGTCGACGAGCGCCGTCTCCCGGAAGTAGTCGTAGGCCAACGGCAGGTGCCCGACCTCGGCGGCGACGATCGCCTGGACCGACGCCGACAGCGACGAGTCGCGCACCGTGATCCGCTCGTAGTACTCGAAGTCGCGCCGCTTCTGCTCGGCGTCGAACTGCTCGCCGCACTCGTAGAGCGCGAACACGAGATCGGCCTGCTTCACGACCTGGCTCGAGTACAGCAGGTAGTAGGGGTAGTGCAGCAGGAGCGGGTAGCGGTCGTCCGGCGTCGCGTCGAAGTCCCACTCGCGGAAGCGGGTGAAGCCGTCCGACTGCATCGTGACGCCGAGCGTGTCGTCGAACGGGACGACCATCGCGCCGGCCGCGGTCGCCCACGCCTGCAGCTCGTCCTCGTCGACGCCGAGACGCTCGGCGACGGCGCGGTGGCGCCAGCAGGCCGCCATCGCCTCCCGGAGGTTGCGGGCGGCCATGAGGTTGGTGAAGACGTTGTTGTCGGCGAGCGCCGAGTACTCGTCGGGGCCGGTGACGCCGTCGATGCGGAACGCGCCCTCGGCGTCGTGATGTCCGATCGACATCCACAGTCGCGCGGTCTCGACGAGCAGTTCGACGCCGGCGTCGCGCTCGAACTGCTCGTCGCCCGTGGCGGCGACGTAGCGCTGCACGGCGACGGCGATGTCCGCGTTGACGTGGAACGCGGCCGTGCCCGCCGGCCAGTACCCCGAGCACTCCTCGCCGTGGATCGTGCGCCACGGGAACGCCGCCCCCTCGAGGTGAAGGACCTCGGCCCGGTCGCGCGCCATCGGCAGCGTCGAGTGTCGCCAGACGAGCGCATCGCGCGCAGCGCTCGGTGCCGTGTACGTGAGCACCGGGAGCGTGTAGGTCTCCATGTCCCAGAACGTGTGGCCGTCGTAGCCGCGGCCGGTGAGGCCCTTCGCGGGGATGGCGCGCTGCTCGGCCCGGGCCCCCGCCTGGACCGCCTGGAACACGGCGAACCGCACCGCTTGCTGCAGCTCGTCGTCGCCCTCGATCTCGACGTCGGCCCGCGCCCACACGTCGTCGAGGTACTCGCGCTGATCGGCGACCAGCCCGTCCCATCCTGTGCGGACCGCGGCGGCGACGGCGGCGTCGACCTGGTCCCGCACGGCGGGCATCGACCGCACCGACGACCAGCCGTACGCCAGGAACTTGACGACGGTCAGTGTCTCGCCGGGCTGCAGCTCGCTGCTGATCGTGAGCCGCGCGAGATCCGGCTCGACGTCGAGCTCGGTCTTCGTCTGCGTGCCGTTCGGTCCGTCGACGGTGTGGTCGAGCGCGGCGCCCATGCGCAGTCCGCTCACGTTCGTCCGGTGACCGAGCGCGACGTGCAGGTCGTGCCCGGCGTGGTACTCGCTCACGAGCGGCGCGCGGAGTGCCGCGCCGACGCGCGGGTCGTTCGTCGCCTCGCCGGTGGGCTCGTTGGCGACGAGCGACGACTGGACGACGATGCGGGCGGCGTCGTCGACGGCCTCGATCTCGAAGCGCACGGCGGCGATGCTGCGCTGCACGAACGACACCAGTCGCGTCGAGCGGATGCGCACGGCCTGGCCGGCGACCGACACCCACTCGACGTCTCGCTCGAGCACGCCCGCCCGCAGGTCGAGCCGCCGCCGGTGACGCGTGAGCACGCCGTAACGCACGTCGAACGGCTCGTCGTCGACGAGGAGCCGGACGAGCTTGCCGTTCGTTACGTTCAGAAGCGTCTGGCCCTCGGTCGGGTAGCCGTAGCCGCTCTCTGCGTACGGCAGCGGCACCGTCTCGTAGAAGCCGTTGAGGTACGAACCCGGGATCGCGTGCGGCTCGCCCTCGTCGAGGTTGCCGCGCAGGCCGATGTGACCGTTGGAGAGCGCGAAGACCGACTCGCTGTGCCCGAGCAGGTCGAGCCGCAGCTCCGGCTCCTCGAGCGCCCACGGGTCGACGGTGTACTGCCCGTTGCCGTTCGTGCGCTGCGTCGTCGCCACGTGCGCAGTCTTCCCGGATCGGGACCAAGGCCACTACCGGAGGCCGTGACGTTCGGCGAGGATGGGTCGACGCAAGGAGGTCGGTCGTGTCCACCGTCGCGGTGTTCGTGTTCGTCGCCTGGGTCGTCGTGGGGCTCGTCGTCGGATGGGTGATGGGCCGGCGGGGGTTCGAGCCGTACACGTGGACGCTGCTCGGCGTCGTCCTCGGTCCGATTGCCGTTGTGCTCGCGATCGCATGGCTGGTGCGGCCGCCGTCGTGGGAGCCGCAACTCCTGCGTGCGGGCGACGGTGGCGTGGGCGGGCGGTCGGACGCGGTCGACGTGCTCGTCGCATGGGACGGCTCCCCGGAGGCGCGCGCGTCGGTCCGCGCCGTCGAGTCGCTCGTCGGTGACCGTGTCGGGCGGCTCACGTTCGCCCGTGTCGTGGCGATCGACGCTCCCCCCGATGTCGTGCGCGTCGCGGAGCGCGAGCTCGAGGCGGCGTGCGAGGCGTCCACCATCGGCCGCTCGCCGTCCACGGTGTTGCTACGCGGGCAGCCGGCGGTCGCGTTGAAGGACTACGCCCACCGGTTGGGGTACGACGTGCTGGCGCTCGGTGCGCGGGGCGTCGGCCGTTCGCACGCGCTGCTCGGGAGCGTGGCGTCCGCGCTGGTGCGCGGCGCCGGGCTGCCGGTCGTGATGGCGTCGGCCGACGCGGACGACGCTGGCGCTTCTCGACAGCCCGCGTAGCCGATCGTTGGCCGTTTCGGCCATCGCTTCGCTCCTGCGCCTTTCGTACGGTCCTCCTCGAAGGGAGGTGGACCACATGGCCCAGCCCCGGTCCGGCAAGAAGCAGGGGAAGTCGGTGCTCGAGAAGCGCCGGCTCAAGCAGGAGAAGAAGGCCGCGCAGGCAGTCGCCCGTCGCACGCGCGACCGGCTGACGACGGCGTCGGCCTGACAGGTGTGTGGCGGGGGCTCAACGGCGAGCCCCCGCCACCGAGGCTTCGGTGAGGAAGGAAGTGGTGTCGATGTCGTCGCGCGACGACGGAGGTGGTCATCTCGACGGTGTCGGTTCGGCCGCGGCGATCGGTGCCGGTGTCGGCGCCACGGTGGCGTTCGGCGGTGTCGCCACGTTGCTGCTCGTGACGGGCTCCGACCGCGTGACGGCGCTCTCGGCGGCTGCGTTCGCGGCGCTCTGGGGTGGCGGCGGCCTCGGCGCCATGCTCGGTGCCAGCCACGGGTTCGCCCGTCGCATGCGCTGACGGGGTAGTTGCATGACCGGGCGGTACGCCGGAGGGGTAGGGTCGTCCCACCTGAGGTTGCGTGGACGCCTTCACCGGTCGCCGGTACGAGACTCCGGCTGATGCGGACGGTCGCGTGAACTTCCCGACACGGGAGGTCCGAGCGTGGACGACCGTTCCACCATCCAACA
>DASSOZ010000127.1:0-4868 GCA_035700105.1 Acidimicrobiales bacterium
TCGAGCACGTCGCGCACCCACAAACCGACCTGGCAGCAGTCGATGAGGTCGGCCGGGGCGCCGGGGTCGAGGTCGAAGGCGATCATCGTCGGCTCGTTCACACGCTCGCCGCACGCCAGCAGCGGGTGCAGCTCGATCGACGCGAGGTTGGCGACCCACACCAGCGTCGGCAGGTCGTTGGCGAGGCAGTAGTTGATGGTCTTGCCCGCCGTGCCGCGCGAACCGATCGGGCACGTCTCGACCCAGTCGGGCCGGTGCGACGGGCACTGCTTCTCGTAGAAGAACGACTCGGCCACGCCGTTGGGGTAGCGCTTCAGCGTCAGCGGGCGTCCGCGCAGGTGGGGGAGCAGCGTCTCGCCGACCTTCGCGTAGTAGTCGATCATCTGGCCCTTGGTGAACCCGGTCTCGGGCCACAGGACCTTGTCGAGGTTCGAGAGCTTGAGGACGCGGCCCTCGATCTCGACGTCGGGCACGCCTCTCAGGCCTTGTCGGCCTTGTCGCCCTTGCGGACCGCGTCGAGCGACGCCTCGAGCGCGGCCATGAGGTCGACGACCTCGGCCGTCTCCTCGGCGGCCGCCTCCTGGAGTACGACCTCCTGGCCCTCGGCCTTGCGCTCGATCAGCTCGAGCACGCGCTCGCGGTACTCGTCTCGGTACTTGTCGGGGTCGAAGTCGTCGGTGAGCGACTCGATGAGCTGGCGGGCGATCTTGAGCTCGCGGTCGGACACCTCGACCTCGCCCTCGGCCGGCAGCTCGAGCGCGTCCTGGTCGACGACCTCGTCGCCGTAGAGCAGTGTCTCGAGCACGAGCGCGTCGCCGAGCGGGCGGATGGCGGCGAGGTACTGCTTCGTGCGCAGGACGAGCCGGGCGATGCCGACCTTCCCGCTGTCGCGCATCGCGTCGCGCAGCAGCGCGTACGCCTTCGTGCCACCCGACTCGGGCACGAGGTAGTACGGCCGCTCGAAGAAGATGGGGTCGATCTGATCGAGGTCGACGAAGTCCTCGATGTCGATGGAGTGCGTCGCCTTCGGGTCGAGCGCTTCGAGCTCCTCGGGCGTGATCACGACGTAGCGGTCCGGCGCGATCTCGTAGCCCTTCACGATGTTGTCGTACGAGACCTCTTCGCCGGTCTGCGCCGACACCCGCTTCTGCTTGATGCGGGCGTTCGTGCCGGCCTCGAGCTGGTTGAAGCGGACGTCCTTCGGCTGGACCGCGGTGAACAGCTTCACGGGCACGTTCACGAGCCCGAAGCTGATCGATCCGCTCCAGATCGCCCTCGGCATGGGCTCATTCTGCCTTGTGAGAGGGACAATGACCCCTGCACATGGCGAAGAAGCAGCTCGACGAGTACCGGCGCAAGCGGGACTTCGACGTCACGCGCGAGCCGTCACCCGACGTCGACGCGCCCCCGCCTACACCCGACGGACTGCCGCGCTTCGTCGTGCAGGAGCATCACGCCCGACGGCTGCACTGGGACCTGCGCCTCGAGCGCGACGGCGTCGGTCCGTCGTGGGCGGTACCGAAGGGCATCCCGCCCGAGAAGGGCGTGAATCACCTCGCGGTGCAGACCGAGGACCACCCGCTCTCGTACTTCGACTTCGCCGGCGAGATCCCGAAGGGTGAGTACGGCGGCGGCCAGGTGCACATCTGGGACAAGGGCACGTACGAGTGCGAGAAGTGGACCGACCGCGAGGTGAAGTTCGTCCTCCACGGCGAACGGGTGCAGGGCCGCTACGTCCTGTTCCAGACCAACGGCAAGAACTGGATGATCCGGCGAATGGACGCAGCCCAGGACCCGACCCGCGAGCCGCTCCCAGAGCTCGGGTCGATCGCGCCGATGAAGGCGACGACGTCGTCGACGCTGCCGCCCGCGACGCAGGACGACCAGTGGGCGTACGAGGTGAAGTGGGACGGCTACCGCGCCCTGGGCTTCGTCGAGGGCGGCCGCCTGAAGCTGCAGTCGCGCAACCTGCGCGACGTCACCGCCGAGTTCCCCGAGGTTCGCGGTCTCGGTGACGCGATGGGATCGCACACCGCGGTGCTCGACGGCGAGCTCGTCGCCTTCGACGCCAACGGGCGACCGTCGTTCGGTGCCATGCAGCGCCGCGGTCACCGCACCGCGACCGTCGTCTACATGATCTTCGACGTCCTCTACGCCGACGGGCACTGGGTGACGTCGAAGCCGTACCGCGAGCGGCGCGAGCTGCTGGCGTCGCTCGTGCCCACGCCGAAGGGCGCGGCGTGGCAGGTGCCCGCGTTCCACGTCGGCGACGGCGAGGCGATGCTGGCGGCCACGCGCCAGCAGGAGCTCGAGGGCCTCATCGCGAAGAAGCTCGACGCGCCGTACGAGATCGGAAAGCGGTCGCGATGCTGGCTGAAGGTCAAGAACTGGCTCCGCCAGGAGATGGTCATCGGCGGGTGGCTGCCCGGTGAGGGCGGCCGCAGCGGGACGCTCGGCGCGCTGCTGCTCGGCTACCACGACGGTGAGGGCGGGCCGCTGCGCTACGCGGGGCGGGTCGGGACCGGCTTCACGGGCGCCGAACTGTCACGCCTGCAGGAGCTGCTCGCGCCGCTGGCGCGCGACACGTCACCGTTCGACGAGCCGCCCGAGCTGCCCCGCGAGGTCCGCAAGCTCGGCCGCTTCGTCGAACCCTCCATGGTGTGCGAGGTGATGTTCAGCGAGTGGACGCACACCGGCACGCTGCGCCAGCCGTCGTACAAGGGACTCCGTGACGACAAGGACGGGCGCGAGGTCGTCCGCGAGTCCCCGCCCGACCCGAACTCGGCGTAGTTCGTTGCGCTATGCGCAACTTTGTACGCCGAGTTCGGATCCGGCGGCCGGGTCGCGTGCGAGCGTGGCCTCGAGCGCGAGGGCGCGGTCGGCGCGCTGGCGGCGGATGATCACGGCGAGCGCACCGAGTACGGCGGCGCCGCCGGCGATCTGCACGAGCGTGAGCGACTGGGAGAACACGACCCACGCGCCGGCGATCGAGATGACCGGGTTGGCGAGCGTCAGCATCGACGTCACCGACACGTCGACGTAGTGGTGCGCCCATGTCATGAACCCGTGGCCGACCATCCCCGGGATGAACACGAGCGCGAGCACGAGGAGCCAGTCGGCGCCGCGTCCCATCGCGACGCTGTCGGACACGAGCAGCGACCACGGCACGACGATCGTCGCGGTGCCGATGAAGATGGCGGCGAGGAACGACCACGAGTGGACGTCGCCGGTCCGGATCCGCTTCGCCAGCAGGAAGTAGGCGGTGAACGTGAGCAGGTTCCCGACGGCGAGGACGTCCCCGTAGGTCGAACGATGGCCGCCGGTGCTGCCGGCCACGACCGCGCCGACACCGGCGAAGGCGACGCCGGCGGCGACGATCTCCGTCGTCGACCGTCGCTCACCGAACAGCCGTGACGCGATGACGAGCACGAACACCGGCTGCAGCGCGGGGATGAGCGTCGCGTCCGCGATCGTCGTCTCGCGGAACGACGCGAATGCGGTGATGACGCTCAGCGCGAAGCACACCGCCGTCGGATACGCCTGCCGCACGAGTGACCACGTGATGCGACCGCCCGTGAGGTGCGCGACGGCGATGGCGACGGGCAGCGCGACGAGGATGCGCCACAGCACGATCACGGGCGCGTCGGCGTGGATCCCGCGCACGAAGAGCGGACCGAAGCCCCACGCCACGATCGCCAGCACCGCCGCCATGAGCGCGACCTGCTCGTGGTCGCGCTCGCCCCTCATGCGGGAAACCTATCGAGTGGCGGCGTCGACCCGTGCAGCGATTTCGCGCGCCTGGCGGATGCACGACGCGATGCCGACGCCCCGGTAGGCGGCGCCGGCGACGAAGACGTTGCCGGGGAGCGCGTCCTCGATGCGGGCGACACGGGCGAGGTGACCGGGCTCGGACTGCGGGAACGAGCGCGGCCACCGGTCGACGCGCCACTCGATCGGGCGCGCGCCGCGCAGGTCGACGGCGCGAGACAGCTCGCCGTGCAGCCGGTCGACGAGCGCGGCGTCGTCGGCGATGTCCAGGTGGCGGTCGTCGCCGAAGCGGCCCGCCGAGCAGCGGATCATCACCCGACCGTCGGGTCGGCGCGCCGGCCACTTCGTCGAGACGAACGTGCCCGCGGTCATCAACCAACCTTCGCTGCGGGGGACGAGGAAGCCGCTGCCCTCCAGCGGCACGGCGGGGTACGTCATCGTCGCCAGCGAGACGGACGCGTACTCGATCGTCCGCAGCTCGTCGCCCGCCTTCCCGCCGACGAGGTCGGCGGCCGTGAACGCCGGAACCGTGAGGACGACGGCGTCGGCGTCGGGCAGCTCGGTGACGCGCGCGCCGGTCACGATCTCGACCCCGCGCGCACGCAGGGCCTCGTCGAGTCGTTCGACGAGCCGCTGCAGCCCGTCGGCGAGCGAGAGGAAGACCGGCTTCGTGCGGTCGACCGGCGGTCGCTTCCGCAGCGCCAGCAGCAGGCTCCGGTTGTCGCGCGCCACGGCGGCGACGTCGGGCGCGACGACCTCGATCGAGAGGCGGTCGGCGCGTCCCGCGTTGATCCCCGACACCAGCGGGTCGACGAGCTTTTCGAGCACCTCACGACCGAAGCGGCCGGCGATCACCTCCGCGACCGACGGGTCGTCGGTCGCCCGCTTCGGCAGCACGACGTCGAGCCCGGCGCGCGCCATGCCCAACGGGGTGAGGATGCCGGACCGGGCGACGGGCAGCAGCCGGCCGGGGACGCCGAGGACGAGGCCGTCGGGAAGCGGTCGGAGCTTCCCCCGCGACCAGATCGACGCACTGCCCGTCGCCGGGTGGACGGCCTCGGTGTCGAGTCCGAGCTCGGACACGAGCTGTGCCGCCCACG
>DASSOZ010000128.1:0-10106 GCA_035700105.1 Acidimicrobiales bacterium
GGTGCCGGCGAGTGCGGGGTCGATCGTGTTCGACGGCGCCGACATCACCCGGATGCCGGCGTGGCGCGTCGCCCGCCTCGGCATCGCCCACGCGCCCGAGGGACGGTCGGTGTTCGCGTCGCTCACCGTGGCCGAGAACCTCGAGCTCGGCCTCGGCCGGGGGAGCGAGGCGGTCGAGCGGGCGTACGGCGCGTTCCCCCGGTTGGGTGAGCGCCGCAAGCAGGTGGCGGGGACGCTCTCGGGCGGCGAGCAGCGGATGCTGTCGCTCGCCAAGGTCCTGGCGGCACCGCCGAAGCTCCTCGTCGTCGACGAGCTGTCGCTCGGACTCGCGCCCGTCGTCGTCGAGGAGGTGTTCACCGCGTTGCGGAGCATCCGCGACGCCGGCACCGCGCTGCTCATCGTCGAGCAGCACGTCGGCCGGGCGCTGTCGCTCGCCGACGAGGCGGTACTGCTCCAGAAGGGCCGTGTGGCGCACGCCGGCCCGACCGCCGAGCTCGGCGACCTCGTGACGCAACTCCTGCCGTCGTCCTGACGCGGTGGTGGGTGATCGGCGGTTGATCCTGGCGTCGGCATCGCCGCGACGTCGCCAGCTGCTGGCGCAGATCGGCGTCGCGTTCGAGGTCGACGTCGCCGACGTCGACGAAGGCGACGACCCGCGCGCCAACGCCCTGGCCAAGGCGCGTGCGGTTGCGGCGCGACACCGCGGCGAGGACGCCGTCGTGCTCGGAGCCGACACGGAGGTCGTCCTCGACGGCGACGTGCTCGGCAAGCCCGCCGACGACGCCGACGCGCGCGAGATGCTCCGGCGGCTGTCGGGGCGCACGCACGCCGTCGTCACCGCGTACGCGCTCGTCCACTGCACGACGGACGACGAGCTCGTGCGCTCGGTCGAGACCGGTGTCACGTTCCGCCCGCTCACCGGCGACGAGATCGACGCGTACGTCGCGACCGGCGAGCCGCTCGACAAGGCCGGCGCCTACGGCATCCAGGGCCGTGGCGCGGTCCTCGTCGACCGGATCGATGGCGACTACTTCACCGTCGTCGGCCTCCCGCTCGCGGACCTGTGGCCGAGATTGGGTGATTGCCGTCGCTGACGCTCGGCAATCACCCGAGCTCGGCGGGGAGGACCAGGTCGGCGACGCGGGCGCGGTGTTCGTGCGTCGAGCCGAAGAGGGACTCGCCGGTCTTGGCCCGCTTCACGAGCAGGTGCATGTCGTGCTCCCACGTGTAGCCCATGCCGCCGAGGATCTGGATGCCCTCGGCGGCGAGCAGGCGCTGGCAGTCACCGGCCGCCGCCTTGGCCATCGACGCCGCCAGCGGGACCCGGTCGTCGCCCTCGGCCAGGCACGCGGCCGCGAAGTATGCGGCCGCACGGGCCTTCTCGAGCGCGACGAACATGTCCGTGAACTTGTGCTTGATCGCCTGGAACGAGCCGATCGGCACACCGAACTGCACCCGGGTCCTGGCGTGCTCGAGCGCGACGTCGAAGATCGCCTGGCACGCACCCACCGTCTCGACGGCGACACCCACCACGGCCTCGTCGTGCGCCGTCGGCGGCACGTCGAACACCTCCTCGGCCGCACCCAGCGCGTCGTCGGACACCGTCACCCGCCCGACCGGCCGGGACGCGTCCAGCGCGTCCACGGACACCACCGAGACGCCGGGTGCGTCACGACGCACCGCGTGGACACGCCCGTCGCGCACGACCGCGAAGACGTCCGCGTCCGCCGCGCCGAGCACGTAGGTGGACAGCACCAGCGCGCCCCGGCCACCGGCGGCGACCTCGGCGGAGAGCGTCGGCGAGCCACCCCGCGCGAACGGCAGGTACTGCGCGACGGTCGACGCGTACGGGCCCGGCGCGCAGGCGCGGCCGAGCTCCTCGAGCACGACCGCGAGCTCGACCCAGCCCAGCCCGAGCCCGCCGGACGACTCCGGCACCGTGAGCGCCGGCCAGCCCAGCTCGACCATCCTCTGCCAGAGCGCGCCGACGTCGGCCGACGCGGCCGCCGCGCCCTTCTCGACGACGGATCGCACGAGCGACATCGGGCACTCGCGCTCGAGCACCGCCCGCACCGACGACCGCAGTGCGTCCTGGTCCTCGGTGAACGCAAGGTCCATGCGCGCCGCTACTTCCCGGCCTTGCGCCGGCGACCGCCGAACACGCCGGCGTGGAGGATCGTCGTCAGCGTGTCGAGCACGTCGTCGCGCTCGGCCCGCACGCCCCGCGACTGCACGTAGTAGTTGAAGCGCTCGATCATCGCGATCGCCGCCATCGCCGCGAGCTGCGGGTTGGCGGCGTCGACCGCGGCCTTCGACAGCCGGCCGATGATCGCACTCGCGAACTCGCCCGTGACCTCGTTGCCGAGCCGGCCGAGGTCGCTGTCCTCGGTCTCGGCCTCGGTCCACGCGCGGATGACGGGCCCGTAGTGGTCGTAGATGTCGATGAAGCGGGCGATCCACTCGCGCAGCGCGGTGTAGCCGTCCGCGCCGGGCGCGATCTTCTCCGGCAGCGACTCGGCGAGGTCGGTGAGCTCGCGGGCGACGTCGGCCAGCAGCGCGCGGAACAGGTCTTCCTTGTTGGAGAAGTACAGGTAGAACGTGCCGTGCGACGTCTTGGCGACCTTGACGATGTCGTCGACGCGGGCCGCGTGGTAGCCCCGGCGCTCGAACACGACCATGCCCGCGTCGAGCAGCTTGCGCATCGTCTTGCGCCCCTGCGCCCGTAGCTCGCGCTCCTGGGCGGGAGCGCCGCCACGGTTGGCGGCGGCGCGGGCGGCTGGAGCCATGGCGGGAGAATCTACGCCGAGGCTGACACCGGTGTCAGAGTGGTGACGTGCTCGGCGAACTCATCCGGGAGGCGGCGACGCGCTTCGGCGACCGGCCGGCCTACGTCGGCGAGGACGGGTCGACGTTCACCTACGCGGACCTCGACCGGGTGTCCGACGAGGTCGCCGCCGGCCTCGCCGCCCGCGGCATCGGCGAGGGCGACGTCGTCGCGCTCGTACTGCCGACGATCCCGGCGTACCCCGTGCTGTACGCGGCGATCGCGAAGCTCGGCGCGGTCATGGCCGGCGTCAACACCCGCCTGTCGGACGCCGAACGGGGCGCGGTGCTCGCCGTCGCCGAGCCGAAGCTCGTGATCGACGGCGACGACCCCCTCGAGGGCCTGCGTGACGCCGGTCGCATCGGCCCGGGCGACCTCGTCGAGGACGATCCCGAGCGCCCGGTCGCGATCGTGTTCACGTCCGGGACCACGGGGACCCCGAAGGGCGCGCTGTTCTGCAACCGCCAGCTGTCCGCGATCGCCGCCATCGACGTCGGCGACAGGTGGGACGGCGGCGGGACGTCGCTCGCCGGCACGTCGCTCGCCCACCTCGGGTTCGTGACGAAGTTCGCCGGCAACATCCGGCTGGGCGCGACGACGCACATGGTGACGCGCTGGCGCGCCGACGACGCGTTGCGGTTCACCGCCGCGCACCGGCTGTCGAGCGTCGCCGGCATCCCGACGCAGGTCGCGCTGATGCTGCGCGTCCCCGACTTCGACGCCCACGACCTGTCATCGGTGCGGGCGGTGGTGATGGGCGGCGGGCCGGCGACGCCCGCCCTCGTGCGCGAGGCGCGTGCGCGCTTCGGCGCGCCCGTCGCCGTGCGCTACTCGTGCACCGAGGCGGCGATCGGCGTGGGCACGTCGTTCACCGATCCGCCCGAGGACGCGGAGGAGTCGGTCGGCCGTCCGCTCGCGGGCGTCGAGCTCGCGGTCCTCGACCCCGACGACGACGCCAGGTCGCTCCCGCCCGGCGAGGTCGGCGCGGTGTGCCTGCGGTCGGCGGCCGTCATGTCCGGCTACTGGGGTGACGACACCGCGACGAAGGCCGCGTTCACCGACGACGGGTTCGTCCGTACCGGCGACCTCGGCTGGGTGGACGACCGCGGGCGGCTGCACCTCGCCGGGCGCACGAAGGAGATGTACGTGCGCGGCGGCTACAACGTCTTCCCGCTCGAGGTCGAGGCGGTGCTGTCCTCGCACGCGCAGGTCGCGGCGGTCGCCGTGGTCCCCGTCGCCGACGCGGTGATGGGGGAGAAGGGCGTGGCCGTCGTCGTGCCGGTCGACACGACGGACCCGCCGACGCTCGACGACCTGCGCGCGTTCGCCGCGCCGCACCTCGCCACGCCCAAGCTCCCCGAGGCGATCCGCGTCGTCGACGAGCTCCCCCTGACGGCGATGGAGAAGCTCGACCGTCGCCGCCTCGCGGAGATGATCACTGACACGCGTGTCAGATAGCTTCCCTGCCCATGGGACTGCTGGACGGGCGTGTGGCTGTCGTGACGGGATCGGGCCGGGGGATCGGGCGGGAGATCGCCCGCTGTCTGGCCGGCGAGGGCGCGGCGGTCGTCGTCAACGACGTCGGCGTGTCGCTCGACGGCCGCGGCGGCGAGGAGGACCCGGCGGCGCAGACCGTCAAGGACATCGAGAACGACGGCGGCAGGGCGGTCGCCAACTACGACTCGGTGAGCGACTTCGAGGCGGCCGGGCGGATCATCCAGACCGCGGTCGACACGTTCGGCACGATCGACATCCTCGTCAACAACGCCGGGATCATCCGCGACCGCAGTCTCGTGAAGATGGACGAGAGCGACTACGACGCCGTCGTCGCCGTCCACCAGAAGGGCACGTTCAACTGCGCCCGCCACGCCGCCCCGATCATGAAGGAGAAGGGTTACGGCCGCATCGTCAACATCACGTCGTCGGCGGGGCTGCGCGGCAACTTCGGCCAGTCGAACTACGGCGCCGCCAAGGCGGCGATCATGGGCATGACGTTCGTGTGGGCGGTCGAGCTGGCGAAGTACGGCATCACGGTCAACGCGATGGCGCCGGCCGGTTTCACCCGCATGACCGAGGGCCTGTACCAGGGCGCCGAGCCGCCCGCCGATCAGGACCCCGCCCTGAACGCGCCGATCGTTGCGTTCCTCGCGTCGGAGCAGGCCGCGTACGTGAACGGCCAGGTGCTCGGCCGCACCGGGTTCGGCTACACGCTCTTCCAGACGCCGCGGCAGGTCGCGGCGATGTGGAAGGACGGCGGCTGGACGCCGGCCGAGGTCGCCGAGCACTTCCACGACGTGCTCGGGCAGCACCTGCAGCCCGTCGGCATGCCGGCGCACCCGCTGCTCGGCAAGAAGGACTGAGTCCCCGCTGACGCGCGTCCTGCACCAGTACGGCTCGCGCCTGACGGACGCGATCCGCGAGCGCTTCGGCGACGCCGCCGTCGAGGTCGTCGAGCTGGCGGCGGGCGAGCCCGCGCCCGACGGCACGAAGGGTGACGTCCTGTACCCGGTGTTCGGCGGCTCCGGCGTCATCGAGCAGCTCGACGATCTCGGCGTGTCGTGGGTGCAGCTGCCCGGCACCGGTGTCGACGCGTTCCGGCCGCTCGACCGTTTCGCGGGCGTGACGCTGACGTGCGCCCGCGGCACGAGCGCGACGGCGATCAGCGAGTTCGTCCTCGCGTCGATGCTGATGTTCGAGAAGCGGCTGACCGACGTGTGGCTGCACGAGCCGCCCGAGCGGTGGAACCTGCCGGCGTCGACGCTCGGCACGCTCCACGGCCGCACGCTCGGGCTGATCGGGCTCGGTGGTATCGGCAGCGCCATCGCAACGCGCGCGTTGCCGTTCGGCATGCGTGTCGTCGCGTTCCGCCGCCACGCCGACCAGCCGTCACCGGTCGCCGGTGTCGACGTCGTCGCCTCGCTCGACGAGCTGCTGCCCGTCGCCGACCACCTCGTCGTCGCCGCGCCGGCGACCTCCGCGACAGCCCACCTTCTCGACTCGCGCGCGTTCTCGCTCGTGAAGCCCGGAGTGCACCTCGTCAACATCGCCCGCGGCACGCTGATCGACCAGGACGCGCTGCGCGCCGCGCTGGACGACGGCCGGGTCGCGTGCGCGTCGCTCGACGTCGCCGACCCCGAGCCGGTGCCCGCCGGTCACTGGCTGTACGAGCACCCGGGCGTCCGCCTCACCGCCCACATCTCGTGGAGCATGCCCGGCGGGTTCGAGAACATCAGCGGCTACTTCCTCGACAACCTCGGCCGCTACCTCGCCGGCGAACCCCTCGAGGGCGTCGTCGACATCGACGAGGGCTACTGAACGGGTGAACCCGACGAACTCGGCGTAGATCCGTACCGCTGAGGTTCAGATCTACGCCGAGTTCGCTTGCGGCGCCGCTGCGCTTCGCGCCGGATCAGCAGCGGCCAGCCGATCAACCCGACGAGGGTGAAGCCGAACCACTGCATCGCGTAGGAGAAGTGCGGACCCTCGCCGAGGTCGGGCGGATCGAGGGGCTTCGGCAGTCCGTTCCGTGGCGCCGGCGTCTGCGACGTCAGCTGCACGAACGCGGGGAACGCGTCGCCCGAGCGACCGGTGACGTCTTCCACCGTGAACGCGTCGGGGTGGCCGAGCTTCGGCCGGTCGACGAGCCCCGCGACGGTGACGTCGCCCGCGGGTGGTTCCTTCACCGCGTCGGTCGCGCCGTCGGGCATCCAGCCGCGGATCACCGCGACGACGTGGCCGTCGTCGGTCCGCAGCGGCGTGGCGAGCCAGCTCCCGGGGTCGCCGTCGTTCGAGCGGAAGCGGACGACGCGCTGACGAGCGGCGTCGTAGGTCCCCGACAGCGTCACTCGCCGGTAGCGCGCGTCGTCGGGATCGGGAGGCAGGTCCGCCATCGAGACCGCGGCCGCCTTCATGCGGGCCTCGATCAGGCGGTTGTGCTCGCGCCGCTGGTGGAGCCGGTCGAGCTGCCAGATGCCGAGGCGGATGAACAGCGCGGCGACGAGCACCACGATGACGTGGCCGACGAGCCACTTGCCCCGGAACGCCCAACCCATGCGGCCATCATGGTGGCCGTGGACGGCGACCGACTCCTCATCGTCGCCGCCGGTGTCCTCGGCTTCGACGACGTCCGCTACACGTTCGACGAGGCCGTCGAGCGGTCCGGCGTGCGCCCCGACCTCGCCCGGCGGTACTGGCGGGCGCTCGGGTTCCCCGACCCGCCGGCCGACGTGCCGTCGCTCGGCGAGCGCGACATCGAGGCGCTGCGGCTCGCCACCCGCTTCCTCGCCGGGCCCGAGAGCGAGGAGAACAGCGTCGCCCAGGCCAGAGCGATCTGCGCCGCGCTCGCCCGCGTCGCCGAGACGTGGTGTGACACGTTGCGCCGGCTGCACACCGCGGGTCTGGCATGGGACGACATCGCCGGCTTCCTGCCCGCCGAGTTCGAGGGCGGGCGCATCGCCACGATCCTCGACTACGTCCACTCGCGCCTGCTCCTCGCCGGTATCCGGCGCGAGGTCGAGGCCGAGCGCGCCGGAGAGGGTGGGAACGAGCTGGCGATCGCGTTCGTCGACCTCGTCGGGTGGACGGAGCTGACGCGCACGCTCGACGCTGGCGAGCTCGGCCGGCTGGTCGTGACGTTCGAGGGCACGGCGTACGACGCAGTCGTCGACGGCGGCGGCCGGTTCGTGAAGCTCATCGGTGACGAGGTGATGTTCACGGCGCCGACCGTCGACGCCGCGGTCGCCATCGCCCGCCGCCTGCTCGACCCCTCGTCGGGGCTGCCACCGTGCCGTGCCGGCGTCGCCGCCGGTCCGGTCGTGCGCTACGAGGGCGACGTCTTCGGGCCGCCGGTCAACCTCGCCAGTCGCATCGTCGAGCTCGCCGACCCCGGCACCGTCGTCGTCGACCGCGAGGTCGCCGGCACCGCGCCGCTCGGGCTGCGGGCGGTCAAGGGCGTCGGTGACGTGCGTCTCTGGCGCGCCTGAGTCGCGCAGGTTTGACGCCCGCGGCTCGCGGGAACCACGCAACCCATGTCGCCACTCATCGTCCTGGTCGCCGTGAGCGCGGTCGGGCTGGCGATGGCGCTGCTGCTGCTGACCGCCTGGCTCGAGCAGTCGGTGCTGTCGCCGCGCTACCTGATCACCCGCACCGTCAAGGTGCGCAACACGCCCGAGCACGCCGAGCGGATGGTTGCCGTACAGGCCGCCCACCTGCTCCAGGAGCTCGAGCGGTAAGGACCCGTCCGGCCGGCGCGGCGAAGAGGTCCCCGCCCGCCCACCTCTTCACCTCCTAGTCGTCGGCCGGGCGGCCCTTCTCCCCGAAGCGGTCGTAGGACACGACGTCGTCGAGCGGACGCCGGCGCCCCGGTCGCAGCGCGACGGCCGGGACGCCGATCGGCACGACCGCCATGGGCCGCAGGTGATCCGGCAGCTCCAGCAGCGAGCGCAGCTCATCGGCCCGGAACGTGGCCAGCGTCGTCAGGGCCGAGCCGAGACCGAGCGCCCCGGCGGCGAGGAGCAGGTTCTGGACCGCCGGCCAGATCGACGCGTCGAGCGCGCCGGGCGGCGTCGCCGTCGTGTCGGCGCACACGACGACGAGAACGGGTGCGGTGGCGATGCCGCCGGTGGCGCCGCGGTCCACGTCGGCCAGCATGGCCGGCGACAACCGCTCCTCGCTGAAGCGGCGGGCACCGCCCTCCCACGCGTCGCGCGTCAGTTCGCCGATGCGCTGCCGCACGGTGGCGTCACGGACGACGACGAAGTGCCACGGCTGCGAGTTCTCCGCGCTCGGCGCCCGGGTCGCGGCCGTGAGGATGCGGTCGAGCGCGTCCGTGTGCACGGCGCCGTCCGGGTCGAACGACCGGCACGCCCGCTGCGCCGACATCACGTCGAACACGTCCATCTCCCTACTGTTCCAGCCCGTGGACCCCGGCCGCCGCTTCTCGACGTCGCGCCGCGTCCGGCTCGGCGACGTCACACCGTCCGGCCGGCTGCGGCTCGACGCCGTCGCCCGCTACCTCCAGGACGTGGCGTTCGACGACGGCGAGGACGCCGGTGTCAAGGGCACCGAGCGCTGGATCCTGCGCCGGCTCGCGATCGACGTGACGTCGCTGCCGCGATTCACCGACATGGTCGACCTCACGACGTGGTGCTCCGGCGCAGGTCCGAGATGGGCCGAACGCAGGACGACCATCACTGCGGGGACCCCCCTCACCCCGGGCACGGGGGCGACCGCGGCGATCGAGACGACCGCGATCTGGGTCTACGTCGACGAGCGCGGCCGCCCGTCGCGACTGCCACCCGAGTTCTTCGAGCACTGGGGAACCTCGGCGGGCGACCGCAAGGTCAGCGCCCGCCTGTCGCACCCCGACCCGCCCGACGGCGCGCCCGTCGCGCGGACGTGGCCGTTGCGCCGCACCGACTTCGACATCGTCGGCCACGTCAACAACGCCGCGTACTGGGAGACCGTCGAGGAGCTCGTCGCGGTCGGACCGGGGACATGGGAGATCGAGTTCCGCGACGAGGTCCCGCGCGGCACGGAGGCGGTCGACGTCGTCGTCGACGGGTCGGCGCTGTGGTGGACGACCAGCGGGCGCGTCCACGCCTCCGCGCGTGCGCGCCCGCGCGATTAGGCGTACCGTCTCGCAGCAACTGGGGCAAAGGGGGGCGGTATGTACTCGTCGATCGTCGTCGGTACCGACGGCTCGGAGCGGGCGCGCGAGGCAGTGCTCCACGCCGCGAACCTGGCGCGCATGACCGGCGCGACGCTGCACGTCGTGAGCGCCTACAAGCGGGCGGGCGACGGTCTGGCGATGGCGATCCCGGAGGTCGGGGCGATGGCGGCGGCGGTCGCGGTCGACGACGAGGCGATCCGGGCCAGCGTGGCCGAGCAGGTCCGGCGCGCCGTCGCCGGGATCGAGGGCGTCGAGATCGTCCATCACGTCCGGCCCGGGGTCGCCGGTCCGGCGCTGTGTGAGGTCGCCCACGAGGAGAAGGCCGACCTCGTCGTCGTCGGCAACCGGGGCATGCAGGGCGCCCGGCGTGTCTTCGGCAGCGTGCCCAACCACGTCGCCCACCACGCCGAGTGCGCGGTGCTCGTCGTGCCGACCTGCTAGTTGGTGGTGGCCGGCCAGTAGCGGTCGCGGAGCAGGCGCTTGTAGAGCTTCCCCGTCGGGTGGCGGGGCAGCTCGGCCTCGAACTCGATCGTGCGCGGGCACTTGTAGTGCGCGAGGTTGGCGCGGCAGTAGTCGAGGAGCTCGCGCTCGAGATGGGGGCCGGCATCGGCC
>DASSOZ010000129.1:0-3381 GCA_035700105.1 Acidimicrobiales bacterium
GGCCTTGCCGCACACGTCGCGCCCGGCGAGCGCGTCGCCGATCGTGAGCGCCTGGATCGGAAACGGCTCGGTGATGCCCTCGTTGGCGAGCGCGTCGACGAGCGGGCCGCGCAGGCCGAGGTCGGAGAAGGTGGTCAAACCAGTTGTTCCTTACTGTTCGTCGTGGGTCGGCCCTCCCCGGGCGGTCCACGATGCGACAGCGGAACGAATGAGGTGGCCGGCGAGTCCGGCCCCTGCCGGTCCTCGACCCGACCAGCATACCCCACGGGGGTTCCGCGCGCCGGTTCAGACGGCGGCTTGCTCGCCCCGGACGGCCAGCAGGTGGCGCGGCCGGTCGATGCCCTTGAGCGGACGGAGGCCGCGGTCCTCGACGATGAGGTGGTCGCCGAGCTCGTCGGCGACGGGCTCGGTGACGAGGATCTCACCGGCTTCGGCCTCGGCGGTGACCCGCGCCGCGAGGTTGACGACCCGGCCGACGACGTCGGTCCCGTCGTCGACGACCTCGCCGGCGTGGACACCGATGCGCACGGCGATCGGCGCGCCGCCGGCGGCACGCGCCTCACCGACGAGGCGCTGGATGTCGACGGCGCAGCGGACCGCGTCGGACGGGCTGTCGAAGCGGGCGAGGAAGCCGTCGCCCTGCGTGCCGACCTCGGTGCCGCGCCGGTCGCCCACTGCCGTTCGCACGAGACGGCGGTGGTCGGCGAGGGCCCGGTGCCAGGCGTCGTCGCCCATGGCGTGCGCGAGGGGCGTCGACCCGACGACGTCGGTGAACACGACGGCGACCCACTGCCGGCGCGGCCGGTCGTCGACGACCGCCACCGGCGCGACCTTGGCCCTCGGGCGGCGGCCGATTCGCGACAGCGCCACCCCGGCATGGATCACCAGCGCCACGCCCCAGGATGCGATGACCCAGATCGGCCAGAAATGGGCGTCAGGCGAGCGGACGTGGCCCGCGGTGCCGCCGGTGAGCAGGTAGATCGCCACGAGGAACCCGTTGACCGCCGCGTACGTGACGACGTGGACGAACAGTCCTCGCATCGCCGCGGATGATCGCGCGCCCGGTGCGGTGTCGTCGCCTCGGATGGGGGGTACGGCCGAGCCGTGGACACGTTCGAGGCCGGGCACCGACAGGTGATCGCCCGCCTCGCCGCCCGGTTCGCCGAGGCGATCCGGCGGGGCGAGACGGACGTGATCGAGCTGTGCGACGAGCTCTTGCCGCGCCGTCGCCCAAACTTGGGCCGTGAAGCTGGCCGCCTTCCAGGAGATCATCAGCCGCACCTACGGCGCCCGTGACCGCGACCGTGGCCTCGACGCCACGGTCGCCTGGTTGTGCGAGGAGCTCGGCGAGCTCGCGCAGGCGGTGCGCAAGGGCTCACCCGCGCAGCAGCTGCACGAGCTCGGCGACGTGCTCGCCTGGCTGGTGTCGCTGGCCGCCCAGCTCGGCCTGTCGATCGAGGACGCCGCCGCGCGCTACGCCGGCGGCTGCCCGGTGTGCGGGTCGATCCCCTGCGCCTGCTAGCGGCTGATCAGGCGCGAGCGGCGAGCAACTCGGCGATCTGCACCGCGTTGAGGGCCGCGCCCTTCCGGAGGTTGTCGTTGCTCACGAAGAGCACGAGCCCGTTCGGCGCGCCCGGGTCGCGGCGGATGCGGCCGACGTAGGCGGGATCGCGGCCGGCGGCCTGCAGCGGCGTCGGGATGTCGCTCAGCTCGACGCCGGGTGCAGCACGCAGGACGTCGGCGGCCTCGGCCGGCGAGAGCGGGCGATCGAACTCGAGGTTCAGGCTGAGCGAGTGACCCGTGTACACGGGCACCCGCACGCAGGTGCACGACACGGGGAGATCCGGGAGCTCGAGGATCTTGCGGCTCTCGTCGCGGAACTTGTGCTCCTCGTTGGTCTCGCCGAGCCCGTCGTCGACGAGGCTGCCGGCGAACGGCAGCACGTTGAACGCGATCGGCCGGGCGAACTTGTCCGGCTCCGGGAAGTCGACGGCGTCGCCGTCGAACGCCAGCCCGGCGCTGTCGTCGCCGACCTTGCGCACCTGCTCCTGCAGCTCCTCGACGCCGGCGAGCCCTGCGCCGGAGACCGCCTGGTACGTCGAGGCGACGATCCGCCGCAGCCCGGCGGCGCCGTCGAGCGGCTTGAGTACCGGCATCGCCGCCATCGTCGTGCAGTTGGGGTTGGCGACGATGCCCTTGCGAATGCCGTCGAGCGCGTGCGGGTTCACCTCGGACACGACGAGCGGGACGTCCGGGTCCATCCGCCACGCCGACGAGTTGTCGATCACGGTGACGCCGGCGTCGACGACCCGAGGTGCGAGCGCGCGCGATCCCGTCGCCCCCGCGCTGAACAGTGCGATGTCGAGGCCGGTGAAGTCGGCCGTGGCCGCGTCCTCGACGGTGATCTCGGTGTCGCCCCACGACAGTGTCCGCCCCGCCGACCGGGACGACGCGAACAGCCGCAGCTCCTCGACGGGGAAGCGGCGCTCGGCCAGCACGGCGCGCATGACGCCGCCGACCTGCCCGGTGGCGCCGACGATCCCGACTCGCATGGAGGTCAGGGTACGCGCACCGTCGGCCCCCTGCGATGAGGTTGTCGCGGATGCACGCGAGACCTAGCTAAAGGTCAACCCCGGGCGGCCCGAAACACCTCGTGGAGAACGGCGACAGACGTCGCCACCAGGGGTCCTTCGGGCTAGCAACAGGGGAAAGACACCATGAACTACGCAATTCTCCGGCGCGGCCGGAGGCTTGTACTCACTGCAACGGTCGGTCTCTTGGTCACCGCGATGATCTGGTCGGTGGGTGGCCGCACAGCGAGCGCGTCGGGCTCTGCGACGATCGGTCAGCGGGCCGGATTCGCGCCCACGAGCTGGATGCTCCTCTGGGGCAGCAACACCGACGTCGCCCGCGATCTCGACGCGGCGGCTGCGACCGGGGCGAAGCTGCTGCGCTTCGACTTCGACTGGCAGTCGGCCGAGCCGTCGAAGGGTTCGTACAACTGGAGCTACATCGACCGGGTCGTGAACGGCGCCAAGGCGCGTGGCCTGTCGGTCCTCGGAACTATCGCGTACACCCCGGCGTGGGCGCGGCCGTCGGGCACGACCGACAAGGTGCCGCCGACGAACCTCGGCGACTACGTGAACTTCGTCCGTGCCGTCGTGAACCGGTACGCACCGCAGGGTCTCCACCAATGGGAGATCTGGAACGAACCGAACATCGTCCAGTTCTGGCAGCCGAAGCCGGATCCCGCGAACTACACGAGCATGCTGAAGCAGAGCTACGCGGCCATCAAGGCGATCGACCCGTCCGCCACGGTCGTCAGCGCCGGTCTGGCGCCGGCCGGTGACTCGTCGGACGGCCAGTACGTGTCACCGCGCA
>DASSOZ010000130.1:0-2063 GCA_035700105.1 Acidimicrobiales bacterium
GAGCCGGTCGAGCTGGTACTGCTTCAGCACGCCGAGGTTGATGACGGCGACGACGGCGACGACGCCGACGAGCGTGAGCGCCACGAGATGGCGGGGGCGGGCGCCGCCGACGAGCAGCATCCCCATGAGGACGGCGACGAACACGAGCGCGGTACCGAGATCGGGCTGCAGGTAGATCAGCCCCATCGGCAGCGCGGCGATGCCGAGCGCGATCGCGAGGCGACGCAGGTCGAGCTCGCCGCGGTGGGCGGCGACGTACGCGCCGACGGCCACGATCAGCACGAGCTTGGCGAACTCCGACGGCTGCAGCTGGAACGGTCCGACGTCGAACCACGCCTGCGCGCCCTTCGACGTCGACCCGAGCGGCGACTTCACCGCGAGCAGGACGAGGATCGTGCCGCCGTACAGCACCGGCGCGAAGTCGCGGATCCGGCGGTAGTCGACGACCGCGGCGACCAGCATCGCCACGAAGCCGATCATGCAGAACATCGTCTGCTTCTCGACGAACGTGCCCGCGCCGGTCGCGTCGCTCTTGGTCGCGGAGTGGATCATCAGCAGACCGAACGCGGCGATGGCGAGCACGCAGAAGACGAGCACGACGTCGACGTGGCGCCACGGCGCCGCCGGGTCGCGCCGGATCGACGTTCCGGCGCCGCGGGGGGATGCCGTCGCGACCGCCACTACGTCCGCTCCCGGGCCGCTCGGGGCATCAATCGTGCCCCGCTTGGAGTTGGACGTCGCCCGTCGGCGACGCGCCGATGATGCCGTCGTAGATACGGCGCACGATCGGGGCCGAGATCGACCCGCCGAAGCCGGCCTCCTCCACCACCGAGACGATCGCGTACTCGGGCGTCGGGCTGTTGGCGGGCGCGAACGATGCGAACAGGGCGGTGTCCTGCTTGCCCGCGACCTGCGCGGTACCGGTCTTGCCGGCGACCGGGAACCGGTCGAGCGGGAACCCGAGGAACGCGCCGTGCGCGGTGCCCTTCGGGTCGCGCGTCACGCCCTCCAGCCCGCGCAGGATCGGGTCGCGCTGTTGCGGCGGCAGGTCGATCTTGCGCTTCACGATCGAGTCGAGTGTGCGCACGACGCGGCCGCCGCGGTCCTCGACCGCCGACGCGATGCGCGGCTCCCACAGCGTCCCGCCGTTGGCGAACGTGGCGTACGCGTTGGCGAGCTGCAGCGGCGTCACGACGGTCTCGCCCTGGCCGATGGCGAGGTTCACGTTGTCGCCCGGGAACCACTTGCCCTCGGGGAACGCCTGGGGCTTGAGCTCGTGGAGCTTCTTGCGTCCCTCGGGATCCGGGACGCGACCCGACATCTCGGGGCTGAGCGGGACCCCGGTCTTCTCACCGAGACCGAACAGCCGGGCCGTGTCCTGGATCGGCGTCTCGCCGAGCTGGTTGCGCTTCGCCCAGAACGACGCGCCCATCGAATAGAAGTAGACGTCGCTCGACACCGTGATCGCCTTCTGGAGGTTCACCGGGCCGTACGACGTCCCGCCGGCGTTGCGGAACGTGCGGTTGCCGACGCGCAGCGATCCCTTGTCCACGATCGTCGTGTTCGGCTGTATGAGGCCGCTGCGCAGACCGGCCAGCGCGGTGATGAGCTTGAACGTCGAGCCCGGTGCGTACTGGCCGGTCACCGTGCGGTCGTTGAGCGGGAAGTGGTTCGCGGGGTCCTGGAGGAAGTGGTAGTCGGCCTGGGAGATGCCGTTGAGGAACGCGGCGGGGTCGTACGTGGGATGGCTGGCGAGCGCGAGCACGCTGCCGTCGCGCGGGTCGAGCACGACGACCGCGCCGGCCGGTGCGGGGAACCCCTTGCCGTCCTTCGTGTGCGCCTTGCGCGCCGCGTCGATGCCCTTGGCGAGCGACTCCTCGGCGAGGCGCTGCACCTCGAGGTCGACGGTCAGGACGACGTCGTGGCCCTGCTGCGGCGGCGTGCTGCTGAGCGGCCCGAGTGACTTGCCGCGAGCGTCGACCTGCAGGCGCTCGACGCCGGGCGTGCCCCGCAGGTCGTCCTCGTAGATCTTCTCGATGCCGGTCTTGCCGATCGCGTCGCCG
>DASSOZ010000131.1:0-57220 GCA_035700105.1 Acidimicrobiales bacterium
CGGCTGCAGCGCCTTGCCCCGCGGCCCCTCGACCTCGACGAGGCACATCCGGCACATGCCGACGGGCTTCATGCGCGGGTGCCAGCAGAAGCGCGGGATGTACGTGCCGTGCTCCTCCGCCGCCGCGATCAGCAGCTGGCCGGGGTTGGCCTCGAACGCGCGGCCGTCGACGGTGACGGTGAACGTCGACTTCTTCTCCTCCGGCGCGGCGGCGGCGTCATCGGCCATGCGGGCAGCCACCCTCCTTCACGTGAACGAGGTACTCGTCGCGGAAGTGCGGCACCGAGCTGAGGATCGGCGACGCCGCGGACGGCCCGAGCGGGCAGATCGTCGTCTGCTTCGGCGGCCATCCGAGGCCGACCGAGATGTTGTCACTCACATCGAGCAGCAGGTCGAGGTCCTCCTCGCGGCCGCTGCCGGTCTCGATGCGCCACAGGATGCGCTCGAGCCACGTCGTTCCCTCGCGACACGGCGTGCACTGGCCGCACGACTCGTGGGCGAAGAAGTGCACGATGTTCCACGCGGCGCGCACGGAACACGTCGATTCGTCCATCACGACGACGGCGCCGGAGCCCAGCATCGTGCCGAGCTTCGCCGCCTCGTCGCCATCGATCTTCGTGTCGAGGTGCTCGGGGAACAGCCACGGTGCCGACGCGCCGCCGGGGATGAACATCTTCAGCGGCACGTCGCTGCGCATGCCGGCGCCGAGCGCGGGGTCGAAGATCAGGTCGCGGAACGTCGTGTTGTGCTGCTCGATCTCGTAGTTGCCGGGGCGCTTCACGTGTCCCGACAGCGACTCGATGCGCGTGCCGGTCGAACGTCCGCCGCCCATCGCCGCGAACGCGGCGCCGCCGTTGGTGACGATCCACGGGAGGTTCGACAGCGTCTCGACGTTGTTGACGATCGTCGGCTTGTAATACAGGCCCTTCGCCGCCGGGAAGAACGGCGGCTTGATGCGCGGAAAGGCGCGCTTGCCCTCGAGCGACTCGATGAGGGCGGTCTCCTCGCCGACGATGTACGCGCCCGCACCCCAGTGCAGCACGACGTCCATCGACCACCCCGTGCCCATGATGTCGTTGCCGACGAAGTTGCGGGCGTACGCGTCGACGAGTGCCTGGCCGACGCGCTCCTGTGCGAGTGCCATCTCGCCGCGCACGTACAGGAACACGCGCGTCGCCCGGACCGCGTACGCGCAGATGAGCGCGCCCTCGACGAGCTGGTGCGGGTCGCGCTCCATGAGCTCGCGGTCCTTGAACGTGCCCGGCTCGGACTCGTCGCCGTTGACGACGACGTAACGCGGGAACACATCGGGCGGCAGCAGCCCCCACTTGTTGCCGGCCGGGAAGCCGGCGCCGCCGCGGCCGGTGAGGTTGGAGGTCTTGACCTCCTCGTGCACCTGCTCGGGCGTCATCGACGTCAGCGCCTTGCGCAGCGCCTCGTAGCCGCCCTCGGCGACGTACCGCTCGATCGTGTGAGAGTCGTCGAAGCGGCGGATGCGGTTGTGGACGATGGAGGGAACCGACGCCGGGAACGTCATGAGGTCTGCCGGACCTCCTCCGGCGTGACGCGCTGCGGGTCCGTCTGCGCCTTCGGGAGTACGACGCGGCTGAGCGTGCCGTGCGGCGGGACGATGTCGTCGAGGACACCGGCGCGGAGGTCGGCGATCGTGCGGTCGAAGTCCTCGTGCGTGACGTTCTCGAAGTAGCGGTAGTTCGCCTGGAAGCACGGCGCGCCGCCGCACGCGGCGAGGCACTCCATGCGCTCGAGCGTGAACATCCCGTCCGCCGTCGTGGCGCCCGCGCGGATGCCGAGCGTCTCCTCGGCGTGCTCGATGAGCTGGTGCGCGCCGAGGATCATGCAGCTGATACCGGCGCACACGCCGATGAGGTAGCGGCCGGTCTCGTCGCGCTTGAACATCTCGTAGAAGCTCGCCGTGCCGAGGACCTCCGCCGGCGTGACGTCGAGCAGCTCGGCGAGGTGGCGCATGCCGTCGTTGCTCAGGTGGCCGTCCTGCTCCTGCAGGACGTGCAGCATCGGGATCAGCGCCGAGCGCGGCTGCGGGTAGCGCGCCATCAACGCCTCGCAGCGCGCCACGTTCTCCGCGGTCAGTCGCGGCACTATCGGTCCACTCCGCCCATCACGGGGTCGACCGACGAGATCACGGCGACGGCGTCGGCGACGAGGCCGCCGTGCATCAGGTGCGGCAGCGTCTGCAGGTTGTAGAAGGAGGGGTCGCGCATGTGCATCCGGTACGGCTTGGCCGTGCCGTCGCTGACGAGATAGCAGCCGAGCTCGCCGCGCGGCGATTCGACGGGGACGTACACCTCGCCCTCGGGCACCTTGTAGCCCTCGGTGAACAACTTGAAGTGGTGGATCAGCGCCTCCATCGACTCGTCGATGCGCGCACGCGGCGGCGGCGTCACCTTCTTGTCCTGCGTGCGGAAGTCGCCGGGCGGCAGCTTCTCGAGCACCTGGCGCACGATCTTCAGCGACTCGCGCAGCTCGTTGATGCGCACGGCGTAGCGGTCGAACACGTCGCCGTACGTGCCGACGATCACGTCGAAGTCGACCTGGTCGTAGAACAGGTACGGCTCGTCGCGCCGTAGATCCCACGGCACACCGGCGGCGCGCAGCATCGGACCGGTGACGCCGAGCGCGAGGCACGCCTTCGGGCCGATGACACCGACACCCTCACTGCGCTCCCGCCAGATCGGTTGGTTCGTGAACAGCTCGTCGTAGTCGTCGAGCTGGTCGGGCATGCGGTCGAGGAGCAGCAGGACGTCGTCGCGCCAGCCCGCCGGGAGGTCGGCGGCGACACCGCCGGGGCGGATGTAGTTGTGGTTCATCCGCAGCCCGGTGATCTTCTCGAAGATCCGCAGCATCGTCTCGCGCTCGCGGAACCCGAAGATCATCATCGTCGTCGACGCGAGATCCATACCGTTGGTGGCGAGGAACGTCGAGTGCGACGAGATGCGGTTGAGCTCGGTGACGAGCATGCGGATCCACTGCGCCCGCTCGGGGATCTCGACGCCGAGAAGGCGCTCGGTCGCCAACGAGAACGCCAGCTCGTTGAACAGCGGCGCCAGGTAGTCCATCCGCGTGACGTTCGTGGACCCCTGCATGTACGTGAGGTCCTCGGCCGTCTTCTCCATGCCGGTGTGCAGGTAGCCGATGATCGGCTTCGACCGCAGCACGGTCTCCCCGGCGAGCTCCATCTGGAGGCGCAGCACGCCGTGGGTGCTGGGGTGCTGCGGCCCCATGTTGATGATCATCGTCTCGTCCGGCGTGATCATCTCGTCCTCGGTCAGCTGCTCGACGCCCCGGAGCACGCAGCCCATCTCGAGCTCGAGTTCCGCGGCGGGCGTGTCGGCGCGGTCGTGGATCTCCTGGCCGCCCTCGTCGGTCCTCGCCGCGTCCGCGCGCACGTCGGTCATCGGCCCACCATCCTCGATGGCGAGCCGATGACTGCCGTGAGGTGTGGCGTCGCCGCACCACGCGTTGATTGCTGGACCTCGCTTCGCTCGGTCATCGGGTCCTCACCGCCTCACCTCGGTTGCGGGTTGCCCTTGAACTGCACGGGGATGCGGCCGACCGAGTAGTCCTTGCGGAGCGGGTGACCCTCCCAGTCGTCCGGCATGAGCAGGCGCACGAGGTCCGGGTGGCCGTCGAAGCGGATCCCGAACATGTCGAAGACCTCGCGCTCGGGGAACTCGCTGCCAGGGAACACGTCGAACAGCGACCCGACGGTCGGGTCGTCCTCGGGTACCTGGACGATGACCCGCACACGCTCGCGGTCGCGCAGCGACACGAGGTTGACGACGACCTCGTAGCGACCGGGCTCGACACCGTCGGGCAGCGCGCGCCGGAGGTTCGTGAGGTGGTCGACGGCCGTGACGTCGACGAGCAGCTCGAAGCTGTCGTCGTCGCGCAGGCTGCGGATGAGGTCGACGTACTGCTCGCGGGTCGCGTGCAGGACGCGCTGGCCGCGGCTCTCCGACTGCGGGACGTCGACCGACGGCACTACGTGGGGGTCCCGACTCCGAGGCGCTGGCCGAGCTGGTCGGTGTGGACCTCGGCGCCGCGGCCGGTCTCCATGCGCCGGCGGGTGATCTCGCCGGTGCGGATCTTCTCGTGCAGCGTGAGGATCGCGTGCATGAGCGTCTCGGGGCTGGGCGGGCAGCCGGGTGCGTAGACGTCGACGGGCACGATCTGGTCGACGCCCTGCACGATCGCGTAGTTGTTGAACATCCCCCCGGAGCTCGCGCACACGCCCATCGACAGGACCCACTTGGGCTCCATCATCTGGTCGTAGATCTGGCGCAGGACGGGCGCCATCTTCTGGCTGACGCGGCCGGCGACGATCATGAGGTCGGCCTGGCGGGGCGACGCCCGGAAGACCTCCATGCCGAAGCGGGCCATGTCGTAGTGCGCCGCGCCCGTCGACATCATCTCGATCGCGCAGCACGCGAGCCCGAACGTCGCCGGCATGACGCTGTTGCGCCGCGCCCACTTCACGAGCTCCTCGAGCGTGCCCGTGAGGAAGTTGTGGTTCAGGTCGTCTAGCGGCATGAGTGTCCCGTGTCGGGGGCCGGGTGATGAGATCGCCGAGTCAGAAGCGTCGCTCGCAAGGCCGCAGGCGCGACGCGCTGGCCTTGCCCCACCGCTCGCGCCGAGAACGCCGCGAGCGGCGGTTCTGGCCGGCGAGATCGCATCAGGCTCCTGACTCGGGACACTTAGGCTGCTTCTCCCGAGCGTCCCTGCCCGCCGGTGTCGCGGCTGATGCGGCGCACGGTCGACGTCGACGTCCGCTCGCCGAGACGCACCTCCATCCGGCGGAGGTGCTTGACCGGACCCCAGTCGAGGGCGCCGTTGGCGATGAGGTACACGAACGACACGAACACCGCGGCGGCGAACAGCAACATCTCGGCCAGGCCGTACGCGCCGAGCCGGTCGGAGACCACCGCCCACGGATAGAGGAAGATGATCTCGATGTCGAAGATGATGAAGATCATCGCGACCAGGTAGAAGCGCACCGGGAACCGTTCGGCCGGCTCGCGGTCGGGGATGATCCCGCACTCGTACGGCGCCGACTTGGCCGCCGTCGGCCGGCGCGGCGCGAGCAGCCGTGACGCCAGGAAGCTGAGGACGCTGAACAGCGTCGCGAGGACGAGCAGCGTCAGGATCGGCAGGTAGTCGGCCATGTGCGTTCGTCCTCCTCTCGGGGATCGCTTGGGTGGTCTACGCCTTCGCCGGGAGCAGGCCGCGGGCGGCCATCGCCTCCTTGTCGCGACGGTGCAGGACCGAGAGCGTCACGGCGAACAGGATCCCCGACCCGAGGGCGAACATCGCCACCGGCAGCCTGCGGGTGCCGAGGTCGCGGACGAGGAGGACGGTGTACGCCTCCTTCGACGGATCGACCTTCGGCGTCGGCGGCGCCTGGCCCGGCTTGGTCTCCTGCTTGATCGTCGGATGCATGCGCACGACCGCGTAGTGCGGCTTGTGGCGCACGTTGAAGGGGCGGAAGTTCAAGACGCCGAAGGGGCCCTTGCGCTCGCCGCCGCGGCTCCACGCGTCCTCGACGATGTAGTCGGAGGAACCCTGGATGCCGTAGCTGCCGCCGGCGGGGTCGGTGGTGAAGAACTCCTCGGAGGTCGTGATGATCTCGGCCCGCTGCGGGTCCTCCTCCGGCAGCTCCTTCCACACCTTGCCGTCCTTGAGCGACACCTGCAGCGGTGCCGGCGCCGTCGGACCGATGTTGCCGGTGACGACGCCCTTGACCTTCCAGTGAGGGTCCCGTCCCTTCGGACCGGTCGTGGACGGGGTGAGCGTCCACATCAGCCCGAGCACGGTCATCCAGCCGGTGAGACCGGCGACGGCGACGAGGAAGCCGAGGCGGGCACCGAGGTTCGTCGACAGCAGCAGGTACACCGACCCGGGCAGGATCACGAACGCGGTGACGAGGATCAGCGCGCCGCGGATCTGCGGGTCCCACGTCAGCACACCGAGGACGTCGTGCACGTGCACTGCTCAAAGACTCCGTTCGTACTCGACGATGGCCTTGATCTGGTCCTGCGTGAGCAGCGACCCGAAGCCGGGCATGTGACCGGTGCCGATACCGCGTCGGCCGAAGTTCTTCGCGTACACCGAGCCCTCGGTGATGAACGTGACCTGGTCCTCGACGTTCGGGAACTGCTCGACCGTGTGGCCCTCACGCAGGTTCGGGCCGTAGGCACCGCCACCGGGGAGCGCGTTCGGCTCCTGGTAGCTGTCCTTGTACGACCAGCCGAGCGTGTGGCAGCGGGCGCACATCGCGTTGAACAGCTCCTCACCGCCGCTCAGGTCCTTGTGCTTCGCGCGCGCGTCCTTCGGCGAGATCTGGATGCTCTTCAGGAACGAGATGAGATCGTTGATCTGCTGGTCGCCGAGGGCGCCACCGCCGTCGACGCCCCATGCCGGCATCGGCGTCGGCGGACGTCCGTAGATCAGGATGTCCTTGACCTCGCTCTCGTCGAACCGCAGGAGGACGTCGTCGAGCGACGGCGCGGTCCAGTTGACGGGGATGACCTTGCCCTTCTCGAACGGGTCCTGCATGACGAAGTTGACGACGCCGCCCTGACCCTTGTTGCCGTGGCAGTCGGCGCACCCGGCGGCGATGTGGCCGGGCGGCAGGTGCGACTTGGCCGACTGGAACAGCTCGGCGCCGCGGGCGACGGAGCGCTTGTCGAACCCGTTCTCGGCGTTCGTCTGCCGCTGCGGCTCGCGCAGCCAGTACACCGGCAGCGCGATCGCGATGAACGCCAGCGCGAGGAGCCCCCACCCGAGCGTGCGATCGAGCTTCTTCGTCTCGAGCTCGTCGTCGCTGAGGTAGACGCGGCGGTTCGGCGCGTCCTCGATCTCGGACCCCGGGGGCCGGGACGGCCGGCCGGCGTTGACGACGACGAACACGACCCACGCGGCGAGCAGCAGGAAGCCGACGCCGACGCCGACCGCCTGGTAGCCGGACACGGCGAGCACGTTCACTCCGACCCTCCGACGCAGTGCGGACCCTCGGCCTCCTGGCCGGTCGTGTTCGTACCGATCGGCGGGCCCTGCGTGATGAGGCCCGTGTCGACGGTGACCTTCGAGCCGGTCACGGTCACGGCGAAGCGGTCGAGGCCGCGCGGCGCGGGCCCGCCCTTCTTCTCACCGACCCGGTTGTACTGCGAGCCGTGGCAGGGGCACTCGAACCACTGCGACGTCGCGCACCACGGCACACGGCAGCCGAGGTGGACGCACTTCTGGTACAGGGCGACGATGCCCTTCTCCATGCCGCCGAGCACGCTGCCCTCGTACACGGTCTTCGCCTTGGCGAGTGCCGCCTTGGGGTACGGCGTCACGTACACGCGGCCGGGCGCGTAGTAGTAGGGCTGCTTGTTGGCGTTGTAGTAGTCGAGGATCTCGCTGAGGCTGGCGGGCAGGTCGATCTTGCCGCCGAAGCCGCCACTGCTGCTCGGCCACAGGAACGCGATCGTCGCGGCACCGAAGCCGCCGAGACCGAGGGCGAACATGTTGACGATGCCGCGGTTGAGGAACTGCCGGCGGGTGACGCCGATCGCATCCTCGTCGGGCGGGATGTACGGCGCCGGTGCCGCCGCCGTCGGCGCGACGACGACCTCGCGCCCGCGTCGAGCGGCCTCGGCTGCCCGCTCGACCTCGCGGCCGGTCGGGCGGTCGTCGGTGGGGATGCGGAAGTCGCCCGGGAGCTCGGTGCTGCGGTCGCGGCGTCGGGTCTCCCGGCTGAGCGCGCCGGTCGCCGACGCGCTGTCGCGCCGCCGTGCCGTCGTGATGACGACGATGCCGGCCAGGACGACGAGGGCGATGATCGCGATGGCGATGATCATTGGTTCGGTCTCTGGGTCCTGACTGTCTGTCTAGAAGGAGGCTGTCGAGTGATCGGCGCCGAGACCGGCGAGCCACGGTTCGTCGCCCGCAGGGCCGCAGCCGCGACGCGCCGGTCTTGCCCCGCCGCGAGCGGCGAGAACGCAACGGGCGGCGAAGCTGGCCGGCGAGATCGGTGCACGCATCACTCAGCAGGCTCCTAAAGGTCGAAGATCTCGTGGATGCCCTGGCGCCACGGGAGGATGAAGTTGAAGCCGGCACCCCGGAAGAACGACCCGATGATCACGAGCACGGCCCAGAACATCATGAAGAGCACCATCATCGAGATGGCGACCTTGCGGTCCTCCGGCTTGTTGCTCGGGTTGCGGTCGATGTAGGGCGCGAGCGCGAGCAGGCCGAGGCCCACGCCCGGGATGGTCACGCCGGCGACCATCGGGTGGAACATCGTCAGCAGCTCTTGGAGGCCGAGGAAGTACCACGGCGCCTTCGACGGGTTCGGCGTGAGGTTGACGTTGGCGAGCGCGAGCAGCGGCGCGTTGACGAACGTCGAGAACACGAGCAGGAACGCCGTCATCAGCAGCGCGGCGAGGAACTCGATGACGAGCAGGTGCGGCCACACGTTGACCTTGTCGGTGGGCGTCGCCTTGACGTCCTGGATGGAGCCGGCCTTGACGACGGTCAGCAGCCGCTGCGTGTGCCCGGCCGGGCCCGCGGGGAGCGGGGGCGCCGTGGCCACGCCACCGGCCGCGGGTGCCGCGGCACCGGCCGTCGCGACCGCACCGCCGCCGCCACCGCCCTCACCGCCACCGCCGGCAGCACCGCCGCCACCGTCACCGCCGGCCGCCTTGGCGCGCGCCGCCTGGCTGCGGGCGAGGAGGTGGGCGGGGATCTTGCCGCTCGGGTCGCTCGGTCCGGCCTGGTTCGCCGGCGCCGGGGTCGCCGGTGCGTCGGCGGCCGCCGGTGTCTCCGCCGCGGCGGCGGGCGCGGCCTCGCCGCTCGCGGCCGCCTTCTTGGCCGCGGCCTTGGCCTTGGCCTCTTCGGCGCGCTTGCGGAGGTGTTCGGGGACTTCGGTCATCTAGATCGTTCCCCTCCTACAGCGGTCCGGAGATGCCGCCATCCTTCCTGACCCTCCAGAAGTGGATGGCCATGAAGATGACGATGACGAACGGGAACATCAGGACGTGGAGCACGTACCACCGCAGCAGCGTGTCGGTGCTGATCTCCTTCGACCCGAGCAGCACGAACCGCACCTGGGAGCCGAACACCGGCGTGTAGCCCATCATGTTCGTGCCGACGGTCACGGCCCAGAGCGCGAGCTGGTCCCACGGCAGCAGATAGCCGGTGAACGACAGCAGCAGCGTGAGCAGCAGCAGGATGACGCCGATCACCCAGTTGAACTCGCGCGGCGGCTTGTAGGCGCCGTGGTAGAAGACGCGCGCCATGTGCAGGAACACGCTGAGCACCATCAGGTGCGCGGCCCACCGGTGCATGTTGCGCACGAGAAGGCCGAAGGTCACCGCGGTCTGCAGCGTCTTGATGTCGTTCCACGCCGACGCCGCCTCCGGGCGGTAGAAGAACATCAGGAAGATGCCGGTGACGGTCAGCAGGATGAACAGGAAGAAGCTGAGACCGCCGAGGCAGAGCGTGTAGCTGACCTTCACCGCGTGCCGCTTCACCTTCACCGGGTGGAGGTGGTACAGCAGCGAGTTCATGATGACGTACGAGCGGTTCCTCGGGCTGTCCGTGTAGCCCTTCCGGAAGATCGAGCCCGGGCGGAAGATCGACGTCCACGCCTGCGAGCCGCGCATCTGGTCGCCGATGTCGACGAGCCGCTGCGAGACCGGCTTCTTCGAACCGCCGCCGTTGCCGTTGCCGTTCCTGGCCATGTCGTTGTTCCGCAGACCTTCCTAGAACCGCATGCCGTACGAGTAGCCGTGCTTGCTGTCGCGGCCGTGCGGGTCGCCGTCGCGCGGCGCCACGCCCGTCTTGCCCATGATGATCACGCCCGTCGGGCACCGATCGACGCACAACCCGCAGCGGGTGCACACGTCCTCGTCGATCAGGAACACCACCTGGTCGTCCGGATCGACACCCGGCTGCGCCGTGTTCGTCGCCTCGGCGATCGCCTCCGGTGACAACATGTGGATGCACTTCCACGGACAGATGTCGACGCAGCCCTCGCACATGATGCACTCGGACTGGTCGATGTGGATGAACTGCTTCGGCTTGACCGACTTCCCCAACTGATCCGGCGAGATCTCCGCGAGCACGTACTCGCCCGGGAACGCCGGCATCGGCGGGTTGGCGTCGTTGCGGGCCACGGCGTCAGACCTTCCTCACGAGCGGCCGCCCGTAGGTCGACGTCTCGATGGCCGGCGCCTCCTTCTTCTGGCCCCGCTTCTGCCAGGCGGCCCAGAGGTAGATGTTCAGGCCGAGGAGCACCACGTAGATGACGGTGGCGACGATGTCGCGGATCGTCTCCTTCGTGATCGTGATCGTGCCGTGCCCGAAGAACGAGAGCCGGTACGCGATCGCGTCGGCGCGCCACTTCAGCTCGTTCGTCGTCCACTGCAGCCAGTTGTGCGGGAGGATCGCGTAGCCGAGGAGCAGCAGGGCGAAGATGTAGGTCGACCCGAGCATCGCCTCTGCCCAGGTCACGGGCGTGCCGACCGGGCGTCGGTTGCCGACCCAGAGCACGATGGCGATGCCGATGGCGAGCGCGATGATCGACGTCACGAAAGCGACCACTCGGCTCCCTCCGTCTGCGTTCCTCGAGTCACTGCGTCTGCTCTTGTGAAACCGCTCACATTCGCCCGGGCACCGTACCGTGCGTCGTCCCGGGGGTTCCCGGTCGTTCTAGCACGGGCCTCGCGACCACTACACATCGGCAGGTGACGACGTGCGCGCCGATGTCGCCGGGTCGATGTGTGGTCTTCGCGGCGCCGTCGCTAGTCTCCCGCGGTCGCCTGAGCTCTCGCGCGGAGGAGCGCCTTGACCGAAGTTCCCGAGCACCTGCTGCGTCGCTCCCAGGAGCGCCGGGCCGCCCTCGGCCTGGGTGGTGGCGGCGCGGGTGGTGCGTCGTCCGAGTCGGCCGCACCGAGCGACGCGGCCGCCGCGCCGGCCGCCGCCGAGGCCGCGTCGAGCGAGGTCGCGCCGGCGCCCGCCGCGGTCGCCACGGCGCCGGTGGTCGAGGACGTCGAGGTCTACGTCCCGCCGCCCGCCCCGGCGCGGCGGATCCCGCTGTGGGTGTACCCGGTCCTCGCCGTGCTGCCGCTGTGGGTGTTCGTCTACTTCGGCGCGTACGGCACCCGTGAGAGCGGCCCGGTCGACCCGCTCGTCCTCGGGGCCGAGGTGTTCCAGACCGCCGGGTGCGCCGGCTGCCACGGCGCCAACGGTCAGGGCCAGGGCGACTTCCCGGCGCTGAACAACGGCGACACGCTCAAGACGTTCCCGAACGTGCAGGACCACATCAACTGGGTGAAGACCGGGTCGGCGCCCTTCAAGGGCAAGCCGTACGGCGACCCCAACCGTGAGGGCGGCCAGCGCATCGCCAAGCTCGGGCAGATGCCGCCGTTCGCCGGCTCGCTCACCGAGGCCCAGATCGAGGCGGTCGTGCAGTACGAGCGGGAGGGGCTGTAGCACCCGATCACGACGTCCTCGTGATCGGTGGCGGCCCCTCTGGGGCCGCTGCCGCGTACTGGCTCGCATCCGCCGGGCACGACGTGGCCCTGGTCGAGAAGAAGGTGTACCCGCGCGAGAAGACGTGCGGCGACGGGCTGACCCCACGGTCGGTGAAGCAACTCGAGGACATGGGCCTCGCCGACGACCTCGCCAAGCACCACCGCTTCGTCGGGCTGCGGTCGATGGCGTTCGGGCAGACGCTCGAGCTCTCGTGGCCGCCGACGCCGGGGTTCCCGTCCTACGGCTACGTGGTCACACGCCACGACCTGGACGCGCTGGTCGCGGGGCGGGCCGAGAAGGCCGGGGCGACGCTGTGGCAGGGCACCGAGGCGGTCGCGCCCGTCGTCGAGGGCGGGTTCGTCCGGGGCGCGGTGCTGAAGTCGAAGTCCGACGGGGGCGCGGGGACGACCCGCGAGGTGCGGGCGCGGTACCTCGTCGTCGCCGACGGCTCGCTGTCGCGCTTCGGCCGGTCGCTGGGACTGGCGCGCGACAAGTCGTACCCGCAGGGGATGGCGATCCGCGGCTACTACACGTCGCCCCGCCACGACGAGCCGTGGATCGAGTCGCACCTCGACGTCCGTGACGCCGCCGGCAACGTGCTCCCCGGCTACGGGTGGATCTTCCCGGTTGGCGACGGACGGGTGAACGTCGGCGTCGGGTTGCTGTCGACGTTCAACCAGTGGAAGTCGGTCAACACGACGAAGCTGATGGACGCCTTCGTCGACTGGGCGCCGAAGTCGTGGGACATCCGTCCGGAGACGGCGTGCGGGCCGGCGACCGGCGGGCGGCTGCCGATGGGTCTGTCGGTGAAGCCGCACTCGGGCCCGACGTACCTCGTCGTGGGCGACGCCGGGGGCGCGATCAACCCGTTCAACGGCGAGGGGATCGCGTACGCGTACGAGACGGGCCGCTTCGCCGCCGAGGCGCTCGACGTCGCGCTCCGGACCGGCGACGGCACTGCGCTGCGGCTGTACGACGAACGGGTGCGCGACGAGTACGACCTCTACTACCGGGTCGCCCGGGCGTTCGTGCGCATCATCGGCAACCCGCAGGCGATGAAGGTCCTCGTCGGCACGGGCATGCGCTCGCGCACGCTCATGGAGTGGGTGCTGCGCATCATGGCGAACCTGCTGCGGCCCGACGAGCTCGGCCCGGCCGAGGCGGCCTACAGGGCGGTCGCCCAGCTGGCTCGTCTGGCCCCGGCCGCCGCCTGAACGCTCCGTCCTGGCGACTTCTTCGCGGGTTTCGCCCTCAGAGGGCGGTTTGGCGCGCAAAAGTCGGTGGGGCGACGGCTGTTATCGCAACGCCTCGAGGCTCGGCCGGGCCAGGTCCGCCGTGCGCTCGAGGTCGTCCTTGGTGTGCGCGAGCGACGGGAACGCGACCTCGAACGCGCTCGGGGCGAGGGCGACCCCGCGGCTCAGCATCTCGTGGAAGAACGTGGCGTACGCCTTCGCGTCGGCGGTCTTCACCTCGTCGTAGTTCGTCGGCCGGGCGGCGGCGAAGAACATGCCGACGAGCGTGCCGACGTGGAAGATCTGCGCCTCGACGCCGGCGTCGCGGAACACGTCGTTCAACCAGTTCGTGAGCTGCTCGGCGCGACCCTCGAGCTTGAGGTACGCGGCGTCGTCGAGTTGGTCGAGCACGGCGAGGCCGGCGGCGGTGGCGAGCGGGTTCCCGCTGAGCGTGCCCGCCTGGTAGACGGGGCCGTCCGGCGCGAGGACATCCATCACGTCGGCGCGCCCGCCGAACGTGGCGAGCGGCAGACCACCGCCGATGACCTTGCCGAACGTCGAGAGGTCGGGCGTCACGCCGTAGCGCGCCTGCGCGCCACCGAGGCCGAGGCGGAAGCCGGTGATGACCTCGTCGAAGATCAGCAGCGCGCCGACCCGGTCGCACTCCTTGCGGAGGCCGTCGAGGAAGCCGGGCTGCGGCTCGACGAGCCCCATGTTCGCGGCGACGGGCTCGACGATGACGCAGGCGACGTCGTCGTCGAGGGTGGGCACGACGTTGTACGGCGCGACGATCGTGTCGTCGACCGCGTGCGTCGGGACACCCGCGCTGTCCGGCAGGCCGAGCGTGGCGACGCCGCTGCCGGCGGCGGCGAGCAGCACGTCGGCGTGGCCGTGGTAGCAGCCGGCGAACTTCACGATCCTGTCCCGGCCGGTGAACCCACGTGCGACCCGTATCGCCGTCATGGTCGCCTCGGTGCCGCTGCTGACGAGCCGCACCTTCTCGCAGCTCGGGACGCGCGCGCGGATCGCTTCCGCGAGGAGGACCTCACGCTCGGTCGGCGCGCCGAAGGACGTGCCGTCGGTCGCGGCCCGCTGCACCGCTTCGACGACCGCGGGATGGGCGTGGCCGAGGATCGACGCGCCCCACGACTGGACGTAGTCGGTGTAGCGGCGGCCCTCGACGTCGTACACGTACGCGCCCTCGGCCCGGGCGACGAAGTACGGCGTCCCGCCGACGCTGCCGAACGCGCGCACGGGCGAGTCGACGCCGCCGGGGATCACCGCACGGGCGCGTGCGAAGAGCTCGTCGTTCGTCACGTCGCCGTCAGCCGAGGACTTCGCAGATCTCGCCGGCGAGATACGTGAGGATCATGTCGGCACCCGCGCGCTTGATCGCGGTGAGGTGCTCGACGGCGACGGCGGTGCCGTCGATCCAGCCCCGCTCGGCGGCGGCCTTGAGCATGGCGTACTCGCCCGACACGTGGTACGCCGCCAGCGGCACGTCGGTGCGCTCGCGCGCGGCGGCGATGATGTCGAGGTAGGCGAGCGCCGGCTTCACCATCACGATGTCGGCGCCCTCGGCGAGGTCGAGAGCGACCTCCGCGAGCGCCTCACGCCGGTTCCGCGGGTCCTGCTGGTAGCCCTTGCGGTCACCGCCGCCGACGATCTGCACGTCGACGGCGTCGCGGAACGGGCCGTACAGCGCGGACGCGTACTTGGCCGCGTAGGCGAGGATGGCGACGTCGGTGAAACCGCCGGTGTCGAGCGCGCCGCGGATCGCCGCGACCTGGCCGTCCATCATCCCGCTCGGCGCGCACACGTCGACGCCGGCGTCCGCCTGCGCGAGCGCGACCTTCGCGTACAGCTCGACTGTCGCGTCGTTGTCGACGTCGCCGCCGGGCGTGAGGACACCGCAGTGGCCGTGGTCGGTGTACTCGTCGAGGCAGAGGTCGGCCATGAGGACCATCGAGTCACCGAGCTCGTCGCGCAGGTCGCGCAGCGCGACCTGGGCGATGCCGTCGTGGTGCCACGCCTGGCTGCCCGTCGCGTCCTTCGTCGCGGGGACCCCGAACACGATCGCCGCGGGCACACCGAGGTACGACAGCCGGCGCGCCTCCTTCACGACCGAGTCGCGCGTGTGCTGCACGACGCCCGGGAGCGAGACGATGGGCCGCGGCTCGTCGATGCCCTCGCGCACGAACAGCGGGGCGATGAAGTCGTCGGGGGTGAGCACCGTCTCGGCGACGAGGCGGCGAAGGGCGGGCGTGCGCCGCAGCCGCCGCATCCGTCGTGCCGGGTAGGCCGTTCCCATCAGCGCAACAGGCTACGAGCGGCGGCGGCCAATCGCCGCATGCCGGGCTCGTCGTGCGTGCGGGCGAGGTCGTCGAGGTCGACCCAGCGGACCTCGTGCGACTCGTCGTTGCCGGTGGCGACGCAGCCGGCGGGGGCGACGGCGACGAACCGGACGTCGAGATGCAGGTGCGGCGGCTCGTGCGGGGGACGCACCTCGTGGACGTCGAGGTCGACGGGCGTGCCGCGGTTGGCGAGGGTCAGGCCGTCGATGCCGCTCTCCTCGAACGCCTCCTTGAGCGCGACCGCGGCCAGGTCGGCGTCGCCCTCGGCGTGGCCGCCCATCTGCAGCCACTTGTCGAGCTTGCGGTGGTGCATCAGCAGGGCCCGGTCGCCGGTCGCGTCGACGACGAGCGCCGATGCGGTGAGATGACCGTCGGGGCACGAGCGATGGAGCGCGTCGGGATGGGCCTCGAGGAACGCCAGGATGCGGTCGCGCTGGTCGTCGGGGCCGCAGCGCTCGACGAGCGCGCGGGCACGGGCGAGCGTCACGCCGCGTCGCGCACGGGCACGGCGACGACGACCGACAGCCCGACTACGGGCCGGTCGGACGTGACGCGCACGTCGAGGTGGTGGCCGGATGCGAGCGCGTGGGCGACGCCGACGAGCTCGACCTCGAGGTGCGTCGACGTGACCCGCACCGGCCGCGACTGGTTGCCGAGCACCTCGCCAGCTTCGCGGTCGACCAGCTCGAGGAACAGCGTCGCGCCGGCGGCGGTGGGCGGTGTGTCGATCGATGCGTGCGGCAGCCCGACGGCGTCGCCGCTCGCGCCCAGCACCGTCGCCGTGAGCGGCGTGGTCCCGGTTGCGAGCGCGTAGTGCGGCGCGGTGTCGGTCGGCGGGAACGCGTCCAGGGCGCGCCAGCGGCCGTCGTTCGTGCGGTACTCGGCCGCCGGTCCGACGTCCGCGCGCGTGTTGCCGCGGAGCCAGCGGTCGAACCACGCGACGAGCGCGCGGTCGAGGTGCGTGCGGTCGTCGCCCGGGTGCGCGCACGTGCCGTGCCCGCCGCAGAACGCCACGAACCGGTGGGGGACGTGGTGCGCGTCGAGGTAGGCGAGCGTGCGTGCCGCTTCGTTCAGGTCGAACAGCTCGTCCTCGATGCCCTGCACGAGGAGCGTCGGCGCGGCGATCGGGTGGGCGTCGCCGTACCCGGCGAGGCTCCGAGCGAGCAGCCAGGCGTCGTCCTCGCGCCGGTCGGCGAAGCCGGAGGCGAACAGCCACTCTGCCCACCCGCCGCGCTTGGCGACGCCGTTCGGGAACAGCGAGTCGCGCAGGTCGAACCACGTGATCTCGGGGGCGATCGCGTCGATGCGGTGGTCGACGGCGGCGGCAGCGAGCTGGATCGCACCGCCGTACGAGGGGCCGCTCATGCCGACGACGGGGTCGCCGGGCCGCTGCGTCGCCACGAACGGTTGGCGGGCGGCCCAGTCGACCAACGCACTGACGTCGCGTGCCTCGCGGTCGAGCGCGTCGACGGACGTCGCGCCGGTCGAGCCGCCGAAGCCGCGCGGGTCCCACGTGAGCACCGCGAACCCGGCGTCGACGAGCGCGTGGATCGTGCCGCTGTCGCCCGTCGCGCGCGGCGCGGTCCATCCGGAGCCGCGCAGCACGATGGGCACGCGATGTGACGGCGACGCCGCTCGCGGGGTGAACAGGGTCGTCGCCAGGCGGGTGCCGTCGAAGGAACGCAGGACCTGGTTGGTGATGCGGACCGACGGCGCCGCGTTCGCCGACGAGACGAGCGCGATCGCCGGCACCATGAGGCACAGCGCGGTGGCGAGGGCGATCCGGCGCACGCCCGTCGCGTTCTACCCGCGGGCGGTGAATGCCTCCCCGAGCGCCTCCACCAGGCCGCCAATGGTGTGCTCGCCGGCCACGACGTCGACGCGGAGACCGGCCTTTCGGGCGGTTTCGGCGGTGATCGGACCGATGCAGGCGACGATGTCCGGTACGCGGTCGGTGCCGGCGGCCTCGACGAAGTTCGCGACCGTGGACGACGAGGTGAACGTGATCGCGTCCGCCGCGGTGACGGCGTCGAGCGCGTGGCGGTCGATCGTCGGCAGCACCGTCCGGTAGGCCTCGACGACGTCGACGTCCCATGCCTTCGCGCGCAGCCCGTCGGGGAGGATGTCGCGGGCCACCGCGGCGCGAGGCAGGAGGATGCGGCCGGGGCCGTCGTCGAACGCGTCGAGCAGCGATTCGGCGACGAACGCCGGCGGGACGAGATCGGCGTCGACGTTGTACGCGCGCAGCGCGTCGGCGGTGCCGGGACCGATGGCGGCGACGCGTGCGTCGCGAAAGGCGCGCGCGTCGCGCAGCAACGGCAGCACGCGCGTGACCGCGTTCGCCGAGGTGAAGACGACCCAGTCGTAGTCGTGTACGCGTGACGCGGCGGCTCGCAGCGCGGCGCCGCCGTCGGCGGGATCGGCGATCTCGATGACGGGCAGCTCGATCGTCTCCGCGCCGATGTCGTGCAGGCGGGCGACGAGATCGGAGGCCTGCGTACGGGTTCGGGTGACGACGACGCGCCGGCCGAAGAGCGGGCGGCGCTCGAACCACGCGACGTCGACGCCGGCGACGGCGCCGATGACGATCACGCTCGGCGAGCGCAGGTCGGCAGCGCCGAGCTCGCCGAGCGTGGTGCGCGTGGTGCGCTGCTCCGGTCGCGTGCCCCACGTGACCGCGGCGACGGGCGTCGACGGGTCGAGGCCGCCGTGCACGAGTCGCTCGGCGATCGCGGCGCGCGTCGCCACGCCCATGAGGACGACGATCGTGCCGCCGACGCGGGCCACCGCGTCCCAGTCCGTCTCGGTCGCCGCCCACGGGTCCTCGTGGCCGGTGACGACGGTGAACGACGTCGACAGGCCGCGGTGCGTCACGGGCACGCCCGCGTACGCGGGTACGGCGATGGCGGACGTGATGCCGGGCACGACCTCGAACGGGACGCCGGCGTCCGCCAGCGCCTGCGCCTCCTCGCCGCCGCGTGCGAACACGAACGGGTCGCCGCCCTTGAGCCGCACGACGGTCGAGCCGGGGACGCGCCCGCGCTCCACGAGCAGCGCGTTGATGTCGGACTGGTCGGTGGACGGCCCTCGGGGTGTCTTGCCGACGCTGATGCGCTCGGCGGTGGGCGGCGCGAGGTCGAGGAGCGACGCGACCGACAGGCGGTCGTACACGACGACGTCGGCGCGCTCGAGCACCTCCTTCCCGCGGACCGTGAGCAGGCCGGGATCGCCCGGTCCTGCGCCGACGAGGTAGACGGTCACGGCCGGCGCCGATCCCGAGATCGGCAACGAAAACGGGGGCCCCGGCCCCCACTTTCGTTTCTTTCGACGGAAGCGGGGGTGGGATGGGTGGCGGTCATCCCAGCTCGGCGAGGAGGGCGGCGCCGCCGGCGGTGTGGAGGAGGTGGTCGGCGAGCTCGCGGCCGACGTCGACGGGATCGTCGCCGTCGCGCGACGCACGGAGCACGCGGCGGCCGTCGAAGGTCGCGATCATCGCCCGCAGCTCGAGGTGGCCGTCGCCGCCGACGATCGCGTGGCCGGCGATGGGTAGCTCGCAGCCGCCGCCGACCGCGGCGAGGAACGCCCGCTCGGCGTCGACCGCGGCGCGCGACGGTGCGTGCTCGATCGACGCGACCGCGGCGCGGGTCGCGTCGTCGTCGGCGCGGCACTCGACGGCGAGCGCGCCCTGCCCGACCTGCGGGACGAGCAGCGCGGGGTCGAGCACCTCGTCGACGCGATCGTCGAGGCCGAGACGCTTGAGCGCGGCGAGGGCGACGACGATCGCGTCGAAGTCCGCGGCCTTCTGCAACCGGGTCTCGATGTTCCCGCGCAGCTCGCCGAACGTGAGGTCCGGCCGGATGGCGGCGAGCTGCGCCCGCCGGCGGACCGACCCGGTGCCGATGCGGGCGCCGGGACCGAGGTCGTCCATCGCACACCCGACGAGCGCGTCGCGCGGGTCCTCGCGTTCGGGCACCGCCGCGATCGTCAGGCCCTCCGCCTGCGTCGCGGGGAGGTCCTTGGCGGAGTGCACGGCGATGTCGGCACGACCGTCGAGCACCGCCTCCTGCACCTCCTTGACGAACACGCCCTGGCCGCCGATCTCGTGCAGCCGCACGTCCTGCCGGCGGTCGCCGACGGTGGACACGACGACGGGCTCGACGGTCACGTCGGGACCGAGCATGGCGGCGACGAGATCGGTCTGCAGGCGCGCGAGGCGGCTGCCGCGCGTCGCCGCTCGGAGGTGGACCGACGCCATCAGCGCGTCAGCTACTCGAGGTCGAAGAGCGTCCGCAGCGCCTCGGTGAGCCGCAGGCCCGCCGGGTCGCCGGCGTTCGCCTTGAGCTGGACGGTCGGTTCGTGGAGCAGCTTGGCGACGATGCCCTTCGTCAGCGCGTCGATGGCGTCGCGTTGCGACTCGTCGAGGTCGGCGAGGCGGGCGCGGTAGCGGTCGAGCTCGGCGAGGCGGATCTCGTCGGCGCGTTGACGCAGCGCGGTGATCGCCGGCGCCATCTCGCGCGCGGTGCTGCGGGCCTGCCAGCGGTCGACCTCCTCGGCGATGATCGCGCTGACCCGCCCGACCTCCTTGCGCCGCTCGTCGAGTCCCTCGGCGACGAAGGCTTTGAGGTCGTCGAGATCGAGCAGTGTCACGCCCGGCAGGTCGGCGACGCCGGAATCGACGTCACGCGGCATCGCCACATCGACGACGAGGAGCGGCCGCCCGTCGCGCTCGGCGACGATCGGCTCGAGGTCGGCGCGGCCGAGGATCGCGCCACCGGCGTTCGTCGCCGTCAACAGCACGTCGACGTCGGCGAGGTGGTGCGGCACGTCGTCGAGCGCGATGTCGACGCCGCCGACCCGGTCGGCCAGCGCGATCGCCTTCGCACGGGTCCGGTTGGCGACGAGGACCGACGCACCGCCGTTGCCGGCGAGCGCGACCGCCATCGACTCCCCCATGTCACCCGTGCCGAGCACGAGCACCCGACGCCCGGCGAGCCCGCCGAGGCGGTCACCGGCCATGGCGACCGCGGCCTGCGACACCGACGTGATGCGCCGCGAGATCGCCGTCTCCGACCGTGCCCGCTTGCCGACCTCGACGGCGTGGCGGAACAGCGTCGACAGCATCGTCGGGCACGTTCCGAGACCCTGTGAGACGTTCCAGGCGTCGCGCACCTGGCCGAGGATCTCGCTCTCGCCGATGACGACCGAGTCGAGCCCCGACACGACACCGAACAGGTGGGCCGCCGCCGCGGAGTCGTAATACGAGTAGAGGTGATCGGCGATGGCGTCGGGCGCCAGGCCGGCGGTCTCGGCGAGGAAGTTGCGCACGTCCTGCACCGCACCGTGGAACTTCTCGGCGATGGCGTAGACCTCGGTGCGGTGGCACGTCGAGAGGACGACGGCGCCGCTGATGTGGTCGCGGCCGGTCAGGTCGTCGAGCGCCTTGCCGAGGCGCGCCGGCGCGACGCTCGTGCGCTCGAGCACGTCCAGCGGCACGGTCCGGTGGTTGAGACCGACGACGATGACCATCAAAGCTGCAGGCGCTCCCTTGCCTCGGCGATCCGGCCTGCCCTGATGTCGTCAAGGATTCCCGAATCGAGGATGTTCCGCCAATCACCACGCGGGCCCGCGGCGCGCGCCTCGGCGAGCAGGTCGGCCAGCACCTCGTACTCGGGACCGACCTCGCTGCCGGCGAGCCGGTCCCGCAGCCACGCGGCGAGCGCCGGGCTGGCACCGCCGGTGGCGACGCTCACCGTGACGCTGCCGCGGCGCAGCACCGCCGGCAGCGTGAACGTGCAGTTCGCCGGGTCGTCCGCAGCGTTGACCCAGACGCCCGCAGCGTCGGCGTCGTCGTGGACCTGGCGGTTGACGGCCGGGTCGTCGGTCGCGGCGATGACGAGCCGGTAGCCGTCGCCCGCCGCCTCGCCCGGTCGATAGGCGCGCTGCTCGACCGTGACGCCGTCGATCGCCGTGATGGCGTCGTCGACGCGGGGCGCGACGACGTGGACGTCGGCGCCGCACGCCACGAGGTTGCGGACCTTGTCGGCCGCCACCTTCCCCCCGCCGACGACGAGCACGCGCCGGCCGGCGACGATCAGCCCGACGGGATAGAGCGGCGCGTCGACCGGCATCGCGAGCGTCAGCCGACCGCGCTGGTCCCGCGGCGCTGCTGGTAGAAGCTCAGGATCTGCAACTCGATCGAGAGGTCGACCTTGCGCAGCGACACGCCGTCGGGCACCGAGATCACCGACGGCGCGAAGTTGAGGATCGACCCGACGCCGGCGTCGACGAGCCGGTCGGCGACCTCCTGCGCCGCCGACGCGGGCGTGGCGATGATGCCGATGGCGGCGCCCTCGTCGTCGACGATCGCCGGGAGCTCGTCGAGCGGGCGGACGTGGAGGCCGGCGACGTGCTCGCCGACCTTGTTCGGGTCGGCGTCGACGAGTGCGACGACGCGGAAGCCGCGTGCGGTGAAGCCGCGGTAGTTCGCGAGCGCGTGGCCGAGGTTGCCGATGCCGACGATCACGACCGGCCAGTCCTGGGTGAGGCCGAGCTCGCGGCTGATCTGGAAGAGCAGGAACTCGACGTCGTAGCCGACGCCGCGCGTCCCGTACGACCCGAGGTAGCTGAGGTCCTTCCGGAGCTTCGCCGCGTTCACGCCGGCGAGGTCGGCGAGCCGCTCGGAGCTGACGGTCGCGGTGCGGGACTCGGCCAGCTCGACGAGGCAGCGCAGGTACACGGGCAGCCGGGCGACCGTCGCCTCGGGGATGGCCCGCCGGCGCGACGCCGGACGCGGGACGTCCGGCTCGTTCTGGTCGGGCATCGGCTGCGGAATCTACGAGCCTCGTGCACGCATTCACAAAGTCGGGACGGGCGCCGGTAGCCTCGCCGTCGTCATGCTGCAGACGGCACTGGCGACGGGGGCGGCGCTGGTCGCCCTCGCGTTCTCGATGTCGACGTTCGAGCGCTGGCTCGCCCGCCGCCGTCGTCACGAGTTGGCGTGGAGCGTGGCACTGCTGCAGTTCTCGCTGGCGTCGGCCGCGCTCGCCGCCGGCGCCGGGCTGGGGTGGAACGGCACCTGGTTCCGTCTCTTCTATCTGTTCGGCGCGATCACGAACGTGCCGTTCCTGGCGCTCGGCACCGTCTACCTGCTCGGTGGTGATCGACGGGGCGACGTCTGGGCCGCGGTCGTCGCGCTGCTCGCCGCGTTCGCCGCCGGCGTGCTGACGATGGCGCCGTTCACGGCGCCGATCCCCCGCGACACGCTGCCGCAGGGCTCGGAGGTGTTCGGCGCGCTGCCCCGTGTGATGGCCGCGGTGGCGTCGGGCGTCGGCGCGACGGTCATCATCGTGGGCGCGGCGTGGAGTGCGTGGCGGTTCCGTCGCGGGCGCATGCTGTGGGCCAACGTGCTGATCGCGCTCGGCACGACGATCACCGGCATGTCGGGCCTGCTCAACAGCGTCATGGACGAGATGGACGGGTTCGCCGTGACGCTCACCGTCGGGATCACCGTGATCTTCGCCGGCTTCCTTGTTGCGAACGCGAGCGAGCGGACCGCTCAGCGACTGCGGCCGGTGAAACCCGGCGCAGGCGCCGCGGCGTGAGGGAAGCGCCAGCGACGAACGCCAGTCGAGCGCAGGCGAAGCCGGAGCGAGACCGTCAGCGCAGCGCGCGGCGCAGTGCCTTCCCGCCGGCGTTGCGCGGGATCTCGTCGACGACCTCCACCCGCGCCGGCGCCTTGTAGCGGGCCAGGTGCGCGAGGCAGTAGTCGACGAGCTCGTCCTCCTCGAGGTGCACGCCCGGCTCCTCGACGACGAACGCCTTCACCCGCTCACCGCTGTACGGGTCGGGCTCGCCGACGACGGCGGCGTCGGCGACGCCCGGGTGGGCGCGCAGCACGTCCTCGACCTCGGCGGGATACACGTTGAAGCCGGACACGATGACGAGGTCCTTGCGCCGGTCGACGAGCCACAGCCAGCCGTCGTCGTCGGCGATGGCGACGTCGCCCGTTCGCAGCCAGCCGTCGTCGGTGAGCACGCGCCGGGTCGCCTCGTCGTCGCCGAGGTAGCCCTTGAAGACGTTCGGGCCGCGCACCCAGATCTCGCCGGGGTCGCCCTCGATGACGTCCTCGCCGTCCTCGTCGACGAGGCGGACGTCGACACCCGGGATCGGCACGCCGATCGACCCGAAGCGGGGCTCGCCGCCGACCGACGTCGTCACGATCGGTGACGCCTCGGTGAGGCCGTAGCCCTCGGCGATCGTGAGGTCGAAGCGGTCCTCGAACGCCTTGGCCACCTCCTCGGGGAGCTTCGCCGCACCCGAGGCGACGATGCGCACCGTCCTGAGCGCGTCCCGGTCCGCGCCCGGCATCGTCGCCCACGCCACGTAGACGGGCGGCGCCGCGGCCACCACGGTGACGCCGTGGTCGGTGATCGTGCGCAGCGTGTCGACCGGGTCGAAGCGCTCGACGAGGACGACCGACGCGCCCTTGTGCAGCGCGCCGTCGAGCACCACGTTCAGCCCGAAGATGTGGAACAGCGGCAGGAGGCCGAGGCACACGTCGTCCGGCGTCAGCGACCGCCCGGCCACCCGGTCGGACTGCTCGAGGTTCGACAGGAGGTTGCCGTGGGTGAGGATCGCGGCCTTCGGTGACCCGCTCGTGCCCGCGGTGTACATGAGGAGGGCGACGTCGTCGGGCGCGCGGTCGACGACGGGCGCCGGGTCGGCGCCGGCCGCCAGCTCGAAGAGGGGTTCGATGGGCTCCGCGGCCTCGACCCTGCTGCCCTCGGGCACGAACACGTGCTCGACCGGGACGGCGAGCCGGTCGACGCCGTTGTAGGCGTCCGCGCCGGTCGGCCCGGCGATGACGATGCGGGTGTCGGTCTCGGCCAGCTGCGCCTGGAGCTCCTTGGCCGGGCTCCCGGGGTTGAGCGGCACCACCTCGGCCCCGGCACCGAGCGCGGCGAGCCACCCGACGACGAAGAACCAGTTGTTCGCGCAGAGCAGGGCGACCCGGTCGCCGGGCGCGATGCCGAGCCCGGCGAGGCTCGTCCGCAGCGCCGCGACCTGCACCTGCAGTTCGCCGTAGGTCGTCGGCCGGCCCCGGCTGACGAGGGCGACGGCGTCGTCCGGGTGGCCATCGATGATCGAAGCCAGGTTCATGCGGGCCGGGAGGCTACCGGCGCCGCAACTCAAGGTTCACCGGCGCAGAGCCGAAGAACAGGGAGAACACCGCGAAACGGCAACCCCCGGGAAACCGGGGCGACGCAAAGCCACGGGCCTACAGGGCGCACGCCCCATGGCAGCCGGGCCACCGAACGGGAGGCACGTAGATGTTCCGCATCGTCGCCGGGGGGCGAGTGAGGGCGCTCCTTGCGCTCGCGGCCACGCTGGTCGCGACCGTCGTGATGGCCATGCCGGCGTCGGCCGGCACCGCCGACCTGGAGGCCCAGTTCGTCGCCAAGATCAACGACCTGCGGGCGTCGAAGGGCCTGCAGCCGCTGATCGTCGACGGCGAGCTCACCAACATCGGGCGGAACTGGGCGGCGAAGATGGCCGCCGCCGGTCAGATCTCGCACAACCCGAACTTCCGCTACGAGGTCACCCAGGACTGGCAGCGCCTCGGCGAGAACGTCGGCGTCGGCCCGACCGTCGACAGCTTGTTCCAGGCGTTCGTGAACAGCCCAGGCCACTACGCCAACCTCGTGCAGCCCGACTACAACCGGGTCGGCATCGGCGTCGTCCTCGTCGGCGACACGATCTACACGTCGCATCAGTTCATGCAGCTGCGTGCGCCCCGCGCCGTCTCATCGAGCCCGGCCCCCGCACCGGCACCGGCACCGGCACCGAAGGCGTCCGCCCCCGCGCCGGCACCCCGCCGTGCGCAGGTGACGTCGTCCACCCCGCTGCCTGCCGCGGCCGCTGCACCGGCGCCCGCACCGGCCCCGCAGCCGTCGGCCCAGCTCGTCGGCGTCCTGCAGCAGCTGCACGACCTGGACCAGGCCGCCGCGTAGCTGATCCACACTGGTGGGGTGTCAGCGCCCGCCATCTCCGTCCGCGGCCTGACGCGGCGCTTCGGCACCGAGGTGGCCGTCGACGACCTGACGTTCGACGTCGAGCCCGGTGAGGTCGTCGCGCTCCTCGGCCCGAACGGCGCCGGCAAGACGACGACCGTCCGCATGCTCAACGGCGTGCTCCGCCCGGACGCCGGATCGTGCCACGTGCTCGGGCTCGACCCCGCCGCCGACGGCGACGCGGTTCGCCGGCGCACCGGCGTGCTGACCGAGAACGCGGGGCTCGACGACCGCCTCACCGCCCTCGAGAACCTCGTGCTGTACGCCCGCATCCGCGGTCTCGACGGCGACGTCGCCGCGACGAGGGGCGCCGAGCTGCTCGAGCGGTTCGGCATGGGCCCACGCGCGTCGTCGCTCGTACAGGGGTTCTCGACCGGGCAGCGCCGGCGCGTCGCGCTCGCACGCGCGCTGTTGCACGAGCCCGAGGTGCTGTTCCTCGACGAGCCGACGTCGGGTCTCGACCCGGAGGCGACGCGCGCCGTCGTCGAGCTCATCGCGTCGCTCGCGCGTGAGCACGGGCGGACGGTGATCCTGTGCACGCACTTCCTCGGCGAGGCGGGACAGCTGTCCGACCGCATGGCCGTCCTGCAACGCGGGCGCCTCGTTGCGTTCGGGCGGCCGGCCGAGCTCGGCGAGGAGCTCTGGCCGGGACTCGCGGTCGACGTCGAGCTCGCCGGTCCGGCCGACGAGGCCGTCCTGGCGTGGCTGCGCGCCGTCGAGGGCGTCGTCGACGTCGAGTCGCAGCCGTCGGGCGCGCAGGTGCGTGTGACGGGACGCGACCGCGTGCCCGCCGTCGTCGCCGCGCTCGTCGCGCGCGAGGTCGCCGTCTACGCGGCGGTGCCACGGCCGCCGACGCTGGAGGACGTGTACTTCGGCCTCACGACGGAGGAGGGATTCGGTCGATGAGCCCGCGCGTCGAGGCGATGCGCGCCGTCGTCGCCAAGGACCTCATCGCGGTCCGGCGGTCGAAGGCGGTGATCCTGCCGATGCTGATCGTCCCCGCGCTGCTGCTCGTCGTCATGCCGATGGGCATCGGGCTCGCGGCACGCGCCGCGCACGGCCCGGACGTCTCGTCGGTCCTCGCCAAGTTGCCCGGCAACGTCGCCGACCCGATCACCCGGCTGCCGCAGCGTGAGCAGCTCATCGTCCTCGTCAACGGGTACCTGCTCGCGCCGCTGTTCCTGATCGTCCCCCTGATGGTCGCGTCCGTCCTGGCGGCGGACGCGTTCGCCGGTGAGAAGGAGCGGCGCACCCTCGAGACGGTGCTGCACCTGCCGATCCGCGACCGCGACCTGTTCCTCGCCAAGGTGCTGGGCGCGTTCCTGCCGGCGCTGGCCGTGTCGTGGATCGGGTTCGTCCTCTTCGCCCTCGTGTCGAACACGATCGCCTGGCCGGTGCTGCATCGGATCTTCGTGCCGACCGGGCTCTGGCTCGTCGTGATCTTCTGGGTCGCCCCCGCCGTCGCCGCGCTCGGGATGGGGGTCATGGTTCGCGTGTCGGCGCGGGCCCGGACGGCGCAGGAGGCGAACCAGCTGGGCGGCGCGGTGATCCTCCCACTGATCTTCCTCGCCGTCGGACAGTCGACGGGGTTGCTGCTGGTCACCGCGCCGGTGGCGATCGGGATCGGCCTCGCGATCTGGGTCGTCGCGCTGTGGCTCACGGTTCGCGGCGCCGAACGCTTCACCCGCGACGCGATCGCGGCGAGGATGTAGACGATGGCGCTGCGGGTGCTGGTCGTCGAGGACACCGACCACGTGCGTCGCATGCTGACCGAGATGCTCGAGCTCGACGGCTTCGAGGTGTCGTCGGTCGCCGACGGCCCCGCCGCTGTGGAGGCCGTGCGCGACGACCGGCCCGACGTCGTCGTCCTCGACTTCAAGATGCCGGGCATGGACGGCCTGACGTGCGCTCGGGCGATCAAGGAGGTCGACCCGGCGCAACACGTGATCATCTACACGGCGTTCGTCGACCCCGCGCTCCGGGCCGCCGCCGCCGACGCGGGCGTGGCCGACGTGCTCGGCAAGATCGAAGGCCTCGGCGCGCTCGGGCGCGAGATCCGCCGCCTCTGCGCCCCGCTGTAGCGCGCGGCGCCTCAGCGGGCCAGGAGCACGAACTGGATCGCGGCGGCGCCGAGGATGGCGACGAGAAGGATGGCGAGGACGATCGAGGTGCCGGGCCGCATCGGTCTGTCGTTACCTTGGTTCCTTCAGCGTCACCGCATCGCCCGGTTGCAGCCGCAACGTGGCGGCAGCCGAGCCACGGTCGACGGCGATCGAGACGAGCCCGTACGAGTCGACGACGAGGCCGACCTCACCGGGACCGAGCGCGGCGTAGTGATCGGCGCGCCGCGCGACGCGTGATTCGTCCCGCCACGTCAGCGTGACCCGCTCCCCCATCCCCGCGATCTCGTCGGGATCGACGTTGAGCTGCACGTTGCCGTACCGGTCGACCCACAGCACTTCACCCACGAGGCCACCGTCCTCTTCGCGGGTGACGGGCAGCAGACCGGGGAGCAGCGTGATCGGGTCGACGGGCTCGCCCAGCTCGTCGAGCTCACCGCCGTTGGCGAGGTGGGCGGCAACGGGAGCGAAGACGTCACGGCCGGCGAACGTCGGGCCAGGTGCGGCGAGGTGGATGTCGGCGTTCGTGAGGCTGACGGCGCGCCGGGCACCGCCGACCATGGCGACCGCCGGCGCGAGCAGCCCGTTGTCCGGGCCGACGAGGTAGCCCCGCTGCTCGTCGCCGACCTCGACGGCGACGGCCCGACGGTCGGACCCGACGCCCGGGTCGACGATGGCGAGCACGACCCCGGGCGGGAGGTACTGGACGCTGCGGGCGAGCGCCAGGCCGCCGGCGCGGACGTCGTGCGGGGCGATCCCGTGCGTGAGGTCGAGGACCGAAACGTGCGGCGCGAGGCTGCGCAGGACGCCCTTCACGACGCCGACGAACTCGTCCTCCAGGCCGTAGTCGGACAGGAACGTGATGGTGTCGAGCCGACGCATGACCGGCCGACCGTACGGCCCGGTGTCGGGGCGCGAGAAATCCCCCGGGCGCGCCCGGGGGACCGCTCGGATCAGCCGGCCTGCGTGAAGCGGCTCGCCAGGTAGGCGTCGACGTCGTCCTCGCGGACCCGGTAGCTCTTGCCGATCCGGGCCGCGGGGAGATCGCCGGCCTTGATGAGCCGGTACACCGTCATGGTTGACACCCGAAGGACGTCCGCGACCTCTCCCGCCGTGAGGAAGCGAGCCCGTGGTGAGGAAAGCGCCACTGGAACCACCCCTATCTCCGCGTGGCGACTGTACGTCAATGAGGCTCGTGTGGGAAGCGTGGCGGGCGTTGCTGGCGGGCCAAACGCGGCGAAATGCGACTCAAGCACCCGGTGGGTGCGGCCCGATACCCGGAACGTATGCGTCGCGGGCGTTCGATGGGTCTGGGGTTGCTGCTGGCCGTGATCGTCGGCCTGTTCGTGTCCGTGCTCGGGCCCGTCCCGGCCGCGCACGCCGACGACGTCGACGACGAGTGGTCGTTCGTCCGCCTCGTGAATCAGGCCCGGGCCGACAACGGGCTGGCGCCGCTGACGCCGTACGCCCCGATCCGCGACGTCGCCCGGGGCCAGTCGATCCGCATGGGCCAGCAGAGCCGCCTGTACCACAACCCCAACCTCCAGGCCGACATCCAGGCGGCGGCGCCGGACTGGCAGCGGGCCGGTGAGAACGTCGGGCAGGGCTGGGACGTGCAGGGCCTGCACGACGCGTTCATGAACTCGCCCGGGCACCGGGCCAACGTGCTCGGTGACTACAACTACGTCGGCATCGGTGTCGTCCACGCCGGCGGCTACACGTGGGTGACCGAGGTGTTCCTCAAGGCGCCCGGCGGCAAGCCCGCGCTGCAGGCCGTGGTCCCGGCGCCCCCGCCGCCCCCGCCGCCGCCGGTGCCCGTGGACCGCATCGCCGGCGCGTCCGCCACGGAGACGGCGGTCGCGGTGGCGTCACGGTTCGCGTCGGGGTCGGCCGACGCCGTCGTCGTCGGCCGCAACGACGTCTTCGCGGACGCGCTCGCCGGTGGCCCGCTGGCGGCGGTCAACCACGGCCCGGTCCTGCTGACGTCGCCGTCGTCGCCGTCGCCCGGTGTCGTCGCCGAGGCGGCGCGGGTGCTCCGGCCCGACGGGACGGTGTACCTCCTCGGTGGGCCGGCGGCGGTGTCGCCGTCCGTCGAGGCGGCGTTCGTCGCCGCAGGTCTGCAGGTGCAGCGGGTGTTCGGCGCCGACCGCTACGACACCGCGGTGGAGGTGGCGCGACGGGTGTCGCTGCTGCCGCCGTCCGACGTGCTCATCGTGTCGGGCACGAACTTCGCCGACGCGATGGTCGCCGGGCCGGTCGCCGGCCGCCTGTCGTCGCCGGTGCTGCTGTCGTCGCCGACGGGGCTGTCACCGTCGACGCGGGCGTACCTCGCAGTGGTCCCGACGACGCGACGTGTCGTCATCGGCGGGGTCGCCGCTGTCGGTGAGGTCGCGGCGTCGCAGGCCGGCACATCGGACCGCGTCGCCGGCGCCGACCGGTACGAGACGTCGGTGCGCGTCGCGCAGCGATGGATGGGGGACGCCTCGGCGTTGTCGTTCGCGACCGGTTCCTCGTTCCAGGACGCGCTCGCCGGCGCGCCGTGGTCGGCCCACGAGTCGATGCCACTCGTGCTCCTGTCACCGTCGCCGTCGACGGTCGTCCGGTCGTACGTGAAGTCGACCCTGGGCAACCTGTCGTCGTCCACGGTGTACGGGGGGACGCAATCGTTGTCCGACACCGCCGTCGCCCTCGCGTTCCTCTGACCCGCTGGTCCCCGCCCGGGATCGCGATCTGGCAACGGTTTGCGTTGCCAGGACCACCACTTTCGTTTCATGAAACGAAACCGGTGGGGGCGGGGTTGGTCAGCCGGCGCCGAGCTCGCGGCTGCGGTGCGTCGCTGCGAGTACGGCCTCGATGAACGCGCTGCGCGTCGCGGCCCGCTCCAGGCTGCGCAGGCCGGCGGCGGTCGTCCCGCCCGGCGACGTGACCGCGGCGCGCAGCTGCTCGGCGGACTCGGTCGACTCGGCGAGCAGCGTCGCCGCGCCCTTCAGCGTCTGCACCGCGAGCGTCTCGCTGATGTCGCGCGGCAGGCCCGCGGCGACGCCGCCCTCCACGAGCGCCTCGGCGACGAGGAACACGTAGGCGGGACCGCTGCCGCTCAGCCCCGTCACCGCGTCGAGCAGCTTCTCGGGCACGCGGACGGTGACGCCGACGGCCTGCAGGATCTCCTCGGCCCAGGCGACGTCGTCGTCGGTGGCGTGCGTGCCGGCGGCGAGCGCGGCCGCGCCCTGGCCGACGAGCGCGGGGGTGTTCGGCATCGCCCGCACGACGGGCGTCTGCGCAGGGAGCGCCCGCTCGAGCGCGTCGATCGTCACGCCGGCGGCGATCGACAGGACACGCCGTGGCCGTGCGTCGTGCAGCGCGCCGCACGCGGCGGCGACGTCGTTCGGCTTGACCGCGACGATGGCGCCGTCCGCCGGGTGCGGCGCCGTGTCGACACGCAGCCCGGCGTAGCGCTCGGCGAGTTGGTCGCGTCGCCCGCCGAGGGGCTCGACGACGACGACATCCTCCGGCGTCGCCCACTTCGCGGCGAACAGCCCCTCGAGCAGCGCCTCGCCCATCCGCCCGCCACCCATCAGCACCAGCCGCACGGCCATGGCCGTGGAGGTTACGGCAGGTAGTTGCGCGGGTTGCGGGGCGAGCCGTTGACGCGGGTCTCGAAGTGGAGGTGGGGGCCGGTCGAGTGACCGGTCGACCCGACGTAGCCGATCACCTGACCCTGCGAGACGTCCTGGCCGCGCGACGCGCCGAGGCGCGACTGGTGCGCGTAGAGCGTCGAGAAGCCACCGCCGTGGTCGACGATGATCACGTTGCCGTAGCCGTTCATCACCCCGGCGAAGACGACCGTGCCGGCCTTCGCGGCGCGGATCGGCGTGCCGCTGCCCGCGCCGATGTCGATGCCCTCGTGCATGCGTCCCCACCGCGAGCCGTAGCCCGACGTGACCGGGCCGCGCACGGGCCAGATCAGCCCGGCGCCGCTGACGCGTCCGTCGGTGCCGGGGTCGTCGGCGCCGCGACTCGCCCGCTGCGGGACGCTGTTGGCACGGATGAACGCGCTGAGCGTCGCCTCCTGCTTGGCGGCGGCGTCGGCCTCGGCGATCCACTCGTCGATGCGGGCCTGGAGGGCGCCGCGCAGCCGTGTCTGCTCCGAGCGCGCCTTGCGCAGCGCGACGAGCCGTGCCTCCGCGGTGCGTCGCCGCTGCGCGACACGTGCGGCGACGACCTTCTGTGCCTGCTGCGCGATGCCGAGGTCCTCCTCGGTCGCCTTCAGCCGGTCGAGGACCTCACCGTTGCCCGACATCACCTCGTCGAGCAGCTCGCGCTTGCGCGCCGCCTCGGTCAGGTCCTTGGCGGACAGGACGCGGGTGATCGCGCCGCCGCTCGGGTTCATGTACGCGGCGACGGCGCGCTCGCGCACCTGGTCGCGCAGCCCGTCACGACGCTTCTGCGTCGCCTCGAGCTTGGCCGTGAGGTCGGCGAGCTCGCGTTCGGCGACCGACGCCGCCTGGCGCGCCGCGTCGGTCTCGGCCTGCTGCCCGACGATGTGCGCGTCGAGGGCGCGCACGGCGTTCTCCAGCTGGCGGTCCGACGCTCGCGCCGCGTCGATGCGGGCCGCCGCCCGGGCGCGACGCTGGCGCGCTTCGGCCTGCCGGCGCCGGGCCGACGACACCGACTCGGCGCTCGCGATCCCCGACAGCACCACCAGCGCCACGAGGACGAGCGCGACGAACGCGCGTCTCTTCACCGTCATCAGGACGCCCGGACCCGACTCCGCCATCCGCCTCCGGGCGGGCCGCAGGGTAGCCCGGAGGGCCGTCGGGACGCCACCCGCACTTCCCCGAACGGATGTCGCCTTCCGACCCCCCGAGCGTCCTCACCCTAGCTTCCCGGCGTCGGCGGCGTCCAGATGGAAAGCAATGAAAGTTGATGAAAGTCAGCTACGGAAGCGTGAGCGGAAGCCGATGCGCATCGCCGGCCGGAACCACCGCTCGACGTAGGCGTAGATCGAGCCGACGACCCGGTCGAGCTCGTCGGCGTCGACGGCGTGGAGCGGCAACTGGCCCCGCAGGTACACGGCGTCCTCGGCGGCGATCTCGAACGCCATGCCGTTCGTGCGGGCGTTCTGGCGCAGCAGGTACTCGTACAGCTCGCCGGCGTTCTCCTCCGGCGCGGGCATGACGTAGGACTCGTACGAGAGCGTGTAGTCGCCGACGGTCAGCCAGATGGCGATGAAGTCGCGCTCCTCGCCGCGCATGCGGACGTACCACCGCCGGAGCGCGGCGTCGGCGTCGCGCTCGATGGCGACGACGACCGGGTTCTCCTGACGCTGGACCTCGAGCCACCGCTCGAGTGCCGCGACGACGTCGTCGGGCGTCACGAGGAGGCTGCCGGACGTTCGACGTGCGGATCCCCGAGCCACGGTTCGTCGCTCGCAAGGCCGCAGGCGCGACGCGCTGGCCCTGCCCCACCGCTAGCGCCGAGAACGCCGCGAGCGCCGAAGCAGGAGACGTGCGTCAGCAACGTCCGGAAGCCTCCTCACGCGCACTCGACGAGACGGCGGGCGCCGAGGTCGGCGTAGAGACGGCGCAGGCGCGCCGCCGACGTCGACCACGTGTAGCGGCGCGCACGCGATGCCGCCGCGTCGCCGAGCGACGCCGCGAGCTGCGGGTTGTCGAGCACCTCGGCGACGTAGGCGGCGAACGCCGACGGGTCGCGACCCTCGACGAGGAAGCCGGTGCGGCCGTGGTCGACGAGCGTGCGCAACCCGCCGACCGCGGACGCGACGACGGGTACCCCGCACGCGGCCGCCTCGAGGGCGACGAGGCCGAACGACTCCGACCGGCTCGGTACCAGCACGACATCGGCGGCGCGGTAGTACGTAGACAGCAGGTGGTGCGGTTGCGGGTCGACGAAGCGAACCCGGTCGGCGACACCGAGATCGGCGCACAGCTTGTGCACGCGCTCGACCTCGGCGGGACCGTCGACACCCGACGCGCCACCGACGACCACGAGCACCGCGTCCCCGTCGTCCAGCGCGGCGAGGGCGGCGACGGCGACGTCGACGCCCTTGAGCGGCTGGATCCGACCGACGAACAGCAGCACGGGGTGATCACCGAGGCCGAGCGCGGAGCGCGCACCGGCGCGCGGTCCCGGTGAGAAGAACGCGTGCTCCACACCGGGCGGAACGAGCTCGATTCGGGACGGATCGGCGTCGTACAGCCGCACGAGCTGCGCGGCCTCGTCGGCGCACGACGCGAGGATGGCGTCGCTGCACCCGATGATCTGCGCCTCGGCGCGCGTCCGCTCCTCGGGCTCGGGTCCCGACGTCTCCGCCTTGACGCGAGCGAGCGTGTGGAACGTCGACACCAACGGCAGGCCCAGCTCGTGCTTCAGCCGGTGGCCGGCCACGCCCGAGAGCCAGTAGTTCGCGTGGATCGCCTCGACGCGGTGCATCGACCGCATCGTCAGCACGTCCCGCACACCGTCGGCGAACGCCTCGACGTACGCCGGCAGGTCATCCTTCGGCACCTCACCACGGGGCCCCGCCGTCACGTGGTGGACGCGCAGGCCCGGCTCGACCGTGACGACGTCGGCGACGTCACCGGTTTCGGCGCGGGTGAACACGTCGCACTCGATACCGGCGCGCGTCAGCGCCGACGACAGCTCGCGGACGTAGACGTTCATGCCGCCGCCGTCGCCCGCACCCGGTTGGGCGAGCGGCGACGTGTGCATCGAGAGGATCGCGACAGCGCCCACGGCGCCGAAAACCTACCTACGCGGTAGGACTTTCACCCACTCCCGCGTCTGCCGGCTCGTCGACGGTGGGCGACATCTGCTGGCCCTCGTTCTCGTGCCGGAACGCCTGGTACACCGCGATCATCGACTGCTTCTGCGCCTCGGTGATCGTCGAGTCGCGCAGGATGGCGTCGACGAGGTCGCTCTCGCCCTCGCGCTCCTCGAGGATGCCGGCGCGGATGTAGAGCGTCTCGGCCGAGATGCGCAGCGCCTTGGCGATCTGCTGGAGGATCTCGGCCGACGGTTTGCGCAGCCCCCGCTCGATCTGGCTGAGGTAGGGGTTCGAGATGCCGGCCATGTCCGACAGCTTCCGGAGCGACAGCCGCGCCATGCCCCGCTGCTCCCGGATGAACTCCCCGAGGTCGTGCATGCGCGTCTCGAGGTCCTTCATCGCCGGCGAGCCTACCGATGGACGAACAGCCTCGGTCGGGGACTCACACCGCGACGGGGCGCAGGCGCTCGCACAGCGGCACGAACACCTCGACGACGTCGGGATCGAACTGCGACCCGGCCATGCGCGCGATCTCGTCCGCGGCGTGCTCGATGGGCAGCGCGGCACGGTACGGCCGATCGGTCGTCATCGCGTCGAACGCGTCGCACACCGAGAACACCCGCGCCGGCAGCGGGATCCCGTCGCCCTTCAGCCCCTCGGGATACCCGCTGCCGTCGAACATCTCGTGATGACCACGGATCACCTGCGCCGCCGTCTTGAGGAACGGGATGCCCGCCACCATCTGGTAACCGATCAGCGGGTGCGTCCGCATGACGCGCCACTCCGCCGCGGTGAGCGGCCCCGGCTTGTTCAGGATGCGCTCGGGGATGCCGACCTTGCCGGCGTCGTGCAGCAGGAACCCGTACTCCGCGTCGGGGAACTCCTTGGCGATGCCGAGCGCCTCCATCGTCGCCATGCCGTACACGCGGCACCGCTCGAGGTGCTGGCCGGTGTACGCGTCCTTCGCCTCGACGACGAACGCCAGCGTCCGAACGGTCTCGAGGTACTGCACGCGCAGCTGGTCGAGCGCCTGCTCGAGCTCCTCGGCGCGGTACCGCTCGCGCCGATAGAGCACGCCGACGTCCTCGGCGAAGCGGATCAGCTGCTTCTCGAGCGACCCCGGGTCGGACGCGACGAGGACCGGCGGCTCAAGTGGCACGGCCCGATCTCCTGGTCAACTGCTCGACCTTGTCGAGGAGCTCGACCGACGAGAACGGCTTGGCGAGGAAGCCGTCGGCGCCGGCGTCCTTGCTCGCCTGCTCGACGTCGGCGTCGTCGCGCGCCGTCAACATCAACACCTTCGTGCCGTCGGCACGCACGCGCCGGCACACCTCGACGCCGTCGAGGCCGGGCATCATCACGTCGAGCACCACGACGAGCGGGTGGTCGGTCGAGACCTTCTGGATCGCCTCGTCGCCGTCCTTCGCCTCGACGACCTCGAAGTCGTCGGCCTCGAGCACCGTCCGCACGACGCGACGGATGATGTCGTCGTCGTCGACGACGAGCACGAGGCGCGACCCGTCGTCACTCATGTGAGCAGTGACTCCACGTCGGCCTCACCGGTCTTGTACCGGCGGGTGAGCTCGGCCTGCAACGCGTCGATGTCGTGGTGTACGTCGCGACGCCGTTCGGAGATCTCGCGCTCGAACGCATTCAGGCGCTCGACGAGACCAGCGAGCTCGTCGTCGTCGAGGCGGTCGAGCGCGGTGAGGACCTCGGGCGCGACGATCGCGTCGAGCTCGGCGCGCAGGCGGGTCTCGTCCTCCGCCGACGGCGCCATGAGCGTGGGCAGCCGACCGGTGCCCGGCGCGTGGACGTGCTCGCCGAGGATGCTCGGCAGCTCCTCGACGAGCGACGCGATCGAGCCGCCGCGATTGCGGGCGGCGGCATCGACGATGTCGAGCCGGCCCTGCACGAGTCGGCGCAGATAGGACAGACCCACCTCGTCGCCCTGGAGCGCGGCCCGTCGTGACCGGATCTCGTCCAACGGGAGCGTCGACAGATCGTCCATCTCCGTCGGAGCGTACCGATGGCCCGTCCGGGTTGGTAGGGCCATACACGCAATGACGTGGACGGGCTAGACCGTGGCGTTCACAATCGCCCGCGCCGTTGCTCCGGGAGGTAGCGGAAGACGACCCGGCCGACGAGGTCGTCGCCGTCCAGCGCGCCGAACGCGCGGCTGTCGGTGCTGGCCTCCGCGTTGTCACCGACGACCGTCAGCGGGTCGACCGTGGCGACGCGCTTCACGAGCAGTCGCCCGTCGCGGGGGTCGTGCACGGCGACGAGATCACCGGCGCGCACCCGCCTCGCGCGCACGCACACGACGCGATCACCGGGCTCGAGCGTCGGCCGCATGCTGTCACCCTCGACCAGGATCCGGCGCAACAGCACACGGGTAGTGTGCTCGACGGTCCCGAGTAGAGAAGGAGCAGGCATGCGCATGCTGTCCCGCCTGATGGCCGCCGTCGACCGCGTGAGTCCGCCGGCCGTCGCGTCCGCCCACTGCGACCTCCCGTGCGGCGTGTACGACCCGGCCCAGGCCCGGATCGAGGCCGAGTCGGTGAAGGCGATCCAGGAGAAGTACCAGGGCAACGACGACCCGGTGTTCCGGGAGCGGTGCATCCAGATCAAGGAGGAGCGCGCCGACCTCGTCAAGCACCACCTCTGGGTGCTGTGGACCGACTACTTCAAGCCGCCGCACCTCGAGAAGTACCCGCAGCTGCACCAGCTGTTCTGGGACGCGACGAAGGCCGCCGGCGCCGGTGGCGTGAAGGCGTCGGTCGACCCGGCCGACGGGCAGAAGCTGCTCGACCTCATCGCCGAGATCGACAAGATCTTCTGGGAGACGAAGAAGGCCTGAACCGGCTCGAGATCGGGTGATTGCCGAGCGTGAGCGACGGCGATCACCCGATCTCGCCGGAGTTCAGCGCAGCAGGCTCGCCGCCGCCCAGGCCCACACCGGGCCGGCGAGGAGCAGCGAGTCGAGGCGGCGGAGGGCGGGGGCGTCGACGTCGCCGGCGAGGGCGGCGGCGCCGAGCTGGCCCAGCGGCGCGGCGAGCATGGCGACGAGGCCGAGCACGAGCGGCGACGACCCGGTGAACGGGTTCACCAGCACGGCGGCGACGACGAGCGTGACCGGCAGCGTGGCGACGGCGCCGGCGACCGGTCCCTCCCACGGGCCGCCGCTGCCGGTGCCGACGACGTAGGACGCGGCGTCGTAGGCGAAGACCATCGAAAGGAACACGAGGGTCTCCGTCAGGCCGATGCCGCGCACGAGCACCGGTGACGCGGCCGCGACGCCGGCCGGGAGCGCGGCGGCGAGGGTGAACGCCACGTCGCGGGTGGGCTTGCCGATCGACGGGCCGGTGGCGAGCACGAGGCGGACGGCGAGCGTGGCGCCGACCGTCGCGACGACGACGCCGGTCATGGCGTCGGCGCCGGCGAGCGCGGCGAGCGGCATCGCGGCCGCGCTCAACATGGCGACGCCCTGGATCGGACGGGCGCCCTTTCGGCGCCACCCGTGGCTCAGCTGCCCGGCAGCGACGCCGGCGACGACGGCGAGCCACCCGGCCAGCCACGCCTCGCCCGCCGCGGTGAACCCGACCGTCAGCGTCGCCCAGAGGAGTCCGAGGCGGACGTGTGGCGCGGCGTCGGTCTCGACGGCGACGAGGGGCGGGCCGGTCTGCGTGGTCGTGCGCCGGACGGCTTCCTCGGCCCGGACGAGCGCCGCCTCCGCCTTGCGCGCCCGCCGTGGCGACGGCTTGCCGCCGCCCGTCGGCGGCTTCAGCCGCAGGTCGGTGAGCGCCGGGATCGCCTCGGGGTCGGGGATGTACGTCACGCGACGCCCGCCCCGCTCCGGACTTTCGGTGAGTATGGGTCGCTATACGCACCCGAAGTCACCGAAACGGCGGTCTCGGTGGTGGTCCCGCTCCGGGCTTTCGGTGAGTACGGGTCGCTATACGCACCCGAAGTCACCGAAACGGCGGTGTCGGTGGTGGTGGCGGCGCCGCCGCTGACGGGCGGGAGGACGGCGACCTCGTCGCGGTCGGTCACCGGCGTCGACGGGTCGGCGGGCTCGCCGTTGAGCCAGACACGGCTGCCGGCGAGGACATCGGCGAAGCGGTCGCCGTAGCGTGCGCGGGCGACGTCGAGGACGTCGGCCACCGTGGCGGCGTCGACGGTGTCGCGACCGGTGCCGGCCGCCTCCCGTGCCGCGGCGAACAGACGGAGGACGGGCAGACCTAACGCTCCAGCTCGGCGCGACCGTTGGAGATGACGAGGTCGCCCCGGCTGTGCGCCTCGAAGGCGTAGGCGCCGGCGCCCGCCTCGTACATCGACACGGTGACGTCCGAGTCGGGGAACACGTTCTTGGCGAAGCGCACCGCGAGCCGCTTGAGGCGGGCGGGGTCACCGTCGGCCAGGGTCCGCACCACCGCCTGGCTGCACACGGCCATCGTGCAGAGACCGTGGACGATGATGCCGGGCAGGCCGACCGACTTGGCGACGTTCTCGTCGAGGTGGATCGGCATCAGATCGCCGGACGCGTCCGAGTAGCGGTACGTGATGCCTTCGGGCAGGTGGACGGTCACCTCACCGGCGGGACGGGACCGCGCGTCGTCGGGAAAGGTGTGGTCCGGCTTGTCCGGGCCCGCGCTCTCACCGTCGCTCATGCCGCGGACGAACGTCGTGCCGTAGATCTCGAGGACCGGATCGCCGTGCTCGTCGACACTGTCGATGCGGCTCGTGAACCGGGTGCCGCTGGCGCCGACGCGCACGCTGAACGGCGTCGCCCGCGTGCGCAGCGTCATGCCCGGGACGAGCGGCTGGTGGAACCACATGTCCTGCTCGCCGTGGACGACCATGAGCATCGCCTCGGCGGGGATGACGGCGGCGTTCGACACCATCAGCGACTCCCACGTGGGCACGACGCCGAACACCGGCGGCGCGTACTTGCCCGACGTGTACGCCTCGTTGTCGTCGACCGTCGCGGCGGCGTACGCCTTCGCCCGATCGGCGTCGATCGTGGTCGTCACCTCGTCGAGGGGCGTGCCCAGCTTGTCCAGCGCCACAGCCATGGCGCACAAGGCTAGGAGCGGGTTCGCTGTGGTTGCATCTCGAAGCGATGGCCCACCTGCTCTGCGTCCGGCACGGCGAGTCGACGTGGAACGCCGACAAGCGCTGGCAGGGCTGGGCCGACGCGCCGCTGTCCGACCTCGGCGAGGAGCAGGCGCGGGAGGCGGCAGCGCGCCTGACCGGGCTCGCGTTCGACGCGGTGTTCGCGTCGGATCTGCAGCGGGCGCGGCGGACGGCAGAGCTGCTGGCACCGGGGCGCGACATCGTCGTCGAGCCGCTCGTGCGAGAGCGCGACGTCGGCGACTGGAGCGGCCTGACGACGCAGGAGATCGAGTCGCGCTGGCCCGGTCAGATCGAGGCGTGGCGCACGGGCCGCATCCCGTCGCCGCCCGGTGGCGAGGACAACGGCGAGTTCACGGCGCGGGTCGTCCGGGGGGTGGAGCACATCGCCACGCGGGTCGGCGACGACGGGGTGGCGCTCGTCGTGGTCCACGGCGGCGTGGTGCGGGCGCTCGAGCGGGCGGCCGACGAGGACGCGCTGACGCTCCCCAACCTCGGCGGCCGCTGGTTCGACGTCACCCCCGGCGCGGGGTCGCCGCTGCGGGCCGGCGACATCGTCCGGCTCACCGACCCGACGACCCCGACGGAAGCCCCCGTCTTCTGAGATCGGGTGATCGGCGGCGCCTAGAGCCGCCGATCACCCGATCTCGAGCGGAACTCGCGCAGCCCGGGGCCGTCGAGCTCGTCGAGCGGCTGACGGCGGCCGAGCATCGTCATGAGCAGCGCCTCGCCCGGACCGCGCACCTCGGGCGCGGACGGATCGCCACCGTCCCACGACCAGTCGACGTCGGTCGCGGCGAAGCGAAGGCCGCGGGTACGCCGGCGGGCCCCGAACACCGACCCGAGGCGCGGGGTGGCGTCGAGCGTCGGCACCAACCGCTCCGTCGGCACGACGCGCGCGTGCCCGAGCGCGCGGCGGATGTCCTGGTGGTGCACGAGCCGGTCGAGCAGCACGAGCTTCGGCGGGAACACCCGGCACGTGCCGGCCCACGCGTCACGGGTCGAGAAGTCGCGCAGCAGCGACGCCGGCGTGCGCCCGGACGCGCGTGCGATCGAGTACGCCTTGCCCGATCGGTCCGACGAGAACCCGTGGCGCGCGAGACGGAACGGCAGCGTCCACAACCGGAGTTCGTTGCCGTAGAGGATGTGGCCGACGACGTCGCGCACCCGCCAGCCCTCGCACAGCGACGGTGCATCCCAGTCGCGGTCCGACAGGGTGCCGAGGTACGCGACGAACTCGGCGTTCTCGGCGTCGTGCAGCGCGCGGAAGTCGACCGGCGTCACGCGACCGGGAACGTGCGCGAGAGGAACTCCGCCGTGAGCTTCCACGCCGCGTCCGACGCCGACGCGTCGTAGAACATCGGCGCCTCGGAGTTGTCGAACGCGTGACCGGCGTCGTGGACGTGCAGCTCGATCTCGTCGCGGTCGGCGAACGCGTCGCGCACGAGCGAGATCCTGTCCATCGGGATGTAGTCGTCGCGCCCGCCGTAGTGCAGCAGCAACGGACACGTGATGGCGTCGCCCTGCGACAGCGCGTCGTGGATCCCCGAGCCGTAGTACGCGACGGCGACGTCGGGGTCGCCGTTGGCGGCGACGAGGTACGCGAGCGTGCCGCCGAGGCAGAAGCCGAGGACGCCGGCCCGCCCCCGCGTCTCGGGCATAGAGCGCAGATGGGCGAGCGCGCCGATGGCGTCGCCGACCGCGGCGGGCACGTCGAGCTGCTGCACGAGCCCGAACGCCTCCTGGAGACCCTCGGGTGTGTGCGCCGGCGTCGCGCCGGGCGCGATCCGCCAGTAGAGGTCGGGTGCCAGCACCGTGTACCCGATCGACGCCAGCCGCTCGGCCGCCTTCTTGATGTACGGCCCGACACCGAAGATCTCCATGAGCAGCACGATCCCGGGGCCGCTGCCCCCGTCGGGCACCACGACGTGCGCGGCCATGTCGCCGACGTGCTCGGTCCTCGTTGTTGTCACACCCGGAATGTACGTTCCGGAATCGATGGACGTAGAGGTCGTGCGCAGCCGCAAGCGCCGCAAGACGGTGTCCGCGCAGATGGTCGACGGGCGCCTGCGCGTGTCGATCCCCGCGTGGATGTCGAAGGCCGACGAAGCGCGCCACGTGGACGACATGGTCCGGCGCATGACGCGCCGGCGCGAGGCGGAGTCGATCGACATCGTCGAGCGGACCCGCATGCTCGCCCGCCGGTACGACCTCCCCGAACCGGCGACCGTGCGGTTCGTCGACAACCAGCTCACGCGATGGGGCTCGTGCACGCCGGTCGACCGTTCGATCCGCCTGTCGTCCCGCCTCGCCGCCTTCCCGTCGTGGGTCCTCGACTACGTCATCGTCCACGAGCTCGCGCACCTCGTCGAGTTCCGCCACAACGCGCGCTTCCACGCGCTGGTCGCCCGCTACCCGAAGACGGAGCGGGCGATCGGGTTCCTCATCGCGAAGGGACTCGATCCTTCAGACGACTGAGCAGCGCGTCGGCGAACTCCGGCGTGAGCAGGTCGATGCCGTGCCCGTTGCCGGGACGCCACCACAGCTCCTTGGGCTCGTTCGCCGTCTCGAAGAGGTGCTCGGCGTGATCGGGACCGAAGAACTGGTCGTCGGCATCGTGGACGAGCAGCGTGAACGCCGGCGCGATCGACGCGACGGCCACGTCGATCGCCGCCTCGCGCGACGGCAGGCCGGCGATCCGAGTTCGTAGCAGCAGCGCGGCGACCGCGCGCCCGGCGCGCCCGTTCACGAGCCGCCGGATGCGCTGGGATCCGGGGCGGTCGCTTCGCAACCAGAAGCCTGGTGAACTCACCGCGACGGTCCCGGCGACTCCGCCGTGGATGCCGGCGTGCAACAGCGCGACGAACCCGCCGAGCGACGTGCCGACGGTGACGACCGGGACGTCCCACCGCCGCGCCGCGTGATCGACGGCGACGGCGACGTCGGCCGGTTCGTCGATGCCGAGCGTCGACCGCCCGCCGGAGGCGCCGTGGCCGCGCAGGTCGGGTGCGAGGACGTGGACGTCGTCGCCGAGCCGGCGGGCGAACGCGTGCACCTTCGGCGAGCGCGACGAGTTCAGCATCCCGTGGAGCAGGACAACGGCGAACGGCGCGTCAGGCGGTCCGTCGAGCTGCGCAGCGAACAGCCGCGTGCGGTCCGGTGCGCGCAGCCACACACGCTCCTCACGCCGCCAGCGCGGCGCGAGCGGGTACTTCGCCGCCCAGCCGGCTACCTGGCGGCCAGCTGTCGTGATGCTCGCCACTGCGCCTCTTCCCTGCCGAGCGGTGTCGACGGCGGGCCGTCGGCGATGTACTCGTCGAGGATGCCGCGCCACGCGTTCGACGCGTGCAGCCGGCTCAGCAGCCCCGCGAGCCCCATCGTGACCCGGTCGAGGATGACGTAGGCCGGAGGAACGTTGAGACTGCGGATGATGTCGGCGTACTCGCCGTCGAAGCCGAGCATCGTCTGGATCGTCCGCGCCACGTAGTCGCCGTCGAACGTGAACCGCTCCTGCTGGAACGGGACGTACGGCGTGCGCACGTAGTCGTAGATGCGTTGCGGATCGTGGCCGCTGTCGGCGCGCAGGAAGCCGGCGAAGACGAGCGCGTCGACGGTGCCGGTCGGATCGCCGGCGAGGACCGCCTCGAGGATCGGTTGCAGGCTCTCGAGTTCGCCGGGCGTCCACCGCTTGACGAGACCGAAGTCGAGGAACGTCACGGAGCCGTCGGGCTGGAAGCGGTAGTTGCCGGGATGCGGATCGCCGTTGAAGACGCCGTGCTTCTGGACCGACCCCTGCGCGAAGCGGAAGAGGATCTCCGCGGCGCGCTGACGGGCGCCGTCGTCGGACGCGGCGAGGAAGTCCGTCCAGTTCAGTCCGTCGACCCACTCGCTCGTCAGGACGCGCCGGCTGCTGCACTCGGGGACGACGGCGGGCACGTGGACGAACGGGTGCCCTGCGTACCGGTCGTGGAACTCCGTCTGGCACGCGGCCTCGTGCGTGTAGTCGAGCTCGTCGGCCATGCGGGCGCGCAGCTCGTCGACGAGCGACTTCACGTCCATGTTCGGGAGCGCGAACGAGGCGAACAGGCCGTACAGGAACTCGGCGTTGTCGAGGTCGCTCTTGATCGCCTTGTCGACGCCGGGGTACTGCACCTTCACGGCGACGATGCGGCCGTCGTGCAGGACGGCCTTGTGGACCTGGCCGATGCTGGCGGCGGCGATCGGCACCGGGTCCCAGTCGAGGAACACGTCTTCGGGCTCGCCGCCGAGCTCGTCGCGCACGACACCGGCGGCCAGGCTGGGTGCCATCGGCGGGACGTCGGCCTGCAGCGTGGCGAGCGCGGCCTGCGCCTCCGGCGGAAGACCTTCGGCGATGAACGAGATCATCTGCCCGGCCTTCATGATGGCGCCCTTCATCCCGCCGAGGACCTGGGCGACGTCCTCGGCGCTGCGGATGGCGAAGCGCTCCTCGAGGCGGGCGCGCTCCTCCTCTGTGGCGCGGGCACCGCGCACCTTGACCGCTGCGAGGTGCGCGGTACGCCGCACGGTGAGCCGGTAGACACGCAGCTGGCGCTCGAGGCGGTGGCGGCGGTCGGCGTCGCGGAGCGCGACGGTCGCCGACGCCACGGCGGCGGTGCCGGCCGCGGCTGCGGCGGCCGTCGCTGCAGCCCGCCCCCGGCGCATGTCGTCCGGTGCGCTTTCTAGGAGGCGCCGCCGGCGCGAGCCTCGCGCTCGGCGAGTTGCTGGTCGTTCACGCAGAAGCGGGCCGCCGGCATCGCCTGGAGCCGGTCGTCGCCGATCGGCTTGCCGCACGCCTCGCAGGTCCCGTAGGTCCCGTCGTCGAGCCGCTGGAGCGCGTGCTCCACGTCGGCCAGCTCGGCTTCGACGCGCTCGAGGATCGAGTAGTCCTTCTCGCGCTCGAACGTCTCGGTGCCGATGTCGGCCTGGTGCTGATCGACGTCGGACAGCTCGCTGAGGTTCTGGTTCTCGCTCTCGTCGCTCGGATTCTCGACGTCGAGGCCTTCACGCACGCTGGTGAGGCGCTCGCGCTCCCCCTCGAGCAGCTGTCGGGCGGCGTCGCTGTCCATGGGCACGGAGCCTACCCAGGGCGGTATCTCCCGCTCCCAGCCGCGGCGCGAGGGAAGCGCCAGCGACGAGCGCCAGCCGAGCGGCAAGGAGCGCAGCGACGCAGAGCGAGGCAATCAATGCGGCTAGGCGACGGCTTCCTCGAGCGCTTCGACGGGTGTCGTGTCGTCGCGCCGGCGACCGGGCAACGCGGTGACGAGCTCGCCGGCGATGATCACGGCGGCCCCGACGAGCGCCGTCGCGGTGAGCCGCTCGTCGAGGATCACGGCGCCGTACACGATGGCGAAGATCGGCGCGAGGTACGTGACCGCCACGGTGTGCTGCGGTCCGACGCGCGCGAGCAGCCAGTAGAAGAGACAGAACGCGAACGCGGTGCCGCCGAGGCCGAGCGCGACGAGCGCGCCGACGGTGTCGAGCCCGGGCGCGTGCGCCGGACGGTCGAAGACGAGCGCGACCGGGAGGACCATCGCGGCTGCCGTCGCCGTCTGGATCAGTGCGACGCCGAGCGGGTCGACGGTGCTGAACCGGAGCTTGGCGACGTGACTGCCGATCGCGTAGAGCGTGACGGCGCCGAGCATGGCGACGATGCCCGACGTGCTTCCGCCGACGTCGGAACCGGCGACGAGGGCGACCCCGGCGAACCCGACGAGGAGGCCGGCGCTGCGCCAGCCCCGCAGGCGTCCGATCGGGTCGACCCGGAAGGCGATGAGCGCGGTGAGCAGCGGGACGGCGGCATTGAGGATCCCGGCGAGGCTCGAGCTGATCGTCGTCTCCGCCTCCGAGATGAGGACGAACGGGATGGCGGACGCGGTGGCGGCGAGCAGGAGCGCGTCGGCGACGCGGACGCCGGCGATCATGCGCCGCAGCCCGGCGCGGCCGCGGGTCTTCAGTACCCACACGCCGACGCCCGCGACGCCGAGCGTGAGCCGGGTGGCGACGACGGTCAGCGGGCCGACGTCGTCGAGGGCGACCTTGATGAACAGGAACGAGGCGCCCCAGATGGCGGCGAGCAGCACGAGGACGAGCGCTTCGTCCACGCGTAGTCCCTGACTCTGACGCCGCCCTTCCACGGCGTTGCAGGTTACGGGGGCCGGGTGCGGGAAAGAACGGCGATTACCCCTATGCGCGTAGAGATCCACGGCATCGTCGACAACCGACCCGAGACCGTCGTGTGGGACGACGGTGCCGTGGATGCGGCTCCGCACGTCCTGAACCTCGTGCACCTCGCCGCCGACATCGACGAGCTCGACCTCGACGACGCCAGGGACGGTCCCCGGGCCGTCATGGCCGTGATGGACCGGATCGGGCGCTTCAAGGTCGCCTGATCGCGTCTCGCTTGTCGCGCAGCCACGACAGCGCGGTGTCGACGGTGTCGACCTCGCGCACCGGCACGACCGCGCCGGGGAAGTGCGTGGCGTTCCAACGGTCGGGCGAGCGGGCCGCGGCGTCGTCGTGCCACAACGACACGTAGACGTACGGCTCGTCGATGTCGTCGTCGCCCGGTGAGACCCCGTACGTCGCCGGCTCCTCGGCGACGGCGGCGTCGAAGTGCTCCGGCCACAGCTGGACGCGCGTGGCGTCGGGCGCGTCGAGGTCGGCGCGGATCGTCTCGAGGACCGACCACGCGAACCCGAAGACGTCGCCGAGCCACGCGACAACGTCGGGGTCGACGTCGGGCGGCAGCGGGTCGGCCCGCACGCCACCGTCGCCGGTCTGGGTGATCACCCCGGTCCGGTCCACGCGCAGCTGACGCTGGTCGGCACCGAAGAACGGCGTGCCGAACCCACCGAGCGTCCAGCGCAGGCCGATCTTGGCGTTCACCCGCTGGCGCGCCGGCGACAGCACCTCTTCGGCGAGCGTGTGCACGGCGCGGCGTTGCGCGGCGGACCACGTCGGCGGCGGAGCGGAGACGCCGCGGCGAGCGCCGAGCCAGCGGTCCGATGCCCACGTCGAGTCCGACGGATGGTCGGCGAGCCACTCGTCCCACGTGAGCGCGACGTCGGCCACGGCGATCGGCCCGAGGACGGGTCGCCCGTCGGAGGGCGGTTCACGGACCGGGTCGTCGGCGAACCACGGCGCGTCGAGCACCACCGGCGACGGCGACGGCTCGAGCACGCGGGCGACGAAGCGGTCGCCCGCGACGGCCTGCGCCTCGAGCCGAGCGTGCCTCCCCGTCACATGCCACAGAGTGCCCGCCACGCCCGCGGGACGCGGCGAGCGCCGAACGCGCCCGCGTCCACGAGCGCCTCGAGCACCGGACGCGTCGCCTCGTGACGCCACGAGCGGCGGTGCTCGGAGCGGTTGACGGCGCGCCACGTCGGCATCGCCGGCAGCCCGACCGTGGCGTACACGCCGGGATGCACCATCGACTCGAACATGAAGCGCACGAGGTGGGGCGCCACGTGCTTCACGAGGAACCGATCGAGCCAGCTCGCCCGGGACCAGACGTCGGGGTAGGTGGCGCGGGCGAACGAGAGGTGCCGGGCCTCCTCGAGGCGGTGGTACTTGTTCACGGCCCGCACGAACTCGTCGGTGTCGGGGTGTTCGGACGCCAGCTTCTGGAACAGATCGGGGATCTCCTCGCCGCCGAGCACGAGCACGTAGAAGAGCGCCGGGAACCGCACCGACGCGTGGATCACGAGCCGGTAGCCGAGCTGCACGAGTCGGAAGGGGATCGGCGTCGTCGCCGTCGGCGCGCACGACGCGACGAGCCGCTGGAAGAGGCGCATGTGACGCGTCTCCTCGCCCATCTCGTGGAGGATGAACGTGAGGCGCGGGTCCGTGACGTCGTGCGCAGTCGCGATCTCGGCGGCGAAGCCCGCCTCGAGCACGGCCTCGAACCGGATGCCGGCGACGGCGATCGACGCCACCTCCTCGCGCGACAACGTCCGCTTCTGCTCGGGTGTCAGGCCGGCGAGCACATCGGGCAGGCCGGCGATGCTCAGCAGCTCGTCGGGCAGGACCTGACCGTCGCCGACACCGCCCGGGACGTCGACGTCGGGCTCGATGACCCGGCGGGCGGATGCGGTGGTGAGACGTTCGATGCGGTCCTCGACGGTGACGGCCATGGGGGTCCTTCCTGCGGTCTGCGTGCGGTGTGCAGCGGTGTTACTGTCAGTAACGTTACCCGAAGTAACACCGGTTGTAAACTGCTGGCCGTGGCCGGGCGACGGGACCGTGACGAGCACCGCAGCCAGCGGCGCGAAGAGCTGCTCGAGGCGGCGCTCGGGGTGATCCGCCGCCAGGGCCGGGCGGCGTCGATGGAGGCGATGGCGGCCGCCGCCAAGATCACCAAGCCGATCCTCTACCGGTACTTCGGCGACCGGGAGGGCCTCTTCACCGCCGTCGCCGACCGGTTCGCCGGCGAGCTCATCGAGCGCATCGAGGCGGCGCTGTCGTCGTCGGCGCCGCCCCGGGAGCGGCTGGTGACGGCGATCGACTCCTACGTCGGCTTCATCGAGGACGACCCGGAGCTGTACGGCTTCGTCATGGAGGCCCGCATGACGGTGCTCCTCGGCGTCGCCGACCGCATCGCCGTCCCCATCGCCCGCGCGATCGGCGAGGAGCTCCGGGCGGCGTCGGCCGACTCCGGCCCCGCCGAGCCCTGGGCCTACGGCATCGTGGGCATGGTCCACCTCGCCGGCGCCCACTGGGCGCAGAACCCGACGCTCCCCCGCCGCCGCCTCGTCGAGTACCTCACCGAGCTGGTGTGGAGCGGCATGCCGGGGTTCGCCGGGACCGAGCCGTAGGAACGGCTTTCGGCCGATCGCGCCGCAGATGTGCTGCGCGATCGGCCGAAAGCCCGCTCAGCCGGTGGGCCAGAGCGGGGTGTCGACGGCGAAGCCGACGTCGGTGCCCCAGCGGTTGCGGAACGCCACCTCGTGCGCCGGCGTGCGACCGGCGACGCCCCAGCGTCCCGTCGGGTAGCCGAACGACACCATGCAGGCCTGGTTCCAGCTCTCCTCGGTGGGCACGCCGAGGATCTCGTTCGCCTCGGCGCCGTGGAACACACCGAGGACGCTCGTCAGCGCGCTGCCCACGCCCTCCGCACGCGCCGCCAGCTGCGCGCTCCACACCGCGGGGAAGATCGAACCGCCGCTCGGATCGAACTGCACGAACCCGAACAGGTACAGGGGCACGTCCTCGTAGTGGTCGGCGAGGTGCTGCGCGCTGCGCTGGACGCGGAGGAACTGCGCCCGCTCGGGATCGTCCGGGTCCTCCTTCGCCCACGCGATCTTCGGCGCGTAGAAGGTCTCCCACAGCTTGCCGATGGCGTCGCGGTAGAGCGGCCCGATCTTCGACTTCACCGCCGGGTCGTCGACGAGGAGGAACCGCCAGTTCTGCGCGTTGCCGCCGCTCGGCGCGCGGATGGCGGCGTCGAGGATCCGGGCCTGCACGTCGGCAGGGATGGGATCGGGCTTCACCCGGCGCATCGCCCGGGTCGTGTACAGCGCCTCGTAGACGTCCACGGGGCGGGTCTAGCGGATCGTCGCCGCCCTCGTGAGCAGGTCGACGAGCGAGTCCTGCAGCAGCGTCACGAGCTGGTCGCGCGAGATCTGGTGCTCGGCCTCGGCCAGCCACGCCAGCGTCGCCTCCTCGACGAGGCCGAGCCAGCCGCGGATGGCGATGTGCAGCGCGGGCGACGGGTTGGTGGCCTCGAGCTGGTCGAGGATGCGCCGGACGATGGCGGCGCGGGTGGCCTCGAAGACGTCGGCGAGGTGGACGTCGGCGCCCTGCGCCCCCCGGACCAGCGACACGTACGCCGACCGGTTGGCCTCGATGAACCCGACGTAGCCGTCGAGCCCGGCGCGCAGCCGGTCGAGCAACTCCAGCGACCGGTCGGGGTCGGTGACCGCGAGCAGGCGGTCGGCGGCGGCCTGCACGACGGCGGCGAGGAACTCCCGCTTCGACGCGAAATAGTGGAACAGCAGGCCCCGGGAGATGCCGGCGGCGGAGGCGATGTCGTCGACGCTGACCTGGTCGAGCGGCCGGTCGCTGAGCATCTCGACGCCGAGGTCGACGAGCTGCGCGCGGCGTGCCTCCCGGTCCAGCCGGGTACGGGTTCCGCCGCTGACGGCCATCGCGGCCGAGTGTAGTTGAACAGCAGTCAACTCTTGCGCGAGGGTTGTTGAACTCAGCTCAACAGGGAGCCGCTCTGGATGCGTGGACTCGAGAACCTCGACGGCCGGCTCGCCCTCGTCACCGGTGCCGGCCGCGGCATCGGCGAGGCGACGGCGCTGGCGCTCGCCGACGCGGGTTGCCGCGTGATCGCCGTCGACATCGACCGTGAGAACGCGGAGAAGACCGCGGCGGCCTGCGCCGAACGCTGTGGCGGCGGGTGGGCGTACGCGGTCGATGTCGCCGACGCCACCGCGGTCAGCGCGCTCGCCGAACAGGTGCAGCGCGAGCACGGGACACTCGACGTGCTCGTCGCCAACGCCGGCGTCGGCATGACGGGGCGCTTCCTGGCGATGTCGCTCGACGACTGGCGCTGGATCCGCGGCGTGAACCTCGACGGCGTGTGGCACACGGTCCACGCCTTCGGCGCGCCGATGGTCGAGCGCGGCGACGCGCACGTCGTCATCGTCTCGTCCGGCCTGGCGTACACGATGCGCGCCACCGAGCCCGGTTACGTCACGACGAAGGCGGCGGTGCTCGCGCTGGCGCGCTGCCTCGACGCCGACTGGCGGCCGCGCGGCGTCGGCGTGACCGCGATCTGCCCCGGCGTCATCAACACCCCGATCATCGAGCACACCCGGTTCCTCGGTGAGACGGCGGACCCGAAGCTGCGGGCCCGCACCGAGCGGATGTTCCGGCGGGGCCACAAGCCCCAGACGGTCGCGCGCTCGATCGTCGACGCCGTCCGCAGGGGGAAGACCGTCGCCCCCGTCGGGTGGGAGTCGAAGCTCGGGTGGTGGGCGAACCGGTTCACGCCGGTCGCGTTGCAGCAGTTCATCGCCCGGCAGGGTCCGGAATCGTGAGGCGGCGGACCGCCCTCACGGTCGCCGCCGCCGGTGCCGGCGCGGCGGCGCTCACCTCGGCGGCGGTGCGGGCCGAGCGGCGGGCGCTCGCCGCCGACGACCCGTGCGGCCCCGACGTCCTCGCGCTGCCGGACGGTGCGCACCTGAAGGTCGAGACCGACGACGGCGGCGTGCTCTCGGTGGTCGTCGCCGGCCCGCACGACGCCGACACCGTCGTCCTGTCGCACTGCTGGACCGGGTCGCGCGGTGTGTGGGCGCCGGTCGCGCGGCGGCTCGTCGAGCGCGGCCGGCGGGTCGTGCTGTACGACCAGCGCGGCCACGGCGAGTCGACCGTCGGTCGCGACGGTTGCACGATCGAGCGCATCGCGCTCGACCTGCGCGACGTACTCGACGCCGTCGACGCGTCCGACGCGGTCCTCGTCGGTCATTCCATGGGCGGCATGACCGTGCAGGCGTTCGCGTCGCAGCATCCCGAGGCGGCGAACCGGCGGGTGAAGTCGATCGTGCTCGTGGCGACGGCCGCCGGCGGACTCGGCGTCAAAGGAACGGCGTCGCTCGCGGCAGCGGCGATCGCGTCGCCGATCCTCGAGCGCGTCATGCGGTCCGGGCGCGGTCACTGGTTCGTGCGCAACACGCTCGGGCGCGACGTCCGCCACGCGCACATGACGGCGACGCGCGACCTCTTCGTCGCGACACCCGCGGACGTGCGCCGCGACTTCCTCGTCGCCATGCAGGCGATGGATCTGCGGCCCGGCCTGTCGGCGGTGTCGGCGCCGGCGACGGTGGTCATCGGCACGCGCGACCGGCTCACACCGCCGCGGCTGGGTCGTGAGCTGGCGTCGACGCTGCCGTCGGCGGAGCTCGTCGAGCTGCGCGACCGCGGTCACATGCTGCCGTTCGAGGCCCCCGACGAGCTCGCCGAGCTGATCGCACAACAACACGAACGGTCGTAGCCTCGCCGTCATGGATGATCCTCGCACTCTCACCGAGGACGACTGGAAGGCCCGGCTGTCGCCCGAGCGCTACTACGTCCTGCGCCAGGCCGGCACCGAGCGGGCGTGGTCGGGCGAGCTGCTCGACAACCACGACGACGGCATCTACCGCTGCGGCGCGTGCGGCGCCGAGCTGTTCCGGTCGGACGACAAGTTCGAGTCGGGTTCGGGGTGGCCGAGCTTCACGCAGCCGGCGTCGGCCGACGCCGTCGAGCTCGTGGACGACTCGTCGCACGGAATGGTCCGCACCGAGGTGCGGTGTGCGCGCTGCGGATCCCATCTCGGTCACGTGTTCGACGACGGGCCGCAACCGACCGGCGAGCGCTTCTGCATGAACTCCCTCGCGCTGGAGTTCGACAAGCCCGCTTCCTAGGCGGGATACGCGGCGATCTCGGTCGCCTTCACCGACACCCAGACGGCCGCGCCGGGCGCGAGCGCGAGGTCGCGCACTGCCGCGGGGGTGACCTCGGCGACGATCGGGACGGCACCGGCGACGTCGACGCGCACCCGGTCGCCCTCGTCGTCGACCGAGGTGATCGTCCCCTGCCACACGTTGCGCGGTGTGCCCTCTGGGCGCTCGCGGAACAGCGACACGGACCGTGGGTGCACGACGGCGAGGACGTCGCCGGCGTCGGCGTCGGGGACGACGAGCGCGGCGCCACCGTCGAGCACGAGGTGGCCGGCCTGTCCCGTCCCCCGCAGCAGGTTCACTCCGACGAGGTCGGCGACGTAGCGGCTGCGGGGGCGGGCCGCGATGTCGGCCGGCGCACCCTGCTGGACGACGCGACCCGCTTCGAGCACGACGATGCGGTCGGCGAGCGCGGCGGCGTCGACGGGGTCGTGCGTGACGAGCACACGGGCCACGCCGCTGGCGGCGAGGTCGCGACGCAGCGCCCGGCGCGTGTCGGTGCGGGTCGACGCGTCGAGGGCAGCGAGCGGCTCGTCGAGCAGCAGGAGCCTCGGCTCGGTCGCCAGGGCGCGAGCGAGGGCGACGCGCTGGCTCTGTCCCCCGCTGAGCTGGTCGGGGCGATGGTCGCCGTGGTCGTCGAGGCCGACGCGCGCGAGCCACTCACGCGCCCGACGGCGCGCGTCGCCGCGGCGCACGCCGGTGCTGCGCGGGCCGAATGCGACGTTGTCGAGCGCGCTCAGGTGCGGGAACAGGACGTGGTCCTGGAACACCACACCGATGCGGCGGCGTTCGATCGCCGTGGCCGTGATGTCCACGCCGTCGACGACGACGCGGCCGCGGTCGATCGGCTGCAACCCGGCGATGGCCCGGAGGAGTGTCGTCTTGCCGGCGCCGTTCGGGCCGACGACGGAGACCGCCTCGCCGGGCCCGACGTCGAGGACGACGTCGAGGTCGAGCAGCCCGATGCGCACGGCGACCTCGGCGTGCAGCGCGTTCGTCACGAGAGCGACAACCACCGGTCGCGGAGCAGCGCGAGCACCGCGACCGACACGGCGAGGAGCACGAGGCTCAACGCGATGGCGCTGCCCGCACGCCCCGACTCGAGCAGCAGGTACACCTGCAACGGGATCGTCTGCGTGCGGTCGGGCGCGTTGCCGGCGAACGTGATCGTCGCCCCGAACTCGCCGAGGGCGCGGGCCCAGCACAGCACCGCACCGGCGGCGAGCGCCGGCCACGTCAGCGGCAGCGTGACGCGGCGGAACACGGTCCACGGCTGGGCGCCGAGGGTGCGGGCGGCGTCCTCGTAGCGACGGTCGGCGGCCCGGAACGCGGCTTCGGCGGTGATGACGAGGAACGGCATGGCGACGAACGCCTCTGCCAGCGCTGCGCCCGCGGTCGTGAACGGGAGGTGGATGCCGAACCAGTCGGCGAGCGGTCGGCCGAGCAGGCCGCGGCGACCGAACGCCAGCAGCAGCGCGACACCACCGACCACCGGCGGCAGCACCATCGGCAGCATCGCCAGCGCCCGCACGACTCGCCGGCCGGGGAACTCCACGCGGGCGAGCACCCACGCCAGCGGCACGCCGAGCACGATCGACAGCGCCGTCGCCGACAGCGAGCACACGAGCGAGAGTCGCAGTGCCGTGCGTGCCTCGTGGCTCGTCAGGTCGTCCCACACGTCGGCCCACGGCGCCCGCTGCACGAGCCCGACCAGCGGGAGCGCCAGCAGCACCGCGGCCACCGCGGCGAGCACGAGCGCGGTGACCGGCGTACGCGTGGTGCGCGGGCGTCGCACGCCGGAGACCGTACGGGCTTTCGGTGACTTCGGGGCCGTATAGCGGTCCGAACTCACCGAAAGCCCGATGGCGGGGTCAGATCGGCTGCAGTCGAGCGGTGAAGTGGCGGAGCCAGGGCGCCTGCTCGACGATGCGGTAGCCGCGCAGGTCGCCGGCGCGGGATGCGACCGACTCGATCACCTCGCCGACGTAGTCGACGTGGCTCTGGGTGTACACGCGCCGCGGCATCGCGAGGCGGACGAGCTCGTGCGGCGCGGTCGTGCCGTCGGCGCGGCCGAACATCAGCGTGCCGATCTCGACGCCGCGCACGCCGCCCTCGACGTACAGCGCGCACGCGAGCGCCTGGGCCGGCAGCTCGGCCGGCGGGATGTGCGGCAGCAGCGCGGCGGCGTCGAGGTAGACGGCGTGACCGCCGGGCGGCCGCACCGTCGGCACGCCCGCGGCCCACGCACGCTCGGCCAGGTACTCGACCGACCGCACGCGATAGCGCAGGTATTCGGGGTCGGTCACCTCGAGCAGCCCCTGCGCGAGCGCCTCGAGATCGCGGCCGGCGAGCCCGCCGTAGGTGGGGAAGCCCTCGGTGAGGATGAGGAGGTTTCGGCACCGGGCGGCCAGGTCGTCGTCGTTCATCGCCAGCAGCCCGCCGATGTTGCCGAGGCCGTCCTTCTTCAGCGAGATCGTGCACCCGTCGGCGAGACGGAACGCCTCCTCGGCGACCGCGCGCGGCGACACGCCCGCGTACGCGGGGTCGCGCTGCGTGACGAACCACGCGTTCTCGGCGAAGCGGGCGGCGTCGAGGAACAGCGGCACGCCGTAGCGGTCGCACACCTCGCGCACGGCACGCAGGTTCGACATCGACACGGGCTGCCCGCCACCGGAGTTGTTCGTGAGCGTGACCATCACGAGCGGAACACGCCCACGGCCCTCGCCCGCGAGCAATGCGTCGAGGGCGTCGACGTCCACGTCGCCCTTGAACGGCGCGTCGAGCGCGAGGTCGCGCCCCTCGGCGCACAGGAGGTCGAGCGCGGTCGCGCCCTGGAACTCGACGTTGGCGCGCGTCGTGTCGAAGTGCGTGTTGTTCGGGACGATCTGCCCCGCGCGCGCCGCCTCCGAGAACAGGATGCGCTCGGCGGCGCGCCCCTGGTGGGTCGGGATCACGTGGCGGTAGCCGGTGAGCTCGGTGACGACCGACGCGAAGCGCTCGTAGGACCGTGATCCGGCGTACGACTCGTCGCCCTGCACGAGCGCCGCCCACTGCGCCGCCGACATCGCGCCGGTGCCCGAGTCGGTGAGGAGGTCGATGAGCACGTCGTCGGCGTGGAGGTTGAACAGGTTGTAGCCCGCTCGCTCCAGCGCGGCCGCTCGCTCCTCCCGGTCGAGCAGGTGGATCGGCTCGGCCATCTTGATGCGGAACGGCTCGATGATCGTGCGACGCGGTTCCAGGGTCATCGGTTTGCCATCATCGCCCGCCGTGGCCACCGCCGTTGCCGTCGACCCCCGCACGCCTGTCCTCGTCGGCGCCGGCGCCGCGTCCGACAGCGCACCCGTGCTCGACCTCATCGAGTCGGCGGTCCGAGCGGCGGCGGACGACGCCGGCGCGCCCGGCCTCCTGTCCGACGTGCATTGGGTCGCGGTCACGCAGGGGTCGTGGCAGCACACGGATCCGGCGCGCGTGATCGCCGAGCGCATCGGGGCACCGTCCGCCCGCACGGCGTTCGTCCAGCTCGGTGTCCCGCAGCAGACCCCGGTGAGCACCGCGCTGGCGCGCATCCGGAACGGCGAGCTCGACGTCGCGGTCGTCGCCGGCGGCGAGGCCCGCGCGTACGAGCGCGCTCACGCCGAGGAGCAGCCGGAGCCGGTCGCCGACGGACGGGCCGACGAGGTGTGGGCGCCGGGGGGCGAGATCGTGGCGCCGGCCGAGATCGCCGTGCGGCTGATCGACGCCGTGCAGCAGTACGCCATCATCGAGAACGCGCTGCGGCGGGCCGAGGGTCTCACCGTCGACGCGCACCTCGACGAGATCGCGACGCTGTGGGCGGCGTTCAACGCGGTCGCGCACGCGAACCCGCGCGCCGCCTTCGGCCGTCCGCCGCGTGACGCCGCGTTCCTGCGCGCGGCCGGACCCGGCAACCGCCCGCTCGCGTTCCCGTACGCGAAGTGGCACTCGACGCAGTGGACCGTCGACCAGGCGGGAGCGCTGCTGCTGTGCAGCGCCGAGACCGCGGAGCGCGCCGGTGTCCCGCGCGACCGGTGGCTGTTCCCGTACGTCGCGCTGGAGTCGTCACTCGCGCTGTCGCTGTCACGTCGGCGCGACCTCCACCGGTGGCCGGCGATGCGCGCACTCGGCGAGCGGGCCGCGGCGCATCTCGGGCGTCCGCTGCGCGACGTCGAGCACATCGACCTCTACAGCTGCTTCCCGGTCGCGGTGCGCGTCCAGCAGCGCGAGCTCGACCTGCCTCTCGACGGCGTGCCGACGATCACCGGTGGGATGGCGTTCGCGGGTGGTCCGTTCAACAACTACACGTACCAGTCGACGGCGGCGATGGCCGAGCAACTGCGCGCCGACCCCGGCGCGCTGGGGTTGATCTCGACCGTGTCCGGCCTGCTCACCAAGCCTGGTCTCGCCGTCTGGTCGGCGACGCCGCCCTCGCGGCCCGCGCTGATCGACGACCTGCGGGTCGGCCAGCCGAGCGTGCCGGTCCACGACGTCGATCCCGGGGGCGACATCACGACGGTGAGCTACACGGTGACGTACGACGGCGGCGGCACGCCGGCGCGTGCGTTCGTCGTCGGCGACGCGATCGACGGCAGCGGGCGCGTCGTCCGCCGGACCGAGGACGCGGGCGAGATAGAACGCGTTCTAGCCGAGCGGTAGCCTTGCGGGCGGTGCCCGCACTCGACTTCGCCGCGTTCGACGCCGACAACCACTACTACGAGGCGCTCGACGCGTTCACCCGGCACCTCGACCCGAAGCTCGGTCCGCGCGTGATCCAGTGGGCCGAGATCGACGGGCGCAGGTACCACGTCATCGGCGGGCGGGTGAGCCGGGCGGTGACGAACCCGACGTTCGACCCCGTCGCCGCGCCCGGCGCGATGTCGGAGTACTTCCGCGGCAACCCGTCCGGGAAGCTGCCGTTCGAGTACCTCGCCGACCGCGGTCCGATCCGCGCCGAGTACCGCGACCGCGACGAGCGCCTGCGGGTCATGGACGCGCAGGGCCTCGAGAAGGTGTGGCTCTTCCCGACGCTCGGGATGATCTACGAGGAGCTGCTGAAGCACGACCCCGAGGCGGTCGGGCTGCTGTTCACCGCGTTCAACCGGTGGCTCGACGACGACTGGGGCCCGGCGTACGGCGACCGCATCTACAGCGCGCCGTACGTCTCACTCGCCGACGTCGACGTCGCCGTCGGGGAGCTGCAACGGGCGCTCGATCGCGGCTACCGCCTCGTCGTGATGCGCCCGGCGGCGCCCACGACGGTGCTCGGTCCCGTGTCACCGGGCGACGAGCGGTTCGACGCGTTCTGGGGGCTGGCGAACGAGGCCGGCATCACCGTCGTCGTGCACGCCGGCGACAGCGGCTACACGTCGAACGGCTACGCCAAGGACGGCTTCGCGGCGACGTTCGAGGGCGCCCACCGGCCGTCGATCAAGATGCTGTCGATGGAGCGGGCGATCTACGACTTCCTCGCCTCGCTGATCTTC
>DASSOZ010000132.1:0-6836 GCA_035700105.1 Acidimicrobiales bacterium
ATTCGATGCCGAGCGCGTCGGCAAGTGGCGTGCCCGGCGTCAGATCGTCGGGCAGCACGAGGATGCCGCTGTGGTCGTCGCCGAGCTCGAGCTCGCGCGTCGAGCAGATCATCCCGTTCGACTCGACGCCGCGCATCTTGCGGCGCCCGATCTCGAACCCGCCCGGCAGCACCGCGCCGACCCGGGCGAACGCGACCGTCGCGCCGGCGTCGAAGTTCCACGCGCCGCACACCACGTTCACCGGCGCACCGCTCCCGTCGTCGACGACGACGTGACGGATCTTGTCCGCCTTCGGGATGGCGTTGACCTCGAGCACGCGGGCGACGACGACGCCGTCGAGTCCCTCCCCGATGCGGCGGATGCCCTCGACGACCATCCCGAGCTCGTCGAACGTGCGCGCCAGGTCGGCCGGATCGCCCTCGAAGGGCGCGAAGTCGCGGAGCCAGGACAGCGGGACGAGCACGGAAGAACCCCTAGAACTGCGAGACGAAGCGGATGTCGTTGTCGAGCAGGATGCGCATGTCGGCGATCGAGTGCCGCATCTGTGCCAGGCGGTCGATGCCGAATCCGAATGCGAAGCCCGACCACTCCTCGGGATCCACGCCACCGGCCCGCAGCACGTTCGGGTGCACCATCCCGCAACCGCCGAGCTCGATCCAGCCCGTCCCCGAGCACGTCCGGCAGCCGGCGCCGCGGCAGATGACGCAGGTGATCTCGTACTCGGCGGACGGCTCGGTGAACGGGAAGTACGCGGGACGGAGCCGCGAGTGGATGTCGGGCCCGAAGTACGCCGTGGTGAAGGTCTCGATCGTCCCGGCGAGGTCACCGAACGTGATGCCGCGATCGACGACGAGCCCCTCGATCTGCTGGAACGCGGGTGTGTGCCGGGCATCCGGGGTGTCCTTGCGGTACACCCGCCCGGGCATCACGGCGTAGATCGGCGGGCGCTGCGTCTGCATGACACGGATCTGCACCGGCGAGGTGTGGGTGCGGAGGAGCGTCGACTCGGGCGCGCCCATTCGCAGGTACAGCGTGTCGAAGCCGCTGCGGGCCGGGTGCGCCGGCGGCATGTTGAGCGCCTCGAAGTTGTAGAAGTCGGTCTCGACCTCGGGACCCTCGGCGACGGCGTAGCCCATCCCGATGAACACGTCCTCGAGCGCGTCGCGCGTCTGCGTCGTCACCGTGAGATGACCGCGGGGCCGCAGCGGCGGCACCTCTGTGAGATCGAGCCGCTCGGCGTCGAGCTGTGCGGCGCGCTCGGACGCGGCGAGGTCGTCACGTCGTGCGTCGACGAGCGCCTGCAGACGCGTGCGCACCTCGTTGATCGACCGGCCCGCTTCCTTGCGAGCGTCGACGTCGAGGCCGCCGAGACGCTGGTTGAGCGTCGCGAGCGTCGACTTCTTCCCGACGTGTGTGGACTCGACGGCGCGGAGCTCCTCGAGCGTCGACGCCGCGGCGATGCGGTCGGTGGCGTCCGCCTCGGCGCGCGCCAGCTCGTCCGGGAGGGAAGCGTCCGTCACTTGTGCAGCTCCTCGAACGCGCCGAGCGGAAGGGTGAAACGGAACGTCGACCCCTCCCCCGGCACCGACGTGGCATCGAGGCGACCGCCGTGCGCCTCCACGAGACCGCGGCTGATCCACAACCCGAGGCCCGACCCGGTCGGCTTCGTGTCGGGCGCCCGGAAGAACTTCTCGAACAGGTGCTCCAGCAGGTTGCCGGGGATGCCGGGGCCGCGGTCGTGCACCGAGACGACGGCGTCGTCGCCCTCGACGCCACCGGTGATGCGCAGGCCGACGGGGGTGGCGTACTTCGCCGCGTTCTCGACCAGGTTGGTGAGCACCTGCTCGAGCTTGTCGGGATCGGCGTACACACGCGGCAGGTTTTCCGCGAACGCGAGGTCGGCGTCGAGCTCGGGGTAGGCCATGCGCACCTTGTCGACGACCGACTGCGCGACGGCCGCGACGTCGACGAGCTGGCGTCGCAGCACGAGGCGACCCGTCTCCAGGCGGGAGATGTCGAGGAGCTCGGTGATGAGGCGCGTCACGCGGTCGGCGTCGTAGTTGACCTGCTCGAGCATCATGCGCTTCTGCTCGTCCTTGAGCCGGTCCCAGCGGTTGAGCAGCAGGCTCGTGTAGCCCTTGACCGACGTGAGCGGCGACCGCAGCTCGTGGCTCACCGTCGACACGACCTCGATGCCCTGCGCGGCGAGGTGGACGCGCCGGGCCGACGGCCGCAGCACGAGCACGGCGCCGGCGAGCGCGCCGTTGCCGTTGCGGATGTATCGGCCGGTGACCATGAGCTTGGCGGTGCCGTCGTCCGCGCAGCGGATGTCGACCTGCTGCTCGGGGATGAGTCGCACCGACGGTAGGCGGGCCGAGGCGTGCCAGTCGTCGTGCAGCAGTGGCTTGCCGTCTCGCCCGCGCGGGTCGAGCACCTCGGCGATCGGCCGGCCGACGAGGTCGCCACGCGGGTAACCGGTGAGCGCGAGCGCGGCGCCGTTGGCCTCGACGATGCGACGGTCGGCGTCGACGCGCACGACGCCGTCGGGCAGGTCGTCGAGCGTCGTGTCGCTCGTCCCCCCCGTGCCCTTCGTCATCGGGCGCCCACCCGTTCGCGACGCTGGCGGGCGGCCTCGAAGCACAGCACCGCGGCGGCCATGCCGACGTTGAGCGATTCGGATCGTCCCTCCATCGGGATCGAGATCAGCTCGTCGAGCTCGGCGCCGACGTCGTCGGCGAGGCCGTGGGCCTCGTTCCCGAGCACGATGGCGACGCGGCCCGTGAGGTCGACGTCGGTGTACGGCGTGCCGTCGCGCGCAACGGTGCCGAGGCGCCGGAACCCCGCCTCGCCGATGCGTTCGAGCACGTGCAACGGATCGCCTCCCGCCACGACCGGGACATGGAACACAGCCCCGGCCGATGCCCGTACCGTCTTCGGGTTGTAGAGGTCGACGGAGCCGTCGCAGGACACTACTCCGCCGACCCCGGACGCCTCGGCGCTTCGCAGCACCGTGCCGGCGTTGCCCGGGTCGCGCACGTCGGCGCAGACGACGAGGGACCGCGCCGTGGCGACGACGTCGTCGAGGGGGACGTCGATGTACGCGGCGACGGCGAGCACCGGTTGCGGTGTGACCGTGTCGGCGACCTGCTCCATCACGCCGGGCGCCAGCTCGAAGACGCGGATGCCGGCGTCGAACGCCCGCCGGGCCACCGCCTCGCCGGTCGCGCCGGCCGCGACGTACACGGCCTCGATGCGGGCGTGCGCGTCGAGCGCCTCGGACAGGACCTTGGCGCCCTCGAGCACGAACACACCCTCGGCCTGGCGCGCACTGCGGCGCCCAACGAGGCGCCGCAGCCGCTTGACGTTCTGGTGTTGCCTGGCGAGTTGCGTGGACAACGCAGCTCAGCTCGCCTGCGCGGCTCCCTGCGCGGGCGTAGGCGTGGAGGTCGACGCGTTCGCCCGCGCCGTCTCGACGAGCGCGGCGAACGCGGTCGGGTCGGTGACGGCGAGGTCGGCGAGGACCTTGCGGTCGAGCTCGATGCCGGCGTTCTTCAGGCCGTTGATGAACCGGCTGTAGCTGAGCCCGTGCTCACGCGTGGCCGCGTTGATGCGCTGGATCCAGAGCTGGCGGAAGTCGCCCTTGCGCGCCCGCCGGTCGCGGTAGGCGTACTGCAGGGAGTGCATGACCTGCTCGTTGGCGGCCCGGAACGTGCGGCTCTTGTTGCCGTAGTAGCCCTTGGCCTGCTCGAGGACGGCCTTGTGGTTCTTCCGGCCGTGCACGGCGCGCTTCACCCTTGCCATGCGGGACTCCTTTCAGCGAGGAAGCGGACGGGGATCGAGAAGTTGCGGTTGCGACGCGACCGCTACGCGCGGCCGAGCATCTTCTTGATGCGCGGGGCGTCGGCGGGCGAGACGATCTCGGTGCGGTTGAGGCGCCGCGTCCGCTTGCTCGGCTTCTTCTCGAGGATGTGGTTCTTGAAGGCCTTGCGCCGCTTGAGCTTGCCGGTGCCGGTGATCTGAAAGCGCTTGGCGGCGCCGCGGTGGGTCTTCATCTTGGGCATCGTCAGCTGTTCTCCTGCTCGGCCGCCTCGGCGGCGGGTGCTGCTGCGGCTTGCGCTGCTTGTTCGTGTTCGTCGTGGCCGTGTCCGTCGGTGCCGGTCTTGTGGGCGGCGGCCTGGGCCCGCTTGTCGGGAGCGAGGACCATCGTCATGTTGCGACCGTCGAGCCGGGGAGACGCCTCGACCTTGGCGAACGGGCCGAGCTCGCCCTGGATGCGCTCCAGGATCTTCATGCCGAGCTCCGGGTGGGCGACCTCACGACCCCGGAACATGATCGTGATCTTCACCTTGTGCCCCTCGCCGAGGAACTTGGCGACGCTGCGGGTCTTGGTCTCGAAGTCGCCGGGGCCGATCTTCGGCCGGTACTTCATCTCCTTGATGGCGGTCGTGTTGGCCTTCCGGCGGTTCTCCTTCTCCCGCTGGCTGGCCTCGTACTTCCACTTGCCGTAGTCGAGGATCTTGCACACCGGCGGGTTCGCCTGCGGCGCGACCTCGACCAGGTCGAGATCGTGCTCCCGCGCCAGCTGCAGCGCCTCGGGGAGCGGCTTGATCCCGAGCTGGTTCCCCTCGGGATCGACGAGCCGGACCTCACGGGCCCGGATCCGATCGTTGATCCGAGGTTCGTTGGCAGCGGGAGTCGCTATGTGGCATCACTCCTTGTTGGACACGAAAAAGGCGGACGTGCGAGAAGCAACGTCCGCCTGGTGTGGCGTTCGATCGACCCGGGCGCACCTGGAGTGGCCGGGTGGGGGCGTGCGCCCCGCTTCCCGTTCAATTGTGCTGGATACGGTACCAGCCATGAGCTCTCTGTGGACACCCGGCGGCGAACGACCGGTCGGACGGGAGCCATCCGGCCCAACGGAGCCCGACGTCGACCGGGAACCGACGCCGGAGGAGCTCGAGGCACTGACCCGGGAGCTGGCGTCGACGCCGGTCGCCGTCGTCGTCGCCAACCACGCGATGGGGCTGTTCGAGCTCGCCGCGCTGCACCTGTCCCAGCAGCCGCCGAACCTCGCCGAGTCGGCGATGGCGATCGATTCGATGGCGGCCTTGGTCGAGGGCCTCGCCGGGCGCCTCGGCGAGAACGAGCCGACGCTGAAGGACGCGCTCGCGCAGCTGCGGATGGCGTTCGTCCAGATCCGCGCGGGGTCGGCTACGCCGGCCGACGAGGAGTGATCGCCGCCGCCTCCCACTGGCCCAGGTGACCGGGCCGCACGTCGTACGTCACGTCCGCGCCGACCGCGATCGTGCGGGTGCCGTCGGCGATCGCCGTGCAGTGGAAGAAGCGCGTCACACCGCCGGGGCCGTCGTCACGGACGCGCCCGATGCCGGCGGCATCGTCGAACTCGACGACCGTCCCGTTCACGCCCGCAACCGGGCTTTCGGTGACTTCGGGGCGTTCTGGCGTGCGCAACTCACCGAAACCGCCATGGGGGACGCTCAGTGGACGATCTTCGAGATCGGGAGCTCGATGATGTCCGACGCCCCGGCGTCCTTCAGCGCCGGGATCAGCACGTTGATCTCGCCCTTGGGCACGACGGTCTCGACCGCGAACCCGCCGTTGCCCGACAGCTGCGAGACCGTCGGTGACTTCATCGCCGGCAGCAGCTTCAGCACGCCGTCGAGATCGCCCTCGGCGACGTTGAGCTTCACGAGCACCCGGCCGCGCGCCTCGAGCGTGCCGGACAGCAGCGTGAGCAGCTGGTGCATCGCGTGGCGCTTGTCGGGGTCGTCGTAGGCCGCCTTGTTGGCGATCAGCTCGGTGAACGACACCAGGATCGTGTCGAGGATCCGCAGACCGGCGGCCCGCAGGGCGCGGCCCGTCTCGGTGATCTCGACGACGGCGTCGGCGATGTCGGGGATCTTCGCCTCGGTCGCGCCGTACGACAGGGACACGTCCGCGGTGATGCCGTGTCCCTCGAAGAACCGCCGGGTCAGCCCGACGTACTCGGTCGACACCCGCACGCCCTGCGGCAGGTCCGAGACCGACTGGTACGGCGCGTCGTCGGCGACGGCGAGCACCATGCGGATCGGGCGGGCCGTCGCCTTCGAGTAGTGGAGCTGGCCGAGCGACACGACGTCGGCGCCGGTCTCCTCGATCCAGTCCCGCCCGGTGATGCCGAGGTCGAACAGGCCGTCGGCGACGTAGACCGGGATCTCCTGCGGGCGCAGGATCAGCACCTCGTCGACGCGGGGGTCGCCGATCGACGCCCGGTAGTCGACGTTCGACGACCGGGTGACGGCGAGGTCGGCCGCCTCGAACAGGTCGAGGGTGGCGCGCTCGAGTGACCCCTTCGGGAGGACGAGCTTCAGCACGGGATTCGTAAGGTATCTAGGACTTCGGGAGCTGCCGAACCAGATCCGCGGTCTCGATCGCCGTCGCCGCCGCCTCGAATCCCTTGTTGCCGGCCTTCGTACCCGCCCGCTCGATCGCCTGCTCGATCGTGTCCGTCGTCAGCACGCCGAACGCGACGGGCACACCGCTCTCCTGCATCGCCGCGCCGCAGCCGCGCGCGGCCTCGCCGGCGACGTAGTCGAAGTGCGGCGTCGCCCCTCGGATGACCGCGCCGAGCGCGATCACCGCGTCGACCTTCCCGCTCTTGGCGAGCCGCCGCACCGCGAACGGGATCTCGAACGCGCCCGGCGTCCGCACCGTCACGATCGCGTCGCGCGGCACCCCGTGCCGGACGAGTCCGTCGAGCGCGCCCTCGAGGAGGCGATCGGTGACGAAGTGGTTGAAGCGGCCGACGACGACGCCGAAGCGCGCGCCCTCGGGCG
>DASSOZ010000133.1:0-24734 GCA_035700105.1 Acidimicrobiales bacterium
ACCCGTCCGACGGTCCGTTCCTCGTCGTCGACATCGGCGGCGGCTCGACGGAGTTCGCCGTCGGCGCGACGGAGCCCGACGGTGTCATCTCGGTCGACATGGGCTGCGTGCGCATCACCGAGAAGTTCCTGCACGGCGACCCGCCGACGCCGGAGGAGCTGAGCCAGGCCATCTCGGTGATCCACGCGTACCTGGACGACGTGACGCGCGAGGTGCCGGCGACGCTCGACGCGGCGCGACTCGTCGGCCTCGCGGGGACGGTGTCGACGATGGCCGCGGTCGAGATCGGCCTGGCCGAGTACGACCGCGATCGCATCCACCACTTCGTCCTGACGCGCGAGGCCGCCGAGGACGTCTTCCGGACGCTGGCGCTCGAGCGGCGTGCCGACCGCGTGCACAACCCCGGGCTCGAGGAGGCACGGGCGGACGTCATCGTCGGGGGCGCCGCCATCCTCGTCACGATCATGCGCCACTTCGACTTCGGCGAGTGCCTGGTGTCGGAGGCCGACATCCTCGACGGGCTCGTCATGTCGATCGCGGACGGCCCGGCGGACTAGTCCGTTCGCGTCATCGCGCAAATCTCCACTCGTGGGGGTTCACCCTTTGTCGATGCGAGCCGATCAGACTCGCAACGACGGAGGGAGGTGACCACGGTGGACGTCATGCGTTTCACAGAGGCACTCGGACGGATGTCGGACGTCGACGTCCGTCGCGTCGCTGCGGGGCTGGCCGACGGCCGGTCGTGTGTTGCCGACGATCTCACCTGGTGGGAGGCCACCGTCGACATCGAGCGGGCGCTCAAGCTCCAGCACCGCCGCCGCGAAGCGGCGATGGCGGCGCACCACGCGTCCGCCGCCGTGCAGACCGCCGCCGCCCACGCCGGGGTGTCGCTTCCCGACGACGACGTGACGCGCGTGGCGCGTGCCGCCGCCGACGTCGCCCGCGGACTCGCCGCCGGCCCGCTGGCCGAGGACGCCGTCCGTCAGCTCCTCGTGCACTGGGCGCCGCTGTTCACCGGCGCCCACTGAGCGCGTGACGCCCTGCTAGTGCAGCTCGACGCGCGTCGCACCCGCGCCGCGTAGCGCGTCGGCCGCCTCGTCGAGCTTCGCCCCATCGGTCGACCGGACCGCGACCGCGGCCTCGCCGGCGACGGGCTCGAACGCGAGGTCCCAGTCGTCGCTCGCCCGCATGCGGCTGAACGCACCGACGACGCTGCCGTACGCGCCGACGGCGATCGCGCCGATCACGCCGAACACCCACCAGAGGTTGCCGCCGATCAGCGCGCCGACGAGCAGACCCACGAGCGCGCCGAGCGCCGCACCGACGACGGTACCGACGATCGAACTGGCGCCGATCCTGGTCGCCACCTTCCCGTCGCGTGTGCTGACGTCGATCGTGTCGGCGCGCTCGGCGGCGTCGCCGATGAGGTGGACGTCGTCGCCGTCGAACCCGTGCGCCTCGAGCGTCGTCATCGCCTTCTCGGCGGCGTGGAGGTCGGGGTAGACGCCGACGACGCTTCGGGGCCCGGAACGTGTCATCGCCATCCATCGGGGCTACCCGTCGGTGGCGGTGGCCATGCCCGGGCGGTCGGCCGCGGCCTCGCGTTCTAGAGTCGCCGGATGGCGCTGACGGAGCGGATCCTCATGGGCCCCGGCCCCTCGAACCCGTATCCCGAGGTGCTCGAGGCGATGTCGCGACCGGTGCTCGGTCACCTCGATCCGGTGTTCCTCGCGCTGCTCGACGAGACGTGCGACCGGTTGCGGACGGTGTTCCGCACGGGCAACCGGCTGACGTTGCCGATCAGCGGGACAGGATCGGCCGGCATGGAGGCGGCGTTCGTCAACGTCGTCGCGCCGGGCGATGTCGTCGTGATCGGCGTGAACGGCGTGTTCGGCGAGCGCATGTGCGATGTCGCGACGCGATGCGGCGCCGACGTCGTGCGCGTCGAGGCGCCGTGGGGCGAGCCACTCGACCCCCGGCGCGTGCTCGATGCCCACCCGTCGCCGAAGGTGATCGCCGTCGTGCACGCCGAGACGTCGACCGGGGTCCGCAACGACATCGCCCCGCTCGGTGCAGGCAAGGGCGACGCGCTGCTGCTCGTCGACTGCGTCACGTCGCTCGGCGGCATCGAGGTGGACGTCGACGACTGGCGTGTCGACATCGCGTACTCGGGCACGCAGAAGTGCCTTGCTGTTCCGCCCGGTCTGGCCCCGCTGACCGTGTCGGACCGCGCCGTCGAGCGCTTCGTCGAGCGCTCGCCGTCGTGGTACCTCGACCTCGGCATGATCGCCAGGTATCTCGACTCGTCGACGCGCACGTATCACCACACGGCGCCGATCTCGATGATCTACGCGCTGCACGCCGGGCTCGGCGCGCTGCTCGACGAGGGGCTCGAGCAGTCGTGGGCCCGCCACGCCGAGAACGGCGCGCTGCTGCAGGCCGGCCTCGAGAAGCTCGGCTTCCGGCTGTTCGCCCGGGAGGGGTCGCGGCTCCCCGAGCTCACGACGGCGTGGGTGCCCGACGGCGTCGACGAGGCGGCCGTGCGGCGCCGTCTCCTCGACGAGTGGTCGATCGAGATCGGCGGCGGGCTCGGTCAGTTCGCCGGCAAGGTGTGGCGCATCGGCCTGATGGGCCACACCGCGCAGCGGCGCAACGTCACGCTGCTGCTCGCGGCACTGGGTGAGGTGCTCGCCGCGTGATCCCCACGCACCTCGAGGGGCGGCGGGTGCTGCTGCGGCCGTTGACGGCCGAGGACTGGGACGACTGGGCCGAGGTCCGCCGCCGGTGCGGCGACTGGCTGACCCGGTGGGAGCCGGCGCCGCTGCCGGGGCGGCCCGACCCGTCGATGTCGCGGGAGGCGTTCGTCGCCCGCATCGGGGCGCGCAACCGCGAGTGGCAGCTGGGAACCGGCTACGGGTTCGGCGTGTTCGTCGACGGTGCGTTCGGCGGCGAGATCAACGTCGGCACGATCCAGCGGGGCCCGTTCCAGAACGCCTACGTCGGCTACTGGATCGACGAGAAGCTCGCCGGCCAGGGCTACATGCCCGAGTCGGTCGTCGTCGTGATCCGGTTCGCGTTCGAGGAGCTCAAGCTGCACCGGCTGCAGATCTCGATCATCCCGCGCAACACCGCGAGCCGGCGCGTCGTCGAGAAGCTCGACCTGCGCATGGAGGGCGTCGCCGAGCGCTACCTGCAGATCAACGGCACGTGGGAGGACCACTGCCGCTACGCCATCACGTTCGAGGAGTGGCAGCGGCGACGCGCCGAGCTGCTCTTCGACTGGACCGACCCGCGCTGAGGGGTCCGGCCTGATGGCGAAGACGTTCGACGGCATCGACGACGGGCTGTCGGCGTGGATCGCCGCGCAGCCGATGTTCTTCGTGGCGACGGCGCCGCTCGCCGCCGACGGTCACGTGAACCTGTCGCCGAAGGGACTCGCCGGCACGTTCGCCGTCCTCGGCCCGCGCTCGGTCGCCTGGCTCGACCTCACCGGGAGCGGGATCGAGACCGTCGCGCATCTCCGCGAGAACGGTCGCATCGTCGTGATGTTCTGCGCGTTCTCGGGGCCGCCGCGCATCGTGCGGCTGCACGGGCAGGGCTCGGTGCTCGTGCCCGGTGACGACGCGTTCGAGGCGCTGGCCGACCGGTTCCCGCCGCTGCCCGGCGTCCGGTCGATCATCACCGTCGACGTCGACCGGGTCTCCGACTCGTGCGGGTTCGGCGTACCGCTGATGTCGCTCGACGGCGAGCGCGCCGACCTGCCGAAGTGGGCGCAGCGCAAGGGACCCGAGGGCATCGCGGAGTACCACCGCACCCGCAACGGCGTTTCGATCGACGGCCTCGCCGGCTACTGATCGCGGACGACGGCGGGGGAGTGGCGGAAGAAGTTCTCGACGTCGCGCTCGTACTGGTAGCCGGGCCGTGTCTCACCGACGGTGCTGCGAAGTCGCTGGTTCTTGACGAACGCGTCGACCGCGCCGGCGGTCGTGTAGCCGTACCGGAACCCGGCGTGCTTGAGGCGGCGGTTGTCGGCACCGCGGCCGTACCGCAGCAGCGCGAGGACCTCGTCGGGCAGGTCGACGATGCCGAGGCGGCTGAACGGCGCGGCCGCCCACGCTGTCCGAATCGGCGGGAGGTACACGGGCCGCTTGCCCGCCATCGTGATCACCTCGCTCCACGGCATGCGCCCGTCGCCGGCGACGTTGTAGATGCCGCTGACCTTGCGGTCCATCGTGAACAGGATCGACCGGACGACGTCCTCCTCGTGGACGAACTGCATCATCGGGTCGTAGCCCAGGATCATCGGTACGAGCGGTAGCCCGAGCGCCTTCGTGATGGGCGTGACGATGTCCGGGCCGAGGACGTTGCTGAACCGGAGCAGCGTGATCGTCACATGCGGGTTGTCCTCGGCGAAGTCGCGCAGGTACCCCTCGACCTCGTTCAGCGACCGCTCGACGCGCGTGCGGGGCGACTGCGTCCGCGGTGTCTCCTCGCGGAACCACTGCGGATCGCGGTGCGTGGCGCCGTAGACGAGCGTCGACGACTTGACGACGACCTGGCGCACCGGGCTGCCTTCGGCCCCGGCGGCGGCGAGCAGGTTCATGGTCCCGATGACGTTGATCTCGTGCAGCGCCCGGCCGCTCATGCGCGTCGAATCGACGACCAGGAAGGTGTGCAGGATCGTGTCGATCTGCGCCGCCTTCACGATGCGGCTCAGGATCGAGTAGCTCTGATCGGCCCGCACGAACTCCGTTCGCTCGAGCTCGATGCGCGGCGGCTTGGTGTCGAGGCCGACGATGACGTCGACCTCGGCGTCGGCCTCGAGGGCCTTGGCCACGCGGCCGCCCCAGAAGGTGCTCAGACCGGTGACGAGGACGCGCCGTCCCATCAGCCGAACCACACGGACTTGCGCTCGCGCAGCATGTCGTAGAGCGTCTCCTGCATCCGCTGCCGGATGTTCTCGGCCTCCTCCATGATGCGGCTCTTCGAGTAGCGCGGCTGATCAGGCGGCACGTCGAAGTGCACGGGGTCGAGGACCTTCAGCCGGAACTTGGCCGGGAAGTAGAGCAGGAGGCCGAGCGGCCCGAACAGCAGCATGTTCGCGGTGAGCGGCGCGTACGGGACCCCCACGAGCTTGGCGAGCGCGCCGCTCTTCCACACGATGGGCATCGACTCCTCCGCGCCCACGACCGCGATCGGCACGATCGGCACGCCGGCCCGCATCGCGATCTCGACGAACCCTCCCCGCCCGAACCGGCGGAGCTGGTAGCGCTCGGAGAACAGCTTGCCGGTCGCCTTGGTCCCCTCCGGGAACACGAGCGCGAGCTGTCCCTGCTCGCGCAGGAGCCGGTACGCGTTGTCGGGATCGGCGGCGACGCCGCCGGCCCGCGCCCACATCGTCCCCACGACCGGCAGCGCCTTGAACAGGTGCTCGGCGAGCCCGTACACCGGCCGGCCCAACTCGGTCTCGATGCCGTGCATGATCGCGGGCGCGTCGGAGGGGATCGCCCCCGCGTGGTTGGCGACCAGCAGCGCACCCCCGGTCGTGGGGATCTTGTCGAGCCCGTCCCACTCGGCGCGGAACCAGTGGCGGTACATCGGGTCGTAGAGGCGGCGGGTGAGCTCTCGGATGCTCTCGGAACGGCCCCACTCGTCGACGTCGCCGACCCGCGGGTCGGCGAGCGCCTCGTCCCGGTCGCCCTCGCGGGGCAGGTGGACGAGCGCGCCCGGCTTGTCGATGCGAGTGACGCGCTCCCCGGCAGCCATGGTCGCGAGGGTACGCGCCGGGTCACATGGCCATCACCTCGTGTGTGTCGCCGGTTGCCCTCCCGGTGGGCGGTGCGTCACGGCACACCGCCCGGTAGGCGCACCACCGGCAGTCGGCGGGGTCACCCGAGCCGGTGAACCGCGTCTCGTCCCGGATGGCCGAGGCGATCGCCCGCAGCTCGTCGCCGATCGCTGCGAGGTCCTCGTCCTCGGGCTCGTAGGGGTCGGGTTGGTCGTGCACGGACGTGTCGAGGTGCTCGAACACGATGCGGATGCGCAGGCCGCGCTCGGCGGCGAGGGGGGCGAGCAGCCAGGCCTGGACCCGGGCGGCCAGGAGGTCGCCCAGGCGCTGCACACGAGGCGTGCCGGTCTTGTAGTCGTGGGCGGCGAGGACGCCGCCGTGAGCCCAGAGTGCGTCGATGCGACCGGTGAGCATGAACAGGGGATCGGGGCGACGGTTGAAGCGGGCGGCGCCGTACTCGTGCGCCGACCAGTCGGCCGCCGTCCCGGGGCAACGGTCGGCGTGGCGGGCGGCGAGCGTGGCGAGTTGCGGCGCGACGGAGGGTTCGACGACTCGGGCGAGGTCCTGCGTGCGGGTGACGTCCCCGCAGGCTCCCTCGCGATGGACCGATTCGAGCAGGCGGTGCACCGCCAGCCCGAACGTCGGGTCTGCTGTGGTCGCACCGCCCTCGCCCGACGCGGGGGCGGTTGCGACCGGCGGCGCGACGGCGAGCAGGTCGCGGAGGAGGTACTGGCGCCGGCAACGGTCCCACCGCTCGAGCGCCGTGACGCTGAGCGGCAGCACCGCGCCGACGTGGGGGTTGGCGGCGACGGGCACGGCCTACGCCACCTGGCCTCGATGGGCGGGGCATCCGGCGATGTGCCGGCACTGGCCGCACTCCGTGCCGGCGACGGCGTGGCTCGGGTCGGCCCGGGCGCGCAGCGCGCCGAGACGGGCGGCGAAGGCGTCTCGTAGCGGCGCGAGGTCGGTGTCGTAGTCGAACTCGGCGGTGGCGGCGGTGTCGCCGAGGAGGTCCGCGTGGTGGATCCGGAGCCGCTCGCCGGACAGGCGCGCGGCGAGGCGGAGCACGGCGAGCGCGAGCTCCCAGTTGCGGCGTGGGTCGGCCTCCGGCGGGCGCCCCCACAGCTCGAACTGGCGGAGCTCGACGGCGTTGTCCGTGTCGACGCGCACCAGGACGTCGACGGCGCCGCCGACCCGCACGCGGTAGCGGGTCGAGAGCGTCGGCTGGTCGCAGCCGTGGTCGATGGCGGTGGCGGGGACATCCGCGAAGCGGGCGAGGTAGCCGGCGGTGGCGCGGTCCCATACGCCGACCTCCTCGGGCTCGAGGTCGGGCGGGACCGGGAAGTCGGCGGCGGTGGGACGGCGCCCGCCCCCGTGGGCGAGCGACGCGGCGGCGACGAACGGTGTGCGGACGCGCCAGCGGTTGAACGCGCCGGCGTCGCCCTGGCGTCCGTCCAGCTCGTGTGCGAGCCGGCGCGGACACATGTCGTCACCCCGCGACATCAGGTGGGGCGTCACCTTCGGCGTGCGGTCGTCGTGGCCGTCGCGGCCGTCGTCCGGCATGCCGGGGACTGTACGGAGGGGGTGTGACAGGAACGCGGACGCGTTGTTGTCACACCCCCCTCGTAGGGTCCGGGACATGGCGCCGTCGACCGTTTCGTTCGCCCAGTTCTCGTCGCTCGCCCGCCGCGTCGCCGACCAGGCGCGGGGGCTCGGTCTCGTGCCGCCGGCGTTCCGCACGCCGCCGCGGGTCGCCGGGGTCGACCGCACGTTGCGGCGCCAGCGGGACGGTCGCGTCGGTGGTGTGGTCGCCGTGCGCCTGGCCGGTCGGCCTCCGGCTGCGGTGGTGGGCGACCTCGTCGACGGGGTGATCGCGGTGAACGGGCTCGGCGGCGACGAGGCAGTGCGGGCCCGGTCCGCGCTGCTGGCCGGAATTCCCGCGGGCGTGCTCGGGAGGGCGGCGTAGCGTGCGCCGTCCATGGCGCAGCAGGTGGGTGGCGTGGTGGTCCGAGAGGTTCGGCCGGACGAGGTGGCCGTCCTGGGGCGCGTCACGCGCGAGGCGTACGTCGCCCTGGGCCACCCGCTACCCGACGCGTACCTGGCCGAGCTCGAGGACGTCGGTGCCCGTGCGGCGGCGGCCGTCGTGCTCGTGGCGGTCGACGCAGACGCCGACGCCGCCGCCGCCGACGTGCTCGGTGGGCTCACCTACGTCGAGGACGCACCGAACCCGTTCGCCGAGTGGGACTCGCCGGACTGGGCCGGCTTCCGCATGCTCGGCGTCGCACCGTCGGCGCAGCGGCGGGGCGTGGGCGAGGCGCTGGTGCGCGAGTGCGTCATCCGTGCGCGCGCCGCCTCGAAGACCCGCGTCGTGCTGCACTCGGCGACGTGGATGGCCGGCGCCCATCGTCTCTATCGCCGCCTCGGCTTCCATCGGGCGCCCGAGCTCGACTGGTCACCCGCGCCCGACGTGCCTCTGTGGGGGTTCGCGCTCGAGCTCGTGCCGTAGCGTTGGGTCCGTCGACGCCCGGGTGGTGGAACTGGTCAGACACGGCTGGCTTAAACCCGGCCGCTCCGAGAGGGGCATGCGGGTTCGACTCCCGCCCCGGGCACGACCGACGACGACGAACGACTGGACCGACCGGCTGCGCGTCAGTCGGCGAACCAGCGGAGCCGGTGGGCCGCCACCGGCTCCTGCTTGCCCTTCACCGCGATGTTCTCGACCACGTCGCTCGGCGGCGAGGCGAGGTGGCGGGCGCACCGCGCGGAGACGACGACCTCGCCGCTGGCGGCGCAACCCTGGAGGCGTGACGCGGTGTTGACGACGTCGCCGACGGCGGTGAAGTCGTGCACCGCGGTGTCGCCGATGTTGCCGACGAACGCCTCGCCGTAGTCGATGCCGATGCCGACGTCGAACGCGGGACCGTCGGCCGTCCCGTAGCCGATGCGCTCGAGGAGCCGGCGGGCGTGCTCGACCATCACCGACGCAACGCGGGCGGCGTCGTCGTCGGCGGTGAGGTGCGCCGTCCGCCGAACAGCGAAGGGGATGTACAGCGCCATCACCTCGTCGCCGATGAGCTTGTCGATCAGCGCCTCCGGGAAGAGCACGGCCTCGGCGCAGGCGTAGAAGCGGCGGAGCAGGGCGCTCGCCTCCGCGGGCGAGAGCGACTCGGCGCGCGTCGTGAAGCCGCGCAGATCCGCGAACAGGACGCCGATGTCGGTCGTCAGGCCGCCGGGGGGCGCGAGCTCGACACACACCGCGCAGATCGCAGGGTTCTTGCGCGACGGCCGGTAGCCCAGCGGTCGCACGAGCCGGCCGCCGAACCCGTGGAAGGGCGCACCGCAGAACCCGCACCGCGGGGTCGACGGGAGCGCGCGCATCATTCGCTTGACGACGCGGTTGCGTGGCTGCGCGGCCCATTCGAAGTACGCCTGCCAGTCGTGGGGGCCCAACGGCTCGCCGCCGCGCGTACGGGCGTGCTTCACGAGCGACTTCAGCGCGCGCCGCTGCCAGAACGTCTGGCGGTCGCCAGCCATGTCGTGATTCCCCCGGGGCACCGGCACATCTTGGACCGTGGCGACGGCACCGTGACGTCTGCCGCGCTCGTCGCCTAGCGTCCCGGCGCCGAAGAAGGGGGACTGGGGATGCCGGATCGCGCTGTGTACAAGAGCACCGCCGCGGAGGTCCTCGACGAGCTGTTCGGCGGTGCGGGCGACGAGCTCGACGCCGCGTTCGATCGGTCGCTCGAGTTGCTCGCGAACGACGCGCCGTTGTCGGAGGCCGCGTCCCGACTCGTCGAGACCGGCGAGCTGCCACCCGACGCGGTCGAGAACTCGACGCGCGGCTGGCGGGCCGGTGAGGACGTCGACCGCATCCTCCGGTGCGCGTACCGGGAGGCGATCGCCATCTCGCGCAGCCGCGACGAACCGCTGCCGATCGACACGCTGTGGATCACCGGCGCCAGCGACACGTTCGAGGTGCACCTCTGCGAGGGCACACGCCAGATCACCCTGGCGATGTTCATACCGGTGAGGCGGGCGTACGGATCCCGCAACGCCACCGCGAGGAGTTGGGTCTTGCGCGCCGCGGGCGCCGACGACCCCAGCGAGGCGCGCCTGCCCGACGAGGGTGAACCCGCGGTCGCGATGGTGCAGACGAGCGGCAGGTCCGACGCAACCGCCGACTAGCAACGAGCGATCCGGCGCGTCGCGGCCCGGACGCCTCCGTCACACCTCGGCGGCGAAGAGGCTCCACGTGCCGGGCACGCCCTTGAGGTTCTGCTCGCCACGGGACGCGAACACCACGCCCGAGCCGGCCGCGAGGTCGCGCACGGTCGACGACGCCAGCACCTCGGCGGCGTGCGCGAGCGCGCCGACTCGGGCGGCGACGTGCACGGTGATGCCGCTGAGGTCGTCGCCTCGGACCTCGCACTCGCCCGAGTGCAACCCGCACCGCACCTCGATGCCCAACCGGCGGGCGGCGGCGACGATGGCGCGTGCGCAGCGGATGGCGCGGGTGGGACTGTCGAACGACGCGACGAAGCCGTCGCCGGTCGTGTTGATCTCGCGGCCCCGGAAGCGGGCGAGCTCGTCACGTACGGCGTGGTCGTGCGCGTCGAGGAGTGACCGCCACCTCGAATCGCCGAGCGACGCGGCGCGCGCCGTGGAGTCGACGATGTCGGTGAAGAGCACGGTCGTGAGCAGGCGGTCGATTTCGACCGGTGGGCGCCGCCCGGTGAGGAACCCCGCGATCTCGTCGGTGACCCGGGCGTAGCCCTCGGCGGAGAAGTACGTCTCGTCGGCGGGCAGCTCGACGAGTCGCGCCCGATCGATGTGCGAGGCGAGGTACCGGCCGTGCGCCACCGACAGCAGTGGGTGGCCGTCGCTGTGCAGCACCAGGGTCGGCGCCTGGACGAGCGCGAGGGCGTCGCGCACGTCGAGCGTCTCGAGCATGTAGCGGTACTGCGCGGCGGCGCGTCGCGGCGTGGCCGATGCCCGCAAGAGCTTCGCCGTCCAGTCGACGAGCTCGGCGGGGGCGTCACGCTGCACCGCGAGCACCGATGCCGGCGTGCCCCACGTCGCGCCGATGCCCTCGACCATCACGTCGACGGCTTCGGGCGCGATCCCGATCGGGTAGTCGTCGTCACGGAGGTAACGCGCGGTCGTGTTGGCGAGCACGAGCGCCTGCACGCGCTCGGGGTGCGTCGCCGCGAACATCACCGCGATCGGCCCGGCGTCGGACTCGGCGAAGATCGCCGCGTCCGACGAGCCGGCGGCGTCGAGCACGGCGCGGGCATCGTCGCTCCACGCGTCCCAGGTCGAGATGGCGGTGTGCGGCACCGCGTCCGACGCGCCCGCGCCACGCCGGTCGAACAGGATCAGCCGGCTGAAGGACGCCAGCTTCCCGAAGAACGCGGCGCTCGGCGGGTAGTCCCAGAGAAGGTCGACGTGGCTGCCGAGCCCGGCGAAGTACAGGAGATCGAACGGGCCGTCGCCCACGACCTGGTACGCGACGTCGGCGCCGTCGACCGCGACGTACTTCGTCTCCGGCGCCCCCTGCACGGGCGCAATCGTCGCAGAACGGACGCCGCTCAGCGAGCGATCATCGCCATCGCGAGCCGCACGGCATCGTCGGCCGAGCTCGCCTCGGCGTACGCCGACACGGGCTGACCTCGACGCGCCAGCTGCCACGTGCCGATGCCGACGACGGGCACCCCGGTCTTGAGCGCGAACGCGAGCTCGGACAGCGTCCCGAACTCGCCGCCGACGGCGACGACGGCGTCGGCCGCCCGCACGACGAGGACGTTGCGCGCCTCGCCGAGACCCGTCGCCAGCGCGACGTCGACCCATTCGTTCGCGTCTCGACGATCGGTCCCGGGCAGGACACCGACCGTGACCCCACCGGCGGACTTCGCGCCGCGACACGCCGCCGCCATCACCCCGCCGAGTCCGCCGCACACGACGACGCCGCCCGCCTCCGCGACGAGGCGGCCGACGGCTTCGGCCACGGTCGCGGTCGAGTCGTCGTCCGGGGAATCGCCGCCGATGACGGCGATGTACGGACGCTCCCGCTCGCCCCTCACGCGACGGGGTCCAGCAGCTGCGGCCCGTTGTTACGGACGTCGTTCACCGCACGGGACACATCGCGCAGCACGAGCGCACCGTCTCCGGCGTCATCCAGCGGAACGAGCAGTGACGAGAGCTCGCCGGTGTCGGTCACCGCCGGATCGAGCCACGTCGCCCACGTCGACCTCGGGAGCACCACGGGCATGCGTGAGTGCAGCGGCGAGAGCGTCGAGTTCGCCGTCGTCGTCACGATGGTGCACGTCCGCAGCGGCGGTGCATCCTGGCCGAGACGCCGGTCGCGCCACACCTCCCACAGTCCGGCGAACGCCAGCGGCGCGCCGCTCGCTGCCGAGATGAACACGGGCTGCTTCAGCCCTCCGGCCGTGAGTCGCCACTCGTAGAACCCGTCTGCAGCGACGATGCACCGCCGCCGAGCGAACGCGTCGCGGAACGCCCGCTTCTCCGTCACCGTCTCGGCGCGTGCGTTGATGAGCCGTGCGCCACCGCCGGCATCGGGCGCCCACGACGGGACCAATCCCCACTGGAACGCGCCGAGCAGTCGCCGCCCGCCGTGCGTCGCGACGGCGATGACGCGATCGGTCGGCGCGACGTTGTAGTTGGGTGCCGGCGCACCGTCGCCGTCGACGTCGAGGCGCACCTCGTCGACCGTGAAGTGCTCGGCGAGGAGCAGCGGGGGACTGGCGACGACGAACCTGCCACACATGTCAGCGGAAGTGGACACGGCCGGGCCGGCCCCGGTGTGGCGGCACCGGTCGGCCCGGCCGCGTCGGTCGCAGCGTACGACACCGGTCGACCGGCTGGGAACCGGCTGCTGTCACCAACTGTCCGCGCGGGCGCGCCGTGCCTAACCGGGCGCCCGGCGCTCGATGAGCCCCTGGCGCACCGCGGTGGCGACGGCTTCGAGCCTCGAATGGGCGTGCAGCTTGGTGAGGAGGTTCTGCACGTGGTTGCGCACCGTGTTGTGCGACACCGACAACCGGTCGGCGATGGCGTGGTTCGACAACCCCTCCGCGAGCAGTTCGAGGACCTCGAGCTCGCGGGCCGTCAGCTTCGATGCCGCCCGCAGCGGCTCGCGGCGCAGGCGCGGGAGGAGCCGGGCGAGCAGCGCGGGCGAGATCAGCACCTCGCCTGCCGCGGCGCTGCGCACGGCGGCGACGACCTCGTGCCCGGCGCGGTGCTTCGTGATGAAGCCCGAGCAGCCTGCCTCGATCGCCGCGAGCAGCACGGCGTCGTCGCTGAACGACGTCAGCATGACGACCGACGCAGCGGGGCACCGGGCGAGCACCGCGTCCGTTGCCTCGACGCCCGTGCCGTCGAGCAGCTCGTAGTCCATGAGCACGACGTCGGGTTGGGTCTTCGCTGCCAGCGCGCCCGCTTCCGCGACGCCGCGCGCGACACCGGCGACCGCCACGCCGCGTTCGCTCGACAGCAACGCCGCGAGCCCGTCGGCGAACACCGCGTGATCGTCGACGATCAGCACCCGGACGGGTGCCGGATCCAACTCGTGATCGCGAACAGCCGATGACCCCATGCCCGCCCGTGAGGGTACCGCGGGCCGTTCGCGGAGCCATCTAGCGTCCGGCCGTGAGCGACGATCCCGTCATCATCGAAGCGGCGATCAACGGTGTGACGACGAAGCGGCAGAACCCGCACGTGCCACGTGACGCCGACGAGATCGCCGCCGACGGGCTGGCCTGCTTCGATGCCGGCGCCGCGATCGTCCACAACCACATCGACGGCGGTGCCGGGCTGAGCGGCCCGGACGCGGCGGCGCGGTACGCCGAGTGCTGGCGTCCGATCCTCGGACGGCGACCCGACGCTCTCCTGTACCCGACGGTCAACCCCGGACCGGGCGGCAAGCCGCGGCTCGACCACCTCGCGCCGCTGGCCCAGTTGACGACGCTGCGCTTCGGCGTCGTCGACCCGGGCTCGGTCAACCTCGGTGGCGTCGACGGTGACGGGTTGCCACGCGGCGGCTTCGTCTACGCCAACTCGTTCGACGACATCGCGTCGGCGTTCGCGCTGTGTCGATCGCTCGGCATCGGACCGAACATCGCCATCTACGAGCCGGGGTTCCTTCGCGTCGTCGTCGCGTACGAGCGCGCCGGACAGTTGCCGACCGGGACGTTCGTGAAGCTGTACCTGTCGACCGACCGCGGCTACATGGGCGCGCCGTTCGGCCTGCCACCGACGCCGGCAGGGCTGTCCGCGTACCTCGAGCTGCTCGACGGGACGTCGATCACGTGGGCCGTGTCGGTCGTCGGCGGCGACGTGATCGCGAGCGACGTCGCTCGCCTCGCGCTCGACGCCGGCGGGCACCTCCACGTGGGGCTGGAGTTCTACGGCGGCGAACGCACGCCGACGAACGTCGAGCTCGTCGACGAGGCGGTCGCGTTGTGCGCAGCGGCCGGCCGCCCGGTCGCGTCGTGTGCCGACGCGGCCCGGTTGCTCGGCCTGTAGCGGTAGCCGCCCGGGAGGTCGGTCGGCTACGGGCGGCCGTGCGCGTTCGACGCGCCGTTGCCGTTCGACGACGGCGACGCCGCGCCGGTGCTCTCGCTGCCGCCACCGCCGTTGCTCGCACCGTCGGCGGCGTTGCCGCTGGCGTGCTCGTTCCCGCCGTGGGCGTTCCCACCGGCGCCCCCGACGCCCGGATCGCCAGGCGCGTCGTTGGTCACGCCGGTGGCGCCGCCGTTGGACCCGGTGCCGTTCACGCCGCCGTCTCCCGCGTTGTCGCTGGCGTTGTCGTTCGCGCCGTGCGCGTTGTCGCCGGCCGCGCCGTTGCCACGTTCGTTCGCGTCCGTACCGGCGCCGCCGTTGGACCCGGTGCCGGCGTCAGCGGCGTTGTCGTTGGCGTTGTCGTTCGCGCCGTGGGCGTTCTCGCCGGCGGCGCCGTTGCCGGTCTCGTTGGCGACCCCACCGGCGCCGGCGCCGGCACCGTTGCCACCGGCCCCGCCGCCGGCACCGTTGCCACCGGCCCCGCCGCCGTTGGTGCTGCCGTCGGCCGCGTTGGGGTTTGCGTTGTCGTTGCCACCGTGGGCGTTGTCGTGGCCGGCGCCGCCGTTCGTGCCGCCGCCCGTACCCGTGCCGGGATCGACCGTCCCGGAGTCGCCGCCGTTCGTGCCGTCCGGCGTGCCACCGGTGCCGGGATCGGTGACCGTGATCCCACCGTCGGACTGCGGCGCGTCCGGCGTCGCCGGCGCGGCCGGCGCGGCGGGGGTGTCGACCGAACCGCCGGCGGCGGGCGTCTCGGAGACGGAGGGGAGCGGGATCGCGACGCGAGGAGCCGGCGCAGGCGTGTCGCGCACGAAGGACACCGCATCCCCGATCGCGACGTCGTCGCCGCCGTCGACCGACACGTTCTCCGCCGAGCCCGCGCCGCTGGTCGACGACGTGCCTGCACGCTCCGAACCGCCCGTCGTCGACGCGCCGAGCGTCCCGCCGGCGCCGGCGTCACCGGCGACGCCGTGGTCGACGGTGTGTTCGGCGCGGGCGCCGGCGAACGTCCCGCCCGCGGCGCGGTCGGCCGCGCCGCCGGAGCCGCCGTCGAGCGAGCCGGTCACCGCAGCCGTCGCGAGCAGCAGGCCGGCCGCCGGCACGGCGACACGCCGCTTGAGGAGCTCACGCCGGACGGCACGCGCCTCCTCGCGGCTCAGCTTCATCAGATCGACGAGGCGGGCTTCGACCTCGGACGGCGTGTCGCCGAGCGCACGGGCGAGGGCGACCAGGTCCTCGTCGCGCAGTGACACGACGCCGCCGGCGGCGACGCCGCGCAGCTCGCGCACGATGGCCAGGTACGAGCCGAGCACGGCCTCCACGGCGTGGTCGCCGTCGGCACCGGTCAGCATCCGTGTGCGGCCGGCGACCTCGATGCGCCCACCGCCCACGACGACCTCGTTGCCCGACCGCTCGGGGACGAGCCACGACACGGCCACGTCGTACGTCCGGCACAGCGCGATCACTGTCCCGTCCGGCGGCCGCATGCGGCCCCGCTCGATGCGAACGAGGTTCGAGCGCGACACCTGCGCCGTGCGGGACGCGTGCCACCGTCCCATGCCGGCCTGCCGCCGGGCCTGGACGAGGCGATCGCCGACGCGCCCGGTCGGCACGCCCTCGGTCAGCGCGAACGGATTCACCGGCATGGCAACTCTCCCCGTGATGCAGGCCGAACGCCGTACGGCGCCCTTCCCACCATCGACAATCCGGCCCCGCCGCTTTAGCGCCGACGGCCCTGACCTAGCGTCGGACGCCATGCCCGTGAAGGAAGGCCCCGTCGGCCCGTTCCCGCCCGGCACCGACCCGGACGAGTACGACAAGCTCCGCCGCCGGGTCCTGTGGAAGATGCCCAGCGGGCTCTACGTCGTCGGCAGCCGCGCCGGCGACCGGCGCAACGGCATGACCCTGAACTGGGCGTCACAGATGAGCTTCGACCCGAAGTGGATCGCCATCGGTGTCGAGGCCGACGCGTCTACGCACGAGCTCATCGCCGAGGGTCGCACGTTCACGCTCAACCTGATCAGCCGCGAGGACCGGGCGATCGTGCGCAAGTTCACCAAGCCGGTGGAGGTCGACGTCGAGCACAGCACGCTCAACGGCTTCCCGTTCCACGACAGCGTCGTGACGCGGACACCCGTGCTCGACCAGGCCGTCGCCTTTCTCGACTGCGAGGTCCGCGACACGAAGGACATCGGGAACCACACGATCTTCTTCGGCGAGGTCGTCGACTGCGGTTTCCAGCAGGACGAGGACACCGAGGTGCTCCGCATGGAGGACACCCGCATGAACTACGGCGGCTGACTCAGAACGCCTTCTCGTACACGTCCCACAGCGTCGGCAGGACCCACAGCAGCAGCCCGAGCGGGACGAGCGCCTCGGGTTGCAGGATGCGGCCCCGCTTCGTCCCGCCGAAGACGGCGAGCAGGAAGCAGAGCGCACTGCCGAGGAGGAAGAAGAACCGGAGCTGGTCGTCCATGGTGTCTACGCCCACCATGCCACGCGGGTGAGCGCGCGCCGGGCGATCGGTCGCCGCGGCGTGACGACTGCCGGCTTCGGCAGCCGCAGCCATGTCACGGCGGCGCCGACGACGGTGATCGCCCCGCCCAACGCGAAGCTCCACCGCGGGCTCCACACCTCCGAGAGCCACCCGATGAGCGGTCCACCGATCGGCGTACTGCCGAGGAAGACGAGCGCGTACAGCGCCATCACCCGGCCCCGCATGTGCGCCGCCGACGACAGCTGCAGGGTCGAGTTCGACAGCGCCATGAACGTGATCGCCGCCGCGCCGGTCGGCACGAGCAGCACCGCGGCGAGCCACAGCGTCGGTGCCGCCGCGGTCAGCATCGACAGTGCGCCGAACACGCCGGCGGTGGCGACACGCAGTCGTGGGTCGATACGTGTGCGGTTGGCGGCGACGAGCGCGCCGCCGAGCGAGCCGACCGCCATCGTCGACATCAGCAACCCGTACGTGCCGGCCGTCCCGTGGAACGTGAAACGGGCGAGCAGCGGCAGCACCACCGACAGGTTCATCCCGAACGTGGCGACGACGAGCACGAGCGCGATCGTCGACCGCAGCTCGGGTGTCGCCCACACGTAGCGCAGGCCCTCGCGGATCTGTCCCGCAGAGCGGGGTGCCGGCGCCTGGCGGAACAGCTCCTCGGGTCGCATCGCGTGCAGGCCGGCGAGCACGGCGAGGTACGACGCGGCGTTGACGAAGAACGCCGGTGCGATGCCGGACACCTGGATGACGATCGCAGCGACCGCGGGGCCGACGACGCGGGCCGCGTTGAACGTCGCCGAGTTGAGACCGACGGCGTTGGTGACCTCGTCGGGCCCGACCATCTCCGTGACGAACGCCTGCCGTGTCGGGTTGTCGACTGCGGTGACACAGCCGAGCAGGAAGGCGAGGAGGTACACGTGCCACAGCGCGACGTGGCCCGACATCACGAGCACGCCCATCGCCAGCGCGATCAGGCCGGCCGTCGTCTGTGTGGCGAGCAGGACACGGCGCTTGTCGCGCCGGTCGGCGATGATCCCGCCGACCATGCCGAACAGCAGCATCGGCAGGAACTGCAGGCCGGTGGTGATGCCGACGGCCGTACCGCTGTCGGACAGCTTCAGCACCAGCCAGTCCTGAGCGACCTGCTGCATCCAGGTGCCGCTGACGGACACGAGCTGGCCGAAGAAGAAGAGCTTGTAGTTGCGAACCTTGAGCGAGCGGAACGTGGACCCGGCGGCGCCCCTGACCCGGCGGGTCAAGGCCGGCCCTCCTCGGCGGGGTCGCGGGCGTCCTGGTCGTCGGACACGAGCCGCTCGAGGATCGGCAGCGCGTCGAGGAGCGTGGCCGACTCCGCCGGCGACAGCTCGGCCAGCCTGCGGGTCAGGAACACGTCCTTGCGGCTGCGGTGCTTGGCGAGGTACTTCGTGCCCGCCGGCGTGACCGCGATGCGGGTCACCCGGCGGTCGGAGTCGTCGGCGTGGCGTGCGACGAGCGCAGCGTCCTCGAGCGCCCCGACGATGCGCGTCATGGTCGGCGGCTGGACGCGCTCTCGTTGCGCCAGCTCGCCGAGCGGCAGCGGGCCGTGGCGCTCGATGGTCGCCAGCGTCGCCAGTTGTGACGGCGACACGTCACCGGACGCCGCCTGCTGGCGGAGCCGGCGGGACAGCCGGGTGATGGCGAGCCGGAGCCGGGAGGCGAGCTCGCTGGGGGATGCGACGTCGATCGTCGCGTCGGTCGCGCTCTTCACCCCTCGCACAACTACTTAGCCTAACAAACTATTCCTCACGCCTTCCGCCAGATCGGGTGGTCGCTGATGTCGCTGGCGCACTCGCGGCTGCCGGACTTCCAGTAGTCGTCGTGCCCGGGGTCGAGCGCGATCGGCGTCGCCGCCGGGAGATCGCCGTCGTACATGAGGTCGTGCGGGTCGTCGATGACGTGCCCGTTGCTGCCGTAGTTCGGCGCGCACGGCGCGACCGCGCCGAGGGCGTGGACGAGCTCGTGCGCGATCGTGAGCGTCGTCCCGTCGCCGAGCGTGCGGCTGGTCGTCGCCGGCTCTTCGCCGCACGAACCGATCCACACGATGGCGATCGTTGCCTGCGATCCCTCGCCGCACCGGACCTGCCGGTCGAAGCGCACCGGTACGAAGACGAGCAGCAGCGCGCCCGGCTCGTCCTCGATGCGGCTGCGGAACGCGTCGATCACGAGCGACGACGCGTCAGCGCGGTCGCGCAGCCGCGCCGCCTCGAGGTCGAGCGTCGTCCCGCCGACGTCGACCGCGTCGTCACGGTCCGTCACGACATCGAGCTCGCGCCCACCGGTCTGCGACGCAAACCACTGCTGGACGACGCCGACCTCGTTGCGGATCGCCGGCACGACCGACGCGTCGAGGGGTGCATCCTTCAGGGACGCGTACAGCACGCGCAGCCGGCTCGGTCGGTCGGGCAGCTCCGCCTCGTGCGAACGGCTCATCGACCACCATGTCGCGCCGACGACACCGATGACGACGGCGTACGTCACGAGCCGCCCGGCGCGCGCCCGCACGCTGAACCGTCGTGCCCGGCCGCGTTGCCGGCGCGCGTCGCGCGTCGCGGCGCGCGCCGCCGCCGCCCGCTCGCGCGCGGTCGGCTCGTGGAACGACGCGCCCGCGACGAAGAGCTCGTCGAGCGCAGATTCGTCGTCCGCCACCGGCCGCCACCTCCTGCTTGCAAGCGTGCGTCGGCGCGTGTGACCGATGCAACTGGTGACAACCGGCACAAACGGTTGTAAACGCCCTACCGGCACGCGACAACGGCGGCATGGTCAACGAAGAGCTGCTGGGCAACGTCAACCTGTTCGCGGCGTGCTCGAAGAGCGACCTGCGGCGGATCGCCAAGCTGGCGACCGAGCGGCGGGTGCCGGCGGGAACGGTGCTGATGCGTGAGGGCGAGGCGGCGGACGGTTTCTTCGTCATCGCCGAGGGCCTGGCGTCGGTCACGTCGAACGGTCACGAGCTGGCGTCGGCGGGCCCGGGCACGACGGTGGGCGAGATGGCGCTGCTCGACGGCGGCGCCCGGGCGGCCACCGTGACGACCGTGCTGCCCACGCGCCTCGTCGTGTTCGAGGGTCACGTGCTGGACGCGCTCGTCGACGCCGTGCCGGTCGTCGCCAAGCGCCTGCTCATGCAGACGTCGAAGCGGCTGCGCTCGGCGGATGCGCTCGCCTCGATCGAGGCGCCGGCAAGCGCACCCACCCAGCTGTAGCCCGAAGGTCAGGCGGCCCGGTCGGCGGCCTGCGCCGCCGGCTCCAGGGCGACGTCGAGGACGTGCCCGATGTCCGACGCGACGTGGAACGTCATCTCGTCGCGCACCGCCTCGGGCACGTCGTCGAGGTCGGCCTCGTTGCGAGCGGGGACGATCACATCGGTGAGTCCGGCGCGGTGCGCGGCGAGCACCTTCTGCTTCACCCCGCCGATGGGCAGCACCCGTCCCTGCAGCGTCACCTCGCCGGTCATCCCGACGGTCGAGCGCACCGGCCGTCCGGTGAGCAGCGAGACGAGCGCGGTCGTCATCGTGACGCCCGCCGACGGTCCGTCCTTCGGCACCGCGCCCGCGGGCACGTGGACGTGGAAGCGCCGGCCCTCGAACGCCGACTCGTCGATGCCCAACTCGCGAGCGTGTGACCGCACGTACGACAGCGCGATCGACGCCGACTCCTTCATGACGTCGCCGAGCTGACCGGTGAGCGTGAGGCCCGGCTCCCCGGGCATGGACGTCGCCTCGATGAACAGCACGTCACCGCCGACGCCGGTGACGGCCAATCCCGTCGCGACGCCGGGCACCGACGTCCGGTCGGCGGCCTCGAAGAAGAAGCGCGGCCGGCCGAGGTACGTGCGGACGTCGTCGGCGCATACCGAAACCGGCGGCGCGGCGTCGCCCGACGACAGCTTCGTCGCGACCTTGCGCAGGAGCTTGCCGAGCTCGCGCTCGAGCGAACGCACGCCGGCTTCACGCGTGTGGTCGACGACGATCGACCGCAGCGCGTCGTCGGACACGGTGACCTCGAGCGCGTCGAGTCCGTTGCGCTCGAGCTGGCGGCGCAGCAGGTGGTCGCGGGCGATGGCCACCTTCTCGTCCTCGGTGTAGCCGTCGAGGCGGACCAGCTCCATGCGGTCGAGCAGGGGCCCGGGAATCGTCTCCATGACGTTCGCCGTCGCGACGAACAGCACGTCCGACAGGTCCAGGTCGACCTCCAGGTAGTGGTCGCGGAACGTGTGGTTCTGCGCGGGATCGAGCACCTCGAGCAGCGCGGACGACGGATCGCCGCGCCAGTCGTTGCCGAGCTTGTCGACCTCGTCGAGCATCAGCACCGGGTTCATCGCGCCCGCTTCCTTGATCGCACGCGCGATGCGGCCGGGCATGGCGCCGACGTACGTGCGCCGGTGCCCGCGGATCTCCGCCTCGTCGCGCACACCACCGAGCGCGACGCGCACGAACGGACGCCCCATCGCGCGCGCCACGGACTCACCCAGCGACGTCTTGCCGACACCCGGTGGACCGACGAGCGTGATGATGGCGCCAGAGCCGCGCCCGCCGGCGCCGGCGACGACACCGAGGCCGCGCTCGGCGCGCCGCTTGCGGACGGCGAGGTGCTCGACGATGCGCTCCTTCACGTCGTCGAGACCGGTGTGGTCGGCGTCGAGGATCTCGCGCGCCGCGGCGATGTCGAGGTTGTCGTCGGCCTTCACGCCCCACGGCAGCTCGGTGATCGTGTCGAGCCACGTGCGGATCCAGCCGTGCTCGACGTTCTGCTCGGGCGTCCGCTCGAGCCGGTCGACCTCGCGAAGGATCGCCTCGCGCACGTGCTCGGGCACGCCTTCGCGCTCGGCCTTCTCCCGGTACGACTCGACGACGTCCTCGTGGCCGTCCTCGCCGAGCTCCTTGCGGATCGCGGCCATCTGCTGGCGCAGCAGGAACTCGCGCTGCGTCTTCTCCATCCCCTCGGAGACGTCCTTGCGGATCTGCTCCTTCAGCGACAGGTCGGCCAGGGTCTCCTTCGCCCACTCCAGGATCTTCTCGAGCCGCGCCTCGACGCCGACGGTCTCGAGGATCTCGACCTTCTGCTCCACGGACAGGTCGGGCGACCAGCCGGAGAGGTCGGCGACGGCGCTGGGGTCGGTGACGCCGCGGACGGACTCGACGATGGCGAGCGCGCCGCGCGCCTCGAGGATGTTCTCGATGACGGCCTTGTACTCGCGGGCGAGCTGCTGGGCGCGATCGGTCGCCGCCGACGCCGACTCGTCGACGGGCTCGGCCTGGACCCACAGCGCCCGGCCGGTGCCGGGGACGCCGGCGCCGATCGTCGCCCGGTGCAGCCCGCGCACGACGAGGGCCCGCAGGCCGTTGCGGAGGGCGCCGGCCTCCTCGATCGAGGCGACGGTGCCGACGCGGGCGTAGCGGCCCTCGAGGCGGGGGACGAGCAGCAGTTGGCCGCCCTCGCCGGCGGCGTCGGCCGCGGCGCGGGCCTCGTCGGTCTCGAGGGCGATCGTGACCACCATCGACGGCAGGACGACGCCGGTGGACAGCGGGAGGACGGGGAGGGTCAGAGTGTCGAGATCAGCCATGGGAGTTTCGGCCTCTCACCTTTCTTGACAAGCGAACTGTCAAGGTAACGACGGTGGGGGACTACCGATTCCCCCGGCTCCTGGGACCTGCGTCACGCACCTGCTGGACCGCGCCCAGGGCGTCTCGCAGCTGGTCGAGCCACTCGGCCTCGTGCTCGCCGACCAGGCGGACGCACCACGCCAGCGCCTCGCTGCGGCTGCGGGCGACGCCGCCCTCGATGAGCGTGTCGAGGACCCGGCGATCCTGCATGCGCAGGCGGGTCATCACGGGGACGCTGGCGTTGGTGAACACGTACCGGTCGACGCCGCAGGTGACGCCCCACGAGACCTTGCGGCCGAACCGGTGCTCGGCCTCGTCGGCGATGCGCATGCGGGCGGCGCGGGTGTCCTCGCGGAACTGCTTGGCCCGTCCCGCCCGGGCCGCGGCCTTCGTCCGGTCGTCGGCGTCGTCGGGATACGGCGGCTCGGCGACGTCGCCCACGACGAGGATCTCGTCGGGGTCGACGTCGACCGACGGCGCGGCGGTGAACCACCCGTCGGGGACGCGGCCGGCGAACCAGCCGCCCAGCTCCTGCTGCGTTGATTGCATCGTTACATCATTACACTCGATGTGGCGCAAGCGGAAGGGTCCGTCGCGTACGGTCGGGCCGATGCGCCGGCTGCTCGCCTTCGTCGCCTTCGCGTTCGTAACGCTGGCGCCGGTGACGGCCGGGCCGGCCGCGGCCCAGACGGGGGGCGAGGCGATCCGGGGCTACCGGGTCGACATCGCCATCGAGCGCGACGGCACCCTGCGGGTCGTCGAGGCGATCGACTACGACTTCGGAGCGACCGCCCGGCACGGGATCTTCCGCGACGTCCCCACCCGCTTGCGCTACGACACGGACCACGACCGGGTCTACCGGCTGCACGTCGACTCGGTGACCGCGACCGGCGACGCGTCGGCGAGGTACACGACCGACTCGATCGCCGGGGGGCGGACGCGCATCAAGATCGGCGACGCGAACCGCACGACCACCGGCGCGCACACCTACACGATCACGTACCGGATCGAAGGCGCGCTGAACGCGTTCGAGGACCACGACGAGCTCTACTGGAACGCGATCGGCGCGGACTGGGACGTCCCGGTCAGCGAGCCGCATGTCACCGTGCACGCACCGCAGCGCGTCGACATCACGCGCGTCGCGTGCTTCGCCGGACCGACGGGGTCGAGCCTGCCGTGCGCAGGCGCGCTGACGGGCGGCGGCACCGCGCAGTTCACGCAGCCGGCGCTCGGTCCGCACGAGGCGTTCACGGTGGTCGTCGCCGTGCCGAAGGGCGCGGTGTCACCGGAGCCCACGCCGATCCTCGACGAGCGGCTGACGCTCGACAACGCGTTCACCCGCAACGCCGGCACGATCGGCGGCGCGCTCGCGCTGCTCGTCCTCGGTGTCGGCGGGGTGTCGCTGCTGGCGTGGCGCAGCGGACGCGACCGGCGCTACCTCGGCTCGCCCGTCGACGTCGCACTCGGCAACGAGACCGGCGTCGACGAACCGGCACCGCTGTTCGCCGACCGCGCCGTGCCCGTCGAGTTCGAGCCGCCCGACCGCATCCGCCCCGGTCAGGTCGGCACGATCGTCGACGAGGTCGCCAACCCCCTCGACGTCACCGCCACGATCGTCGACCTCGCCGTGCGCGGGTATCTGCGCATCGAGGAGCTGTCGAAGCAGGGCTTGTTCGGCAAGCCCGACTGGAACCTCGTGCAGACGAAGGAGCCGGACGGGAAGCTGGTGCCGTACGAGTCGATGCTGCTCGACGCGCTGTTCGCCGGCCGCAGCGAGGTGAAGCTCTCCGACCTGAAGAACACGTTCGCGTCGCACCTGCGGACCGTGCAGTCGGCGCTCTACCAGGACGTCGTCGAGCGCGGGTGGTTTCGCCGCCGCCCCGACCACGTGCGGGCGATGTGGGTGGGCGTGGGTGTCGTCGCCGTGGTGCTCGCCGGGCTCGCCACCTTCGGGCTCGCGCAGCTGAAGCTCGGGCTGCTCGGCATCCCGCTCGTCGTGAGCGCGATCGTGCTGCTCGCCGCCGCCCACTGGATGCCCCGCCGCACGGCGAAGGGCCGCAGTGTCCTCGTGCGCACGCTCGGGTTCCGCCGCTTCATCGACGAGTCGGAGAAGGACCGGGCGCAGTTCGCCGAGCGGGCCAACCTGTTCTCCGAGTACCTGCCCTACGCAGTCGTCTTCGGCGCGACCGAGAAGTGGGCGCGCGCCTTCGCCGGGCTCGACGGCCAGCTG
>DASSOZ010000134.1:0-14220 GCA_035700105.1 Acidimicrobiales bacterium
CGCGAGATCGCACCGGTGCTGCCATCGGGCGCCGTCGTCGTGAACAAGTCGACCGTGCCGGTCGGGTCCACGCGTGTCGTCGAGCGCGTGCTCGGTCGTGACGACGTCTACGTCGTGTCGAACCCCGAGTTCCTCCGCGAGGGTTCTGCCGTCCACGACTTCCTCCACCCCGACCGGATCGTCATCGGCTCCGAACACTCCGATGCCGCGATCCGGGTCGCCGGGTTGTTCAGTGGCATCCAGGCGCCGCTGATCGTCACCGACCCGGCGTCGGCGGAGACGATCAAGTACGCGTCGAACGCGTTCCTCGCGACGAAGGTGTCGTTCGTCAACGCGATCGCGAACGTGTGCGAGGCCGTCGGCGCCGACGTGCGGGAAGTCGTGCTGGGGATGGGTTACGACAAGCGCATCGGCTTCGAGTTCCTCAAGCCCGGCCCGGGATGGGGTGGGTCCTGTTTTCCGAAGGATTCGAGAGCGCTGATCCACATCGCCGACGGCGCGGGCTACGACTTCGACCTGTTGCAGGGCGTCATCGCCGTCAACGACGAGCAGTTCGACCGCGTGGCGCAGAAGATCGAGCGGCTGGCGGGCGGCAGCGTGGACGGCGCAACCGTCGCGGTGTGGGGGCTCACGTTCAAGGCCCGCACCGACGACCTGCGCGACAGTCCATCGCTCGAGGTGATCACGCGACTGCGCGAGCGGGGCGCCCGCATCCAGGCCTTCGATCCAGCCGTCAACAAGCCGATCGAAGGCATCGACGTGAGGGCCGACGCCTACGCGGCCTGCGAGGGCGCCGCGGTCCTCGCCGTGCTCACGGAGTGGGACGACTTCCGCTGGGTCGACTTCGACAAGGTGAAGTCGGCACTCGCGCAACCCCACGTCGTCGACGCCCGCAACCTCCTCGACCCCGCGGCGGTGCGGCGCAAGGGGTTCACGTACGAGGGGATCGGCCGCTAGTGCGTGTCGCGGTGACCGGTGGCGCGGGGTTCCTCGGGTCGCACCTGTGCGAGGCGCTGCTCGCCCGGGGCGACACGGTCGTCTGCCTCGACAACCTCTCGACCGGCAACCTGCGCAACATCGAGCACCTCTTCGGCCGCGACGGCTTCGAGTTCGTGAAGCACGACGTCACCAACTACGTCTACGTGCCCGGCGACGTCGACGCCGTGATGCACTTCGCCAGCCCGGCGTCGCCGAAGGATTACCTCGAGATGCCGATCCAGACGCTCAAGGTGGGCAGCCTCGGCACCCACAAGACGCTCGGCCTCGCCAAGGACAAGGGCGCCCGCTTCTTCCTCGCCTCCACGAGCGAGGTCTACGGCGACCCCGAGGTCCACCCCCAACCCGAGTCGTACTGGGGGCACGTCAACCCGATCGGCCCCCGGGGCGTGTACGACGAGGCGAAGCGCTTCGCCGAGGCGATGACGATGGCGTACCACCGGTACCACGGCGTCGACGTCCGGATCGTGCGCATCTTCAACTGCTACGGCCCCCGCATGCGGCCGCAGGACGGCCGGGTCGTCAGCAACTTCCTGGTCCAGGCGCTGAGCGGCAAGCCGCTCACGATCTACGGCGACGGCAGCCAGACGCGCAGCTTCTGCTACGTCGAGGACGAGGTGAAGGGGTTCCTCGCCCTCCTCGACAGCGACCTCGCCGGCCAGCCGTGCAACATCGGCAACCCCGGAGAGTTCACCATCGAGCAGCTCGCGCATCTGGTCCTCGAGGTCACGAACAGCCGGAGCGAGATCGTCTACGAGGACCTGCCGGTCGACGACCCGACGCAGCGCAAGCCCGATCTCGCGCTGGCGCGCGCGCGGCTCGGATGGGAACCGACGATCCAACTCCGTGAGGGCCTCGAGCGCACCGCCGAGTACTTCCGCAGCCTGGAGGGGCACTTCACATGACGGACGCCGGCTCTGCAACCGACGCGCCGCGGACGTTCCGCCTCCTCACCGTCATCGTGCCGGTCTTCAACGAGCGCAACACGGTCGCCGAGATCCTGCGACGGATGCGGGCCGTCGAGCTCCCCGTCGACCTCGAGATCGTCGTCGTCAACGACGCCAGCAGCGACGGCACCGAGAAGGTCCTCGCCGCGCTCGAGGACAGCACCGTCCGGGTCCTGAACCACCCGACCAACAAGGGAAAGGGCGCGGCGATCCGAACCGGGTTGGAGCACGCGCGCGGCGACCTCGTCCTCGTGCAGGACGCCGATCTCGAGTACGACCCGGAGGACTGGCCCCGCCTGCTCACGCCGGTCATGCGGGGCAAGGCCCGCATCGTCTACGGCAGCCGCTTCACGGGCGAGCGCAAGAACATGCTGTTCTGGCACTGGGTCGGCAACCGCTTCCTCAGCCTCGCCACCAACCTGCTGTACAACACGACGCTCTCCGACATGGAGACGTGCTACAAGCTCTTCGACCGCACCGTGCTCGAGGGCATCACGATCGAGTCCGACCGCTTCGAGTTCGAGCCCGAGATCACCGCGAAGCTGCTGCGCCGCGGGCACCGCATCTACGAGGTGCCGATCAGCTACGCCGGCCGCGAGTTCGACGAGGGCAAGAAGATCACGTGGCGCGACGGCTTCGGCGCGCTCACCACGTTGGTGAAGTACCGCTTCAAGCGGGTGGAGTAGCGGCACCCACCGATGCGCCCCGTCAGTGCCGTTGTCGTCAACTACAACGCGGCCGGTCACCTCGCCGACTGCGTCCGCAGCCTGCGGGTCGACGGCGCCGACGAGATCGTCGTCGTCGACAACGCGTCGACCGACGGCTCCCATCAGGCGCTTGCCGAGGTCGACCCCGGTGCTCGGTGGATCGCGACCGGCCGCAACCTCGGCTTCGGCCGCGCCGCCAACCGCGGCGTCGTCGCCGCGTCGCACGACCTCGTCGCGATCATGAACCCCGACGCCGTCGTCGAGCCGGGTGCGCTCAAGGTCCTCGTCGACGTGCTCGAAGCGGAGCCGGCGATCGCGGTGGTGAGCCCCAGAGTCGAGAACCCCGACGGGACCTGGTACCCGTCGGCCCGCGCGTTCCCGTCGCTCACCGACGCCCTCGGTCACGCCTTCCTCCACTACGTCTCGCCCGACAACCGCTTCAGCCGCCGCTACAAGCTCCTCGACTGGGACCACGACACCGCCCGCGACGTCGACTGGGTCAGCGGGACCTTCATGCTCGTGCGCCGGGACGCGTTCGAGAGCGTCGGCGGGTTCGACGAGGCGTTCTTCATGTACGTCGAGGACGTCGACCTGTGCTGGCGGCTCCACGACAAGGGCTGGCGCGTCCGCTACGAGCCGGCGGCGCGCGTCGTCCACACCATCGGCGGGTCGAGCGAGGGCGCGCCGTACCGCATGATCGTCGCCCACCACCGCTCGCTGTTCCGGTTCGTCGCCAACACCTATCGAGGACCGAAGCGGGCGCTGCTCCCGCTCATCGGTGTCGGACTGGCGGTCCGGGCCGTCCTCGCCTGCGCCCAGCGGGCACTGCGGCGAAAGCCCCCGGCAGCGCCGTGACACGGCCTCGCTCTGCGTCGCTGCGCTCCTTGCCGCTCGGCTGGCGCTCGTCGCTGGCGCTTCCCTCGCGCCACGGGCCGGTACGCTGACCCGCCGTCTATGGGCAAGCAGTCGTCGAACAAGAAGGTCCAGCGCGCCGCACGCGCGGGCGGAGGTCGCAAGGCCGCGCGCCGGGCGCAGAGCTCGATGCTGTGGCCCGCCGTCATCACCGTCGTCGTGCTCCTCGGCGTCCTGCTCATCGTCGTCTCACGCGGCGAGAACCAGGCCGGCGCCACCGAACGGCCCCGCCTGTTCCAGGAGTTCCCCGAGGACCACTGGCACGAGGCGTTCGGCATCAACATCTGCGGGTCGTACCAACCCGACCTCCCGGAGGCCGTGAACAGCGGCATCCACACCCACGGCGACGGCCTGATCCACGTCGAAGCGACGAACTCGGCCGAGACGGGCGCCAACGCCACCCTCGGCAAGTTCGTGAGCGACTACGGCAGCGGGTTCCGCGTCACCGACACGGAGATCCGCCTGCCCGGCGGCAAGACGTACAAGAACGGTGACAAGTGCGGCGACAAGCCGGGACGCGTCGCCGTCTACCGGTGGGACAGCGCCACCGACAAGACACCGACGATCATCACGAACGACATCGACAAGATCCGCATCGGCAACCAGAAGGTCGTCACGTTCTCGTTCAACCCCGCCGGCACGACGCTCGAACAGCCGGCGTCGGTGAAGGGCCTGCAGGACCCGAACGCCGGCGAGGGCGGCGGGTCGACGGCGACGACGCTCGCCCCGACGGGCACGACGACCGCGGGGTCGAGCGACACGACGGTGCCAGGGTCGGCGCCGGCGACGACCGAAGGATCGACGGCGTCGAGCGCACCACCCACGACCACCCCGTGAGGGCGGTCGTCCTCGTCGGGGGTTTCGGGACGAGGCTCCGACCGCTGACGCTCACCACCCCGAAGCAGCTGCTGCCCGTCGTCGAGGTCACGATGATCGAGCGCGTCGTCGGCCATCTCGTCGAGCACGGCGTCGACGACGTCGTTCTCTCGATGGGCTACCTGCCGCAGGCGTTCCACGAGGCGTTCCCGGACGGTCGGTGCGCCGGCGCCGCGCTCCACTACGCCGTCGAGCCCGAGCCGCTCGACACCGCCGGTGCGATCCGCTTCGCCGCCCGCCACGCCGGCATCGACGAGCGCTTCCTCGTCGTCAACGGCGACGTGCTCACCGATCTCGACGTCGGCGCGCTCGTCGGGCTGCACGACGCGCGTGGCGCCGAGGGGACGATCGCGCTCACCAAGGTCGACGACCCGTCGGCGTTCGGCGTCGTGCCGACGGACGAGGACGGACGCGTCGTCGCCTTCGTCGAGAAGCCGCCGCGTGACGAGGCGCCGACCGACCTCGTCAACGCCGGCACCTACGTGCTCGAGCCGTCCGTGCTCGCTCGCATCGACGACGGACGCAAGGTCTCGGTCGAGCGCGAGACGTTCCCGGCGATGGTCGCCGACCGCTCGCTGTTCGCGATGGCCTCGCCCGCGTACTGGCTCGACGCCGGCCGCCCCGACACGTACCTCACCGCCAACCTCGACCTGCTCGACGGCGGCATCCGGCCCGGTCCGCCCCACCCGAGCGCGACCGCGCGTGAGCCGGGTGTGTGGTTCGTCGGTCGCCCGATCGTCGACGGCGGGCTCGAGGCGCCCGTCCTCATCGGCGATGCGGCGCTCGTCGCATCGGGCGCGACCATCGAGCGGTCTGTCGTCGGGGGCGGGGCGCGCGTCCACCGGGGTGCGGCGGTGCGACGCTCCGTCCTCCTGCCCGGCTCGGTCGTGCACGACGGCGCGCTCGTCGTCGACAGCGTCGTGGGCCCGGGCGCGGTCGTCGGCGCCGGGGCGCGGCTCGGCGGTCACTCCGTCGTCGCCGGCGGCTGCGTCGTGCCCGACGGCGCGGTGCTCGACGGCTGCCGGGTGCCCGAGGGGCCGACGGCGCACTGATGAAGACACTGGTCACCGGCGGTGCGGGGTTCATCGGATCGACGCTCGTCGACCGGCTGCTGGCCGAGGGCCACGCGGTCGACGTCGTCGACGATCTCTCGAGCGGCCGTCTCGACAACCTCGCCGGCGCGCGCGGTGACACCGCGCACGACTTCACGTTCCACCGGCTCGACATCCGCCAGCCCGACCTCGTCGACCTGATCGCGCGGCGAAAGCCCGACGTCGTGTTCCACCTCGCGGCGCAGGCCGACGTGCGCGTGTCGGTCGCCCGCCCGGCGTTCGACGCCGAGGTGAACATCATCGGCACGCTCAACGTGCTCGAGGGGGCGCGCGCGGCCGGCACGCAGAAGGTCGTGTTCGCAGCGAGCGGCGGCACGCTCTACGGCGACGACGCGCCACTCCCGATCAAGGAGTCGGCGGTCCAGCGGCCGCTGTCGCCCTATGGCGTGTCGAAGAAGGCGGCCATCGACTACCTCACGGCCTACCGCGAGCTGCACGAGCTCGAGTTCACTGCGCTCGCGCTCGCCAACGTGTACGGACCCCGCCAGGACCCGCACGGCGAGGCCGGCGTCGTCGCCATCTTCGCCGCCCGCCTGCTCGGCGGCGAGGCGTGCACGATCTTCGGCGACGGCGAGCAGACGCGCGACTTCGTCTTCGTCGACGACGTCGTCGACGCGTTCGCCCGCGCCGCGACGAAGGGCGGCGGACTCGTCCTGAACATCGGCACGGGACAGGAGACGTCCGTCAACGAGCTGTACCGCACGATGGCGTCGGAGGCCGGCGCCGACGCGGCGGCGACGTACGCGCCCGCCCGACCCGGCGAGCTGCGGCGCAACGCGCTCGACCCCGGCCGGGCCGGCATCCACATCGGGTGGAAGCCGTGGACGACGCTGGCCGACGGCACGAACGCCGTCCTGCGCTGGTTCCGCGACCGCGGCGCTTAGCGGAAGAGATCCTCGGACGGCGGGCGGACCACCTCGTCCTTGACCGACGCGTCCCGCAGCCACGAGGGATCGACGCCGCGCACCACGGCGACGGGCACACCGCTCGCCTTGCCCATGACGAGCTCGGCGGCGCCGGCGATCTCGTCGGCGACGCACACCTCGGTGACCTGCATCTCCCGGCCGAGCGCGTCGGGCGTGCCCCGCAGGTCGACGACGGCGGCGATGCCGGCAACACCGATGGCGACGTCGGTGAGACCGCGGCGCCACGTGCGGCCGAACGTGTCGGACACGATCACACCGACAGCAGTTCCGGTCCGGGCGCGGATCCCGTCACGGATGCGACGGGCGGAGCGGTCGCTGTCGATCGGGAGCAGCGCCGCGTACCCGCGCTCGACGTTCGACAGGTCGACGCCGGCGTTCGCGCACACGAACCCGTGCCGCGTCTCGGTGATGACGAGGTCGCCGCGGCGGCGCAGGACGCGTACCGACTCCTGTTCGACGAGGTGCTTGTGCGACAGCGGGTCGTCGGGGTCGACGGCGACGAGCCGCCCTTCGGCCTTCGACACGACCTTTTGCGTGACGACGACGACGTCGCCGGTCTGCAGCGTCGTCGCGTCGCACACGAGATCGGCGAGGACGTCGCCGGGTCGGACCTCGGGCAGTCCGTCGACGGGGATGATCGTCAGCGTCACGCGTCGAGGACCGTCCGGGCGAGCGCCTCGGCCGCGTCGGGCGACGACATGACCGTCGGCGCGACGACGCAGCGCATGCCTTCGCGCTCGACAGCGCTGGCGAGGTCGGCGTCGGCCTCGTCCACCACGAGCGCCGCCGCGAGCGGCGCGTAGAGCCGGGCGACGCCGACGACGGACGACTCGTGGCCGAGCTCGCGCAGCAGCCGGTCGGCTGGTCCCTTGAGCGCGGCACCGGCGACGATCGGCGAGACGGCGACGGTGTCGTCGCGGCGCGACTCGAGCGCATCGCGCACGCCCGGCACGGCGAGCAACGGACCGATCGACACGATCGGGTTCGACGGGCAGACGATCACGCGCTCGGCCGACGTGATCGCGTCCAGCACGTCGGGCCCGGGCTTCGCACTGTCGGCGCCGTCGACGCGCACGTCGGTCACGACGACGTCGTGCCGGCGCTGGACGAAGTACTCCTGGAAGCCGATCTCACCCTCGCCCTCGACCGTCAGGCGCGTCTCGAGCCGGTCGTCGGTCACCGGAAGGACGCGTAGGCGCAGTCCCCAGGCGGCGACGATCTCGGCCGTCGCCTGCGTGAGGGTCGCACCGTCGCGGAGTCGCTGCGTGCGGTAGAGGTGCGTGCCGAGGTCGCGGTCACCGAGGTTGAACCAGGTGATGCCTCCGTAGCGCCGCACCGTGTCCATCGCCTGCCACGTCTCGTCGCGCAGCCCCCATCCCGTGTCCGGGTTGATCTCGCCGGCCAGTGTGTACGTCACCGTGTCGAGATCGGGCGAGACGTGCAGGCCGTGCAGCACGACGTCGTCACCGGTGTTGACGACGGCCGTGATCGAGGCCGGATCGACGGCCCGCACGAGCCCCGAGAGCAGCCGGGCCGCACCGACCCCGCCGGCAAGCGCGACGAGCATGGGGCCACGGTAACCTGCGGATCGAGACCCCTACCGAGGAGGTTCCCCCATGGCAAACGGGGTGGTCGACGAGCACTTCCTGCGCAGGTACCGGGAGATGCTCGATGCGGAGGACGCCGCGTTCGACGAGCTCGAGCACGCGTTCGAAGACGGTGACCGGGCGCACTTCGAGGCCGACATGCGAGCCTGGTGCGAGGCCATCAACCGCAAGCTCCAGTACCTGCAGCGTTCGGGCGTGGCCAACGTCAACGCCCTCGTCGTCACCTCGTAGTTCCCCCAAGCCAGCCGGCGCCGTCGATAGCCTCTCGCGGTGATGGAGGCGTCGCGCGTCGACGAGTTGGTCAGTCGGGCCATGGACGAGCAGGTCGCGGAGTACCGCCAGTGGCGGGACGAGGCGGCCGCGCTCGCCGAGCGCATCGAGCGACTCGAGGCCGCCGTCGACGCCTTGCGCGCGGAAGTGGCAGGCGGTGTGACCGAGGCCGCCCGGCTCGGCGTCGCCGGTGAAGTGGACCGGCTGGCCGACGACCTGCGTCGCCAGATCAGCGACCTCGGACGGTTGATCGTCAACGACCTCGGCCGGCTGCCGAAGTTGCTCGAACAGCAGCAGCCGGCGCCACCGACGGCGGCGACGCCGGCCACCGAGGAAGCCGCGCTCGACCTGCGCGACGACGCGCTGCCGTACGCCGACGCCGCCGAGGAGCGGCGCGGGCTGTTCCGCCGCCGGTGAGGTGACCTCGCCGCCCGCCGGCGGCCGGCGCGTCCTCGTCGTCACCCAGGGCTTCCCCCGTCGCCCCGACGACCACCGTGCGCCGTTCCTGCTCGACCATGCCCGGGCGCTGGCCGGCGCCGGGTGCCGGGTCACCGTGCTGTGCCCCAGCGCCCCCGGCCTCGCCCCGCACGAGCGGTGGGGCGACGTCGACGTCGTCCGCTTCCGGTACGCGCCCCGGCGGCTCGAGGTGTTCGCGTACTCGGGCGCGATGCACCGCGACGTGCGGACGTGGCGGGTCCTGCTGTTGCCGCTGTTCCTCGTCGGCTACCTGCTCGCCGTTCGCCACCACTCGAGCGACGCCGATGTCGTGCACGCCCACTGGTGGATCCCGTCCGGCCTCGTTGCGGTCGTCGCCGCCCGCCGCGCCCGCGTGGTGGCCGTGCACCTCCACGGCACTGACGTCGCCATCGCCCGCGGCCCACTGCGCCCGCTGGCTGCGTGGGTGTTGCGCCGCGCGTCCGTCGTCCTCGCGGCGTCGCCGGCACTCGCGTCGTGGGCGGGCGAGGTCGCCGGCGTCGATGCCGTCGTCGCCCCGACACCGCTCGGCCTCGACCGCGTGCCGTCGCCGCCGACACCGCCGCCGGTCGACGGCCCCGTGCTCGCCGTGGGTCGCCTCGTCCCGGAGAAGGGATTCGACGTGCTCATCCGCGCGGTCGCCTCGACCGGTGATCGCCTGGTGATCGTCGGCGACGGCGACATCCGTCCCGCGCTCGAGTCGTTGAGCAGGTCGATCAACGCCGATGTGACGTTCTCGGGCTCGGTCGATCCCGGCGAGCTCGCCCGTGACTACACCGCCGCCCGGCTCGTCGCCGTCCCGAGCCGGCGTGAGGGGTTCGGCATGGTCGCGGCCGAGGCGCTCGCCGCCGGCCGCGCCGTCGTCGGCACCCGCGTCGGTGGCCTGCCCGACGTCGTCACCGACGGCGTGACCGGCACCCTTGTCGCGCCCGACGACGTCGGCGCACTCGCCGCCGCGCTGCGCTCGACCGACCCCGCCCTCGGCGCCAACGGCCCCGCGACGGTCGCCTGGCTCCACCCCGACGCCATCGCCGCCCGCAACCTCGCCGCCTACGACGCCGCGGTACGCTCCAACCGATCGCTTCCCCGGCGAGAACCATGAATCTCCGGAGGACGATCGATGGCAGTGCGTTCGAACGACTGGCTGCAGCTGCACGACCTGCTGCGCCAGCCGCTGGGTGAGGAGGCGGCGAGCAAGCTCATGGAGTTCTTGCCTCCCGTCGGTTGGGCCGACGTGGCGACCACGCAGGATCTCGATCGCGTCGCCGCCGAGATCCGAGCGGAGCTCCATGACGCGCTTCGCCGCCAGACGATGTGGCTCGTCGGGATCATGATGGCGACGCTGCTCGCGGGCATGGGGCTGGCCGCCGCCATCGGGCACTGACGGCCGGGGCCGAACTCACCCCGTAGGCTCGCCGGCCGTGGCGCGCCGCACGAAGGTCCTCGTCGTCACGTACGACCAGGTCGGGCCGCGCATGGCGGGTCCGGCGATCAGGGCGTACGAGATGAGCCGGGTGCTCGGGCGCGACCACGACGTCACGCTGGCGTGCCGGCTGCAGCCCGAGCGTGCCGGCGACGGCTTCAGCGTCACGTGGTTCGGCGAGGACGACACGGCCCTGAAGCAGGCGATCCACGACGCGGAGGTCGTCGTCGCCTTCGGGTTCCTGCTCGTCGAGCATCCGGAGATCGTCGAGCAGGGCAAGGTCGTCATCGCCGACGCGTACGACCCGTTCACGCTCGAGGTCCTGGTGCAGCGCGCCGGCGACAGCATCGAGACCCAGCACCGTGAGCACTGGAACGCGCTGACGGCGATGAACCGGCAACTGCGGGTCGGCGACCTCGTGCTCGTGGCCTCCGACCGCCAGCGCGACCTCGTCGTCGGGATGATGGGCGCGCTCAACCGCATCAACCCGCTCACGTTCCGCGACGACCTCGTCCGCGTCGTCCCGTTCGGTCTCCCGGCCGAGGCACCGACCAGCACGAAACCGGCGCTCCGCGGCGTGCACGACGGCATCGGCCCGGACGACTTCGTCCTCCTCTGGGCCGGCGGTATCTACGAGTGGTTCGACCCGCTCTCGCTGATCCGCGCCGTCGCGCTGCTCGACGACGCCGACGACGCGGTGAAGCTGTTCTTCATGGGGACGGCGCACCCCAACCCCGAGGTGCCCGAGATGGCGATGGGGCCGCGGGCGCTCGAACTCGCGAGCGACCTCGACGTCCTCGGCCGGCGCGTGTTCTTCAACGACGGCTGGGTGCCCTACGACGACCGGGTCGGCTACCTGCTCGAGGCCGACGTCGGCGTCTCGACGCACTTCCGCCACCTCGAGACGGCGTACGCCTTCCGCACCCGGATGCTCGACTACATCTGGACCGGGCTCCCGATCCTGTGCACCGAGGGCGACACGCTCGCCGACCTCGTGAAGGCGCGCGACCTCGGCGAGGTCGTTCCACCCGACGACCCCGACGCCATCGCCAACGCCATCGAGTGGCTGCGTGACGACCGCCGGCGCGCCGCCTGTGCCGCCAACCTGAGGGAGCTCGCGGGCGAGCTCACGTGGGAGAAGGTGCTCGAGCCCGTCGTCGACTTCCTCGCGAGCCCCACGCACGCGGCCGACCTCGCCGCCAACGACGGTGAGCCGCCGCTCACCCCGAGCGAGCAGCACCTCGTCGACGTCAGCCATGCCCAGCTCGACGAGAAGCGCGCCGAGCTCGAGGCGCTCCATCAACAGATCTTCGAGCTGCGTCGGGAGCGGGAAGCGCACCTCCGCGAGATCGACGATCTCGCCGCCTTCCGCGAGGAGGTCCTCGACCGCCTGCCGTACCGCATCAAGCGCCGCGTGGCGCACGACCTGTCGCGTTTCTCGTCACGGATACGCCGCTGATCAGCGGCCCATCCGTGACAAGAACGGCCGGGTCAGCCCTGGGCGGGCCCGATCCGCCGGACGAAGTCGTGGATCCACTCCGGCTCGCCGTCGAGCAGCGGCAGCAGGCGGGACTCGATGAATCCCGGTTCGAACCGGAGCCGTGAGCCGTCGAGCAGCGCGGCGACGTCGGCGACGTCGGCGAACCGCAGGTCGCCCGTCACGAGCGCCTTGCGCCGGTACATCGCGGCGAGGTTGGCGAACGTGTACTGCGGGGCGTACTCGGCCGGGTTGAAGTACGGCAGCTCACCGTGCGCCAACCGCAGCACCTGCACGTCGGCCAGCACACGGCGCGCCGCGATCGCCCGCCGCTGCTCGAGCGTCTCCGGCAAACGCTGCAGGGACTCGACCATGATCTTCCACGTCGCCTGCGTGTAGCGCCGCTTCGTGAGGTTGCGGACGTGGGCGATGTACCGCCGCACCCAGATGCGCACCGCCCGCCGGCCCTCGAAGTTCTTCAGGACGGTCGCCAGCAGGTTTCGCTCGATGTGGTGGTACTTGAACCCGTAGTCGAGGTGACGGCTCGCGCCCGAGTGCACGTGGTACACCCGCCCCTCGGGCGCCGTGAAGAACGTGTACCCGAAGAGGTTCGCCCGCCAGTTCCAGTCGACGTCCTCGTAGTACATGAAGTACGACTCGTCGAGCGGACCGACGTGGTCGTCGTCGAACGCCTCCCGGCGGAACAGGCCGGCGGCGAAACACGGACCGAAGCACCGCTCGATGCGGTCGTACTGCCCGACGTCGAGCTGGCCGATGCCGACGTTGAACGCCGACCCGAGGTGATCGACGGCGTTGCCGACGGCATCGAACAGGTGCTTGTCGTCGAGGAACAGCAGCTTCGGCGCGACCGCCATGCACTCCGGGCCCTGAACGTCCAGCACCTCTTGGCACGCGGTCAGGCAGTGCGGGTCCATCTCGGTGTCGTTGTTGAGGATGAACACCCGCTCGCCTCGGCACTCCTTCAGGCCGCGGTTGTTGCCGCCGCTGAACCCCCAGTTGTGCCCGAGCTCGACGACGCGCGCCCGCGGGAACTCCGCCGCCACCGACGCCGGTGCGTCCGGGTACTCGGTCGACCCGTTGTCGGCGATCACGATCTCGAGGAGGTCGTCGCAGTCGGACGCCTCGACAGACGCGACGCAACGCTTGAGCGTCTCGGTGTCGGCGTTGTAGTTGAGGATCAGGACGGAGATCGGCGCGCCCATGCGGGGTCAACCGTACCCGCCAGCTACGTTCGCTCCCGAGTGTCCGACGTCGCGCCGTACCCCCCGCCGCAGCACGTACTGCGCGACCTGGCGCTCGAGGTCGAGAGCCGGCCGGACGACACCGCGACCGGCTGGCTGCACGTGACGTCGCACCTGCTCGACGACGGCGGCGCGCCCGATCTCGGCGCGTTGGCGATGCTCGTCGACGTCCTCGGCGGTGGGCTCTCGATCCGTGCCGTCCTGCCGGACTGGGCTGCGACCGCCGACCTCGCGCTCCAGTTGCTCGGCGTCGGTGTGGCACCCGGCGACACCGTCCAGGCCGACGCCCGCGTCGTCCGCAAAGGACGCACCACACTCGTGACCGAGGTCGACCTTCGACGCACGAGCGACGGTACGACGCTCGGGTGGGGGTCGATGACGTTCTCCGTGCTGCCCCGGCGCGACGACACGCTCGAGTGGAGCGGCGACGACGGCGCGAGCCAGGTCACGCGCACGGCGTTCGGTGCCGACGGCCCGCAGTTCACGCGCCCGCTCGCCGACGCCGTCGGCGCGACCGTCACCGAGCCGGGCGTCGTCGTGCTGCCCTACACCGACTACGTCCGCAACTCGTTCGGCGCCGTGCAGGGCGGGGTCGTCGCGCTGCTCGGCGCGACCGCCGGTCGGTCCGCCCTCGGTGGTGCGCCCGTGCTCGACCTCCACGTCGCCTACCTCGCCCAGGCGCGCACCGGGCCGGTCGTCGCCACCGCCGACGTCCTCGGCCCCGGCGCGGCCACGGTCCGTCTCGTCGACACCGGCGCCGGCGACCGGTTGACGACGGTCGTCCACGTCGGGACGGCGGCATGACGTTCGACGTCCCGCCGGACGGGCTCGCCGTCAACCAGTACCTGCGCATGGCGCGCGTCGAACATCCCGGCGACGACGCGCCCGTGCTCGAGGGCCGTTCGCCGATCGACGACAACGTGCGCAGCGACGACGGCCGCGGCATGCGCACCGGTGTGCTGCTCGCACTCGTCGACTCACTCGGCGGGTTCACCGCCGGACTCGCCGTCCTGCCGCGCTGGATCGTGTCGACGAGCATCCACCTGCAGGTCGCGAGGCTCGATCACGTCGGACCGCTGCGGCTCGACGTCGCCGTGCTGCGCCGCGGAAACCTGTCGGCGGTGACCTCGGTCGTGGTGTCGGACGAGGGCGCGGGCGACGCCAATGTCGCCGATGGCATCGTGACGTGCGCGGCGCTCGAACCCGACGCGCCGAAGGTGTTCAGCCGCCC
>DASSOZ010000135.1:0-13918 GCA_035700105.1 Acidimicrobiales bacterium
GGCGCGGCCACATGGCGCGCGTGTCACGTGCCCGGACGCGCCGGGGCGGGGCCGCCGCCTGCCGCCACACCTTCACGAACCGCTGCACCGCGGTGACGAGCGTCAGCGCCAGCATGACGAACAGGATCGGCACCATCAGCGGTCGTACGAGCAGCGCGAGGCACAGGGCGATGATGCGCTCGGCGCGCTCCATGAGCCCGCCACGCGCGTTGAAGCCGAGGCCTTCGGCCTTCGCCCGCTCGTAGGAGATCAGCATCGACGCGCCGAGCACGGCGAACGGCAGCATCGCCCAGTGGTCGCCCCGGTCCGACGCGAGGTACCACCCGAACCCGCCGAGGACGAGCGCGTCCGACACGCGGTCGACGACCGAGTCGAAGAACGCGCCGCGCACCGATGCCGTGCCCGACGCCTTCGCCACCGCGCCGTCGAGGAGGTCGGGCAGCGCCGAGGAGATCAGGAGCACGAGGCCGAGCCCGAGGCGTCCAGACCCGATGGCCACCGCGGTCGCGCCGGCCAGCACGAGGCCAGCGGCGGTGAAGTGGTCGGCGGTGAGTCCCGTGCGGCGAAGGGCGGCACCGAGGGGCTTCATGCCCTTCTCGACCCCTGCCCGCCAGCGTCCGTCGAACAAGCGGCGTCTCCTGGACGGCGATGTCAGGTCCGCCGGTCAAGGTACCAGGAGCGGCCGATAACCTCCGGAATACCGCCACCATCGAGCGTCCATTAGGGGGGACCTGGGTGAAGACGTTTCCGCCGGCCAAGATCCGCAACGTCGCCCTCGTCGGGCACGGCGGCGCGGGAAAGACCAGCCTGGCCGAGGCGCTTCTCTACTGCGCCGGCACGACGAACCGCCTGGGCAGGGTGGAGGACGGCACGACGACCACCGACTTCGACCCGGAAGAGGTCAAGCGGGGCATCTCACTCTCGCTGGCGCTGGCACCGTTCGAGCACGCCGGACACAAGATCAACCTGATCGACACGCCGGGCTACGCCGACTTCGTCGGTGATGTCGCCGCCGCGCTGCGCGTCGCCGACCTGGCGATCATCGTCGTGAGCGCCGTCGAGGGCGTCGAGGTGCAGACCGAGGCGGCGTGGAAGATGGCCGCCGAGCTCGGGCTCCCCCGCCTCGTGTTCGTCAACAAGCTCGACCGGGAGCGGGCGAGCTTCGAGCGGACGCTCGAGGAGCTGCGCGACAAGTTCGGTGCCGGTATCGCGCCGCTCGAGCTGCCCGTGGGCGAGGAGGCCGACTTCCACGGCGTCGCCGACCTCCTCACCGACACCGCGTACCTCTACACCGACGGCAAGCCGGAGACGGCGGCGATCCCCGACGAGATGGAGGCGCTGGAGCACCAGGTCCACGACAACCTGGTCGAGGGCATCGTCGTCGCCGACGACGCGCTGATGGAGCGCTACCTCGAGGGCGACGTGCCGAACCCGAAGGAGCTCGAGGACACGCTCGCCCACGGGGTCGCGGCCGGCGTCGTGTTCCCGGTGATCTGCGGGTCGGCCACGAAGATGGTCGCCATCGACCGCCTCGCCGACTTCATCTGCGAGATCGGGCCGGCGCCGACCGACCGCCCGGCCATCGAGGTGCAGGCGGGCGACACCCTGAGCGAGGTCGACGTCGACCCGTCAGGCGACCCGCTGGCGTTCGTCTTCAAGACCGTCGTCGACCGCCACGTCGGCAAGATCTCGCTGTTCAAGGTGCTGTCCGGGACGGTCCGTCCGGACGCCGTGCTGACCAACCCGCGCACCGGAGCCGACGAGAAGTTGCACGGCATCTTCACGTTGCGGGGCAAGGACCAGGACGCGGTGCAGGAGGTGCCGGCCGGCGACATCGCCGCCGTCGCCAAGCTCAGCGACACCGCGACCGGCGACACGCTCGCGCCGAAGGGCACGCCGGTCGTCGTGCCGCCGATGGAGTTCCCGCCCGCGACGCTCACCATCGCCGTGCGCCCGGCGTCGAAGGGCGACGAGGACAAGCTGATGACCTCGCTGCACCGGTTGCAGGAGGAGGACCCGCTGCTGTCCGTGCGGCGCGACGACGAGACGCACCAGACGCTGCTGTCGGGCATGGGCGACACGCACCTGTCGATCGTCACCGAGCGGCTGTCACGCAAGTTCGGTGTCGAGGTCGAGGTCGACGACGTCGAGGTGCCCTACCGGGAGACGATCACGCGACCGGCCGACGCCGAGGGCAAGTACAAGAAGCAGACGGGCGGGCACGGCCAGTTCGGTGTTGCCCACCTGCGGGTCGAGCCGCTCGGGCGCGGCGACGGGTTCGAGTTCGTCGACCAGATCGTCGGCGGCGCGATCCCCCGTCAGTTCATTCCGGCGGTCGAGAAGGGCGTCGCCGAGACGATGTCGTCGGGCGGCGTGTTCGGCTACCCGGTCGTCGACGTGCGCGTGACGGTCGACGACGGGAAGTTCCACGCCGTCGACTCGTCGGAGATGAGCTTCAAGATGGCGGGGTCGATCGGCTTCAGGGAGGCGATGGCCAAGGCCCAGCCGGTGCTGCTCGAGCCGATCTCGCTGCTCGAGGTGACGGTGCCGATCGCGTACCAGGGCGACGTGATGGGCGACCTGAACGCCCGGCGCGGGCGGGTGCAGGGCACCGAGGTCGGGCCCGGCGACGGCGAGCAGACGATCACCGCCCTGGTCCCGACGTCGGAGGTGCTTCGCTACGCGATCGACCTGCGCTCGTTGACCGGCGGGCGAGGCCGCTTCTCCGTGCACCACGATCACTACGACGTGCTCCCGGCGCATCTCGTCGACAAGGTGAAGCGCGCCGTGGCCGAGACGGGGGCCTGACCGTCGTGGCCGAGGGGTGGGTCTGCCCGGAGTGCGGCATCGACTACGACACGCTCGCGCCCGGCGACCTCGCTGTCGCGATCCGCTCGTACCCGCGTCGGTTCCGCGCCGCGCTGTCGACGCTCGACGAGGACTCGGCGCTCGATGCGGATGCGCTCATCCGCCGTTCACCGTCGACGGGCGTGTGGTCGGCTCTCGCGTACACCGTGCACGTCGCCGATGTCTTCGCGTGGCATGCCGACGCGCTCCGGCGCATGCACGATGCCGACGATCCGTCCGTCGACTGGCCGTCCTCGGACGAGGCGGCATGGGAGCGCGACGCGAACGCGGTGTCGCGCGACGACGCGCTCGACCGGCTCGGCGGTGAGGCGGACCGGCTGGCCGCCGTGCTCGACGCCTACCGGGGCGACGACTGGACGCGCACAGCCACGTTTCCGTGGGGTTCGCGCGACGCGCTGACGACCGCCCGCAACGCGGTGCACGAGGGTCACCACCACCTGCGTGACGTCGAGCGGGTGCTCGGCGACGTCCGCGGTCGGTAGTCGACTCCGACTCGACCTTTTCGCGTACGCCGCCCTCAGAGGGCGGAGACCGCGGAAAGTTCGGTGGTGGATCCGACCCTGCGGCGTGAGCGGAGGCCGGCGACCGACACGCGGTTCCGGCCCCGACGCTTGGCCCGGTAGAGGGCGGCGTCAGCGGCCGCGAGCACGGAGCGGGCGTCGCCGGTGTCGGGCCCGAGGGCGGCGACACCCAGGCTCACCGTGAAGTGAACCGGTCCGTCGACCGACTCGGCCGCCGCGCGCACGCGCTCGGCGACGACCGCCGCGCCCTTGACGTCGGTCGCCGGCAGCACGAGAGCGAACTCCTCGCCGCCGAACCGGGCCGCGAGGTCCGTGTCACGGCAGGCGTCGCGGAGCAGCTCGCCGAGCGTGCGGAGCACGACGTCGCCGGTCGGGTGGCCGTGCGTGTCGTTGATCGTCTTGAAGCGGTCGACGTCGACGAGGACGAGTGACATCGGCTCGCCCGTGCGGTGCGCAAGGGCGACGCTCCGGTCGAGCGCCGCCTCGAACGACCGTCGGTTGGCGACGCCGGTCAGGGCGTCCGTCGTGGCGAGCTTCTCGATCTCGGAGAGCAGCACCGCGTTGCGCAGCGCGAGCGCGGCGTGGGACGCGAACTGGGCGGCGACGGCCAGCGTGCGCGCCGGCACGGTCGCGCCGTCGCGCCCGGCGTACTCGAGGGCGAGGACACCGACCTCCTCGCCGTCGGCCACGAGCGGCAGCACGACGACGTTGCGGGCGTCCGGCAACTCGTCCGCGAGGCGCGGGTCGGTGTGCGGATCGAGTCGCTTGACCAGCACGGGTTCGCGCGACGCCCACGCCCGCTGCACGACGGCGTCGTCGCCCGCCGACAGGACGAGCGCACCGCGCCCGAACGGCAGCGCGTCGAGGACCTGCTCCAGCACGACGGTGCGGATCTCGGCGACCCGCCGCGTGTCCTGCAGCCGGGCGGCGAGCTCGGCGAGGGCGGTCGTCTCGACCTTGCCCCGGCGCAGGTCGCGCTCGTTCAGCGCGCTGAACGTCGCCGTTGCCGCGGCGACGAGGACGAGGGCCGCGGCCTGCAGCGCGGCACCGTCGCTCGCCGCGGTGCTGACGGTGGCGACGACGTACATCAGGAGTACGTGCCACACCGCGATCTTGAGCCCGGCGCGGTACGACACGAGCAGCGTCACGGCGACGACGTGGAGGTAGGCGAGGAACCCGAGCGCGCCGTCCGGTCCACCGCTGAGCGCGGCGACCGCGGCGATGAAGACGCCGTCGACGAGAAGGATCACGCCGACCGCGGTGAGTCCCCGCACGCGGCGACGGCGACGGCTCGCCTCGACGGCCGTGGTGAGGAACGCGTAGGCGACGGCGATGGCGTCGACGATGATGACCGAGGCGTCGAACCGGCTGGCCATGGTCAACGCGGCCACCAGGGTCACGACGACCATCAGGAGACGGGTGACCTGGAGCAGCGCCAGCCGGTCGGCGAGCGGCGCGAGGTCGTTGCGGGCGGGGCTCATCAGCGGTCCCCCATCGGATCGATGGCGGACCGCTGAGCGCCGTGAGGCCCGGCTCCGCCGTGCCAAGCGTTGCCCATTGGTTCGCTCGCCTTCGGCTCGCTCACCGGAACCGCCGCCGGTCGTCGTCGACGGGTGCGGTGGCGAGGCGGGGATCACCGCGGTCGACCCGCCCGTGGAGCGCGAGGAACGCGACGACGAGCAGGACGAGCGTGAACGGGAAGGCGAATTGGCGCGCCCGCTCGCTGGCGACGGTCCGCAGCGGCGGCGACACGTGCAGGTTCTCGGCCGGGGCCGGGGTGGCGACCGCCGGTGCACGTCCCGGCGCCGCTGGAGCCGGCGTGCGCGCGGCCGGGCCGGCGGGGGGTATCGGCGGCGCGGCCGTCGCCGCCGGTGCGGTCGTCGTCGGTGCCGGCGCGGCCGAGGTCGACGGTGCGACCGACGCCGGTGCGACGGTCGTCGGCGGCAGCACGGTGATCGTCGGCACCGTGACGGTCGGGACGGTGATCGGCGGGAGCGTGACGGGCGGCAGCGTGGGCACGGTCAGCTGCGGCGCGGTGACCGGGGGCAGCACGACCGCGTGGGCAGCGCCGCTGCTCGCCATCACCGTCATCGCCGCGATGCCCGTCGCCGCGAGCGCGCGACGCCAGGCCCGTGAAGCGCCCACGACCCCTCCATCGCGCAGTGGCTCCGACCCCGTTGCCGAGAACATCGACAGATTCGGGGCCGAGCTTGAGTGGGGATCAGCCCGAGAGCCCGGACCAGTCCTCGGGGTTGTCCTCGACGAGCTCGGCGAGGACCGATCCGTCCACGCCGTCGACGAGCACGAGGCCGCGGCGGGCCGGCGGGTCCTCGGCGGAGTACAGGAGGATGCGCCAGGTCGGCCGGCTGAGGAGCCCGCGCCAGCCGAGCTGCGCGGATGCGTGCCCGACCGGGAAGCCGACGCGCTTCACCGCGGCGACGAGCGCGTCGGTGTCGTTCACGTCGAGGTTCCAGCCGGCGACGAGGTGATAGGCGCCGACCAACGCGAGGAAGACCGCGACGACGAGGAAGCCGCTGTTCACGAGGACGTGGTCGTCACCGCGATTGAGGAGCCACAACGAAAACGACGCGAGCGCGATGACGAGGTACAGCGCCCCCGGCACGCGGCGGCGGTTGATGTTCGGGAACGTGTACGGCCCGACGAGACCGGTGATGTCGAGGTCGTCGGGCAGGACGTCGTGGTGCTGCTCCTCCACGCCCCGCACGGTAGACGGGCGGAAGCGCGGAACACCGAACTACGGAAGCGGCGACGCTTCCTTCCGGAAGAACCGCCGGCGCTTCTGGGCGGAAGCCTCGAGCAGTTGCTGCCGCAGCCGTTCCACTTCCGCTTCCGAGGACGCCAGCCGGGCCTCGACCTCCATGCGCTTGGCCCGCTCCTCGTCCAGCTCTTGCCGCACAAGGGTTTCTGCGCGGCGCGTGATCTCCAGCTGCCCCTCGATGCGGCTGCCGATGGCGGAAGCAACCGCGGAAGCGAGGTGATCGACATCGAACTCCGGCGCGGAAGTCTTCGGCGCGCTTCCGCGGACTTCCGGTGTCTTCCGGCCGGAAGTCTTCCGCCGGGTCTTCCGCTCGCTGTTGACCGCCGCCTGCGGTAGTCGCAGCGATCCGTTGGCGGTGCGCTCGGCGGCGAGCTTGCCGTCGTTCACGAGCTGACGGACGCGCCGCTCGCTGATCCCGAGGATCTGCGCGGCTTGCGCCACGGTGTAGGTGTCGGCCATGGCCGCGGACGCTACCCCCGCGGCCGGCCGCCGGGCCATGCCTCCGTCAACTTCCGCCACGAGACCGACAGCGCTTCCGGCATGACGCGCGTCTCGGCGACGGACGTCATGAAGTTGGTGTCGCCGTTCCACCGAGGCAGGCAGTGGACGTGGAAGTGGCCGGGCACGCCGGCGCCGGCGGCACGGCCGAGGTTCGCGCCGATGTTGACGCCGCCCGGCGTGTACGCCGCCTTGATCGCCCGCACCGCGTCGGTGACCGCCGACCACAGCTCCGACGCCTCGTCGGGTTCGAGCTCCTCGAGCTCGCCGACGTGGCGGCGGGGCAGCACCATCAGGTGCCCGGACGTGTACGGGTACGCGTTGAGCAGCGCGACGCAACGCTCACCCGTCCACACGAGGTGGCGCTGCTCGTCGTCGAGGGACGACGCCAGGATCCGGCAGAACACGCACGCGTCACGGTCGCCGCGCGCGCCGCGCTCGGCGTCGGTCGCCGACTCGATGTAGTCCGAGCGCCAGCCCGCCCAGAGGTGCTCGAGACCCGCCACCCGGGGCCTAGACCCGCGCCTCGATCTCGCCCTCGAGCCGGAGGACGAAGTCGTCGAGCTGGATGCCCCGTTCGACGTCACCACCGCGCGGGTTGTCAGCGACGGTGCCTTCGCGGACGTCGTCGTCACCGACGACGAGGACGTGGGGGATCTTCTCGAGCTTCGCCCGCCGGATCCGTGCGCCGAGCGGTTCGTCGGCGTCGACCATGTCGACGCGGTAACCCTCGGCGCGAAGGCGATCGCAGACACGCAGCGCGTAGGCGTCGTGGTCGTTGCGGACGCCGAGCACGCGCGCCTGCACGGGCGCCAGCCAGGTGGGAAACGCGCCGGCGTAGTGCTCGACGAGGATCCCGAAGAACCGCTCGACCGAACCGAACAGGGCGCGGTGGATCATGTACGGCTCGTGGCGCTGGTTGTCGGCGCCGGTGTACTCCATGTCGAACCGGCCGGGCTCCTGGAAATCGACCTGCAGCGTGGACAGCTGCCACTTGCGTCCGATGGCGTCGCGGACGTGCACGTCGATCTTCGGCGCGTAGAACGCACCGCCGCCCTCGTCGATCGTGTACGGGATGCCCGACGACTCGATCGCGGCGCGCAGCGCCTCGGTGGCCCTCTCCCAGTCCTCGTCGGCACCGACCGACTTGCCCTCGGGCCGCGTGGCCAGCGCCGCCTCGAACTCGCTGAAGCCGAACGTCCGCAGGATCCGCAGCACGAACTCGAGGAGCGACGCCAGCTCCGGCGCCAGCGACTCGCGTGTGCAGAAGATGTGGCTGTCGTCCTGCGTGAAGCCGCGCGCCCGCAGCAGCCCGTGCAGCACACCCGACTTCTCGTAGCGATACACGGTCCCGAGCTCGAAGATCCGCAGCGGCAGCTCGCGGTAGGACCGCTGCCGGGACTTGTAGATCAGGATGTGGAACGGGCAGTTCATCGGCTTCGGGTAGTACGTCGCCCCCTCCATCTCCATGGGCGGGTACATGCCGTCGGCGTACCAGTCGAGGTGGCCGCTGATCTCCCAGAGCACCGACTTGGCGATGTGCGGGGTGAACGCGAACTCGTACCCGGCCTTCTCGTGCTCGGCGCGGCTGTAATCCTCGATGAGGCGACGCACGAGCGCGCCCTTGGGATGCCAGATCGCGAGCCCTCCGCCGAGCTCGTCGGGGAACGAGTACAGGTCGAGCTCGGCGCCGAGCTTGCGGTGATCGCGCTTCTCGGCTTCCTCCAGGCGATGAAGGTGGTCCTTCAGCGCGCGGTCGGATTCCCACGCCGTGCCGTAGATGCGCTGGAGCTGCGGACGCTTCTCGTCACCGCGCCAGTACGCACCGGCGACGCGCATGAGCTTGAAGTGGCCGAGCTTCGACGTCGACGGCACGTGCGGACCGCGGCACAGGTCGACGAACGAGTCCGTGTTGCGGTACGTGCTGACGATGCCGCCGCCCGCGCCCTCGTCGCTGTCGACCCCCTCGATGATCTCGACCTTGTACGGCTGGTCGGCGAACAGCGCGAGACCTTCGTCGCGCGACAGCTCGCTGCGCGTGAACGGCTGGTCGGCGGCGACGATCTCCCGCATTCGGGCCTCGATGCGCTCGAGGTCGTCCTCCGTGAAGCGCGCGTCGTCAGGCAGGTCGAAGTCGTAGTAGAAGCCGTCCTCGATCGGCGGGCCGATCGCGAACTTCGCCCCGGGCCACAGCTGCGTCACCGCCTGCGCCATCACGTGCGCGGTGGAGTGACGGAGGACGTGACGTCCGGCGTCGGTGTCCCCGGTGACGATCGACACGCGGTCGCCGTCGTGCAGCGTCGTGGTCAGGTCGACCTCCGTACCGTCGACCGTGGCCGCGACGGCGGCCTTGGCCAGCCCGCGTCCGATGGACGCGGCGAGATCGGCGGCGGTGCTGCCCTCGGGCAACTCGCGCGCAGACCCGTCGGGAAGGGTGACGGAGATCGAATCGGACATCGAGGCGAGGATAGTGAAGGGGTCGCGAAAGCCCTATCGGGCTTTCCAGCGCCGCTGCAGCTCTTGGAGCGAGATGCCGGCGACGCGTCGGACGGCGTCGTCCGTGAGGTACTCGACGCTTCCCGGTGCGATCTTGGGCCCGCCCGCCGACGCGACGAGCGACGACGGCGCGCCGCGCCCGGCGACCGCGGCCAGCGTCGAGACCGCGCTGCGGGCCTCGTCGTACGCGCGAACGATCGACGTCGTGGCACCGGTCGAGAACTCGTCGTCGCGGGGAAGCACGCCGTCCGAGCCGCTCGGCGGCTTCTCGTCGAGGCGGCGCCCGCCCGCCACCCAGTCGGCGACGCCCTCGTGTACCCAGTTCGGGATGTACGGCCCGGCGAGCGGCACCGACGCGGCGTGGACGAGCTCGTGCACGAGGGTCTGCAGTTGGAACGGTCGCTGGTAGCGCGACAGGTTGCGGTCCTGGATGTAGATGCGCGGCGCGGTCGGCGTCCACCCGTCGTCGCGCACCGAGCCGTACACGACGAACGCCACGAAGTTGTCGAGGTCGAACGTCGACTGGAGGATCGTCTCGAGCTCGCTCACCGAGCCAGGGAGGATGAGCGGGATGCGGCCCGACCACGGCCGGTCCCACCGTTCGCCGAGGACCCCGATCGCCTCCTCGGCGATGTCGGCGAGCGCGTCGGCGCGCTGCGCCTGCTCGGGATGTGAGATGACGAGGAAGTGCGGCCTGGCGACGACGCGCACCGGGCCGAGGTCCCAGATGTCGCGCGTCGTGTCGAGCCCGAGGTCCGACACCGCGTCGTCGGCGCCGATGTACCAGCGACCGTCGCGCTGCACGTACGTCCACCACAGCGTGTCGACGGCGTCGCGGTCGTCGTAGTCGCGGAAGCGGTACGTCTCTCGCGTCTCCGGCAGGAAGCGGTCGGGCGCGGGGTCGAGGTCGCCGGTGTCATCGGTACGCGCGTGCAGGTCGAACGACGCCAGCGGCAGCGACCGCAGACCGTCGAACCGCTTCGCCTCCTGGTCGCGCAGCACCTTCGGCGCGCTCGGGTCGACGGCCGCCATCCACCCAGCCCGGTCGCCGTTGCGCAGGGCCGCCGCCCGCTGCGCGAGCAGCGCGTTCACCGCGGTCAGCGGATCGCCACCCGCTGGCTGAGCGACCGCTGGGACGGCGAAGGCCGCGAGCGCGAGGAGAATCGCAACCGCGCACCCCAGCCGAACTCGGCGTAGATGTGAACCGTTGCGGTACAGATCTACGCCGAGTTCGGTCAAGGGCTCAGAGCTTGACGCCGAGCAGCGCGGCCGCCGCCGACACGCCGTGACCCGACGCCACCGCGGCGTCGACGGCGTCGAGCGCGCGGGGCGTGTCGAGGTCGTCGTCGAGCGCGGCGCGCACGTCGTCGAGGGCACCGTCTCCCGGTCCGGCGCCGCGCCACGCGTCCAACCGCGACGCGGCGACGGGCATCGGGTCGTCCCACTCCCACGAGGACCGGTAGTGGTGGGCCAGCAAAGCGAGCCGGATCGCCATCGGGTCCCACTGCTTGACGAGCTCGCTCACGAACACGAGGTTGCCGAGCGACTTCGACATCTTCTCGCCCTGGAACCGCACCATCGCCTGGTGCACCCAGTGACGCACGAACGGCTCGCCCGTCGCCGCCTCCGACTGAGCGGCCTCGCACTCGTGGTGCGGATAGACGAGATCGCTGCCGCCACCGTGGAGGTCGATCGTCGCGCCGCCGAGCTCGCGCAGCGCCAGCGCCGAGCACTCGATGTGCCACCCGGGTCGACCCGGACCCCACAGCGAGTCCCACGCCGGCTCGTCCTCCGCCGACGGCTGCCACAGCACGAAGTCCAGCGGGTCGCGCTTGTTGGGGTCGTCGGGCCGGCCGCCGTGCAGCGCCGCGAGGCGGAGCATCTCGTCGCGGTCGAGGTGGCTCACCTGGCCGAAGCGGTCGAACCTGCCGACCTCGAAGTAGACGGCGCCGCCGGCCTGGTACGCGTACCCCTGGTCGATGACCATGGCGATGAAGCCGCGGATGTCGGGGATGGCCGACGTCGCCCGGGGCTCGCTGTACACCGGGAGCAGGTTCAGCGCCCGCATGTCGTTGTCGAAGCGGGCAGTCTCCTCCGCGGCGAGGTCGAGGTAATGGACGCCGAGCTCGCGGGCGCGCCGGAGGATGTCGTCGTCGACGTCGGTGACGTTGCGCACGCACATCGTCCGGTGGCCGAGGTCGCGCAGGCGGCGCTGGATGACGTCGTAGGTGACGTACGTCGCTGCGTGCCCGATGTGCGTCGCGTCGTACGGCGTGATGCCGCACGTGTACATCGTGACCACCGGCCCCGGCTCGAACGGCACGACGTCGCGCCGGGCGGTGTCGTACAGACGCATCCGGTCGCGCCCGCTACAGCTCGATGCCGGTGAGACGGACCGCCGCCCGCGTCTTGTAACGGACGTTCAGCTGCAACAGCACGGCCGTCAGCGACTCGATCGGCGCCGCGTTCGCCAGCGATCCCGCGTAGAGCGGACGCAGGTCGGGGATCAGCCGGCACAGCTTGGCCGCCTCCTCCGCCGCGTCCTCGTCGTCCGAGCAGATCAGGACGTCGCTGTCGATCGGATGGTCGAGGTCGGCGAGCTCCTTCGCCGGCAGGTGCTGGAACGCGGCGACGACACGAGCGCCCGACGCCGCGCACGCCACGTGGGCAGCCACGCTGCCGCGCGGCGGCACCAGCGGGACGAACTCCTTGCCGATCCGCGTCAGCGCGTTCGCCATCGAGATGACGACCTTGCCCTCGAGCTTGTCCGCCACCGATCCCGCGGTGGTCGACGCCGAGTCCCACGGTGTGGCGACGACGACGAGATCGGCTTCGGCCGCCTTCTCGTTCTCGGCGCCGGTGAACGGGAGTGAGCGTCCCGGCCACTGCGCTTGCAGCTGCCCGCACACCTCGGCGGCACGCTCGGCTGAGCGCGACCCGATGACGACATCGAGCCCCGCGTCGGCGAGACGAAGCGCCAATCCGCTCCCCGCCGGTCCCGTTCCTCCGAGCACTCCCACTCGCACGGCGAGACACAGTAGAGGCAACGTCACGCCTATCCCCCTTCACGGGTCGGAGGCACCCATGGGCATCCTGGACGGCAAGCGCATCCTCGTCACCGGCGTCCTCACGGACGCGTCGCTCGCGTTCGCGGTGGCTCGCCGCGCGCAGGAGGAGGGTGCCGACGTCGTGCTGACCGGGGCCGGTCGCGGCCTGTCGCTCACCCGGCGCACGGCGCGCAAGCTGCCGTCGGAGCCGGAGGTGCTCGCGCTCGACGTCACGGCACCCGACGAGGTCGACGCCGTGCGCGACGCGCTCCGCGACCGGTGGGGCGGCCTCGACGGCGTCCTGCACGCGATCGGGTTCGCGCCGCCGTCGTGCCTGGGCGGCGGGTTCATGGACGCGACGTGGGACGACGTGTCGGTCGCGATGCACGTGTCCGCCTACTCGCTCAAGGCGCTCGCCGCCGGCATGGCGCCGCTGTTCGATGCGGCCGGCGGCGGGTCGGTGGTCGGGCTCGACTTCGACGCGACCGTCGCGTGGCCGGCGTACGACTGGATGGGCGTGGCGAAAGCGGCATTGGAGTCGACCGCCCGCTACCTCGCCCGCGAGATGGGACCTTCGAAGGTCCGCGTCAACCTCGTCGCCGCCGGTCCGATTCGCACGCTGGCGGCGAAGTCGATCCCCGGGTTCGAGCGCTTCGAGGACGTGTGGGACGACCGCGCCCCGCTCGGGTGGGACGTGCACGACGCCGAGCCCGTCGCCCGGGCCTGCGTCGCCCTCCTCTCCGACTGGTTCCCGATGACGACCGGCGAGATGGTGCACGTCGACGGCGGCTACCACGCCATCGGCGCCTGAGCCGTTCTGCCAGCAGCAGCACTACCGGTTCGGGTGTCCTGCTGCTGGCAAAACGGTCAGGGTTCGAGGTACTTCGGGTTCGCCACCTCGAGCTTGGCCCGCACGGTCCGGCGGACGACGTCGCCGACGTCGTCCATGCGGTCGTCGAGGGCGCCACTGCGGATCGCGGCAGCCAGCTCGGCCTCGTCGACGACGCCGAGCGCCTCGAGGTCGCGCGCGTGCTGCGCCGCCTGGGACGGACCGAGGTCGAGCTCGCGCTCGACCATCGCCAACGCGTTCATCGCCACGCGGGTGTGGAACTGGACGCGCCCCTCGACCGCCGGGAACACGTCGCGCTCGAGGAACTCGCGCACCGCGTTCACCAGCTCGGCGGCGGTGGGCCGGTCGTGCACGTCACCGCTCATCGAGCAGCTCCAGCAGGTCCCACTCGTTCTCGCACACACGCCGGCCGATCGTCGCCAGCTCGACCGAGCGCGTCGCGCCGGACAGGTGGGTGAACGCCTGGACGATGCACATGATCCCCCACTTCAGCGTCCCGAGGACCTCCCACCAACGCAGCACCGGAAGGTCGACGTCGACGCCCGAGGCCTCCGCGTACGCGCGCACGAGGTCGTCGACGTCGCCGAACCCGCCGACCCGCTTCGACGGCACCCCGAACCGCCACGCCTTCACGCACAACCACGCGAGGTCCTCCATCGGGTCGCCGAGGTGCGCGATCTCCCAGTCGAGCACCGCGCGCAACCCGTCCGGACCGACGATCAGGTTGCCGTTGCGGAAGTCGCCGTGGACGACGCGCTCGCCGCCCGGCGTCGGCGGCGGACGGCGCGCGTCGAGCCACCGGAACGCGAGCTCGAACGCGGGGTGCGCCTGCCCCGTGGCGTCGAGCACGTCGCGAAAC
>DASSOZ010000136.1:0-2852 GCA_035700105.1 Acidimicrobiales bacterium
CTCGACCGTCGCGCAGACGGAGGTCAACGTCCTCGAGCTGCTCCGCGGCGCAGCGGTGCTCGCCGACGGGGACCATCTCCTGACCGTCCCGCTGACGGGGACGGTGCCGCTCCCGACCGGTGCGACGGTCGCGAGCGCGAACGTGCAGATCATCGAGGCCGCGCAGTCGAGCGCGTGGGGGCCGGCGATTCAGACCGCCGACACCGCCCAGTTGCGCACGACGCTCTCGTTGACGGTGCCGGTGTCGGTCGTGGGCCTCGGCGTGTTGAACATCGTGGTGCCCGTCTCGATCGACGGTGGCGGCGCGACGGCGACGATGACCGGCATCAACTGCCAGCCGGCGGCGACCGTCCCCGACAGCGTCGTGGCGCAGGCACAGACGCGAGCGCTGTCGGCGCAGACCGGGGCGTGGTCGGTGTCGGCGCTGCTCAACACCGTGACGATCTCCGGCGCTGCGGGCTCGGTGGTGTCGACGCCGCTGTCGTCCGGTGGCCCGTGGACCTACCCGCCCAACTTCACGGCGGTGCACTCCGTGTCGCCGGCGGGGCTGCCAGGGCTGACCGTCTCGGCGTCGTCGATCACCGTCGGCGGCCTGCTCCCGCTCGGCGTGACTGCGGGCACGGTGACGTCGACGATCGCCAACACGCTGAACCCCGTGCTCGCGCAGCTCAACAGCACGATCATGCCGACGCTGTACTCGGCGCTCGGTGTCGGCTTCGGCTCGGCGGATGTGTCGATCCTCAACTCGACGAACAGCACCACGCCGCCGTCGTGCACGCCGGGGACGACGGTGGCGTCGGTCCCTCCGACGCCTGACAGCTACGGCGACCTGCCGGTGCTCACCGAGTAGCGCTGACGGCGTCGCTCACAGCGGCGCCGAGCGCAGGTAGTGGTCGATGTCGTCGCGGCGGTAGAGCTTGTGTGCGGCGGGGTGGTGCGGCGACTTGCCCACCAGCACGCCGTCTCGCGTGACGCTCCAGAACCCCTCGTAGAACTGGCTCTCGCGGTGCGGGTCGGGGATGTGGTGCGCGTCCCGTCGATGCACGTCGATCCCCGACGCCTGCCAGGCGGTCTCGTCGAAGAAGACCATGACTCGCGGGCGCGCCAGCTCGAGGGCGCGCGACAGGCGGCGGGCGTCGTCGCCGACGTGCAGCAGCATCGTCACGGAGAGCGCCTCGTCGGTGCGCCACGACGGCTCGACCGTCGACACGATGATCGTCGCCCACCGGCGCACCTCGGCCCAGAAGCCGAGCGGATCCGGATAGAAGAAGCCGTGGTGGGGCGTGCCGAGGGTGAGCGGCTGCTCCTCCCACGGGACGAACCGGTCCTCCCACATCGGTGCCTTGCTCGTGACGAACACGAGCCACGCGTTGACCGCGCCCGGCGAGTGCGACGGCCAGTCCGACGCGCGCTTCTCGAGGGCCTTTCGCGTGCGTCGCCCCGCGTCGCGCGCGGCCTTGAGTCGAACGGTGGGCGAATCGGACCACAGGGCGGGATCTGCGCGGATGGCCGATGATACGGTCCGCTGTCGTGCTGCTCGTGGGTCTCACCGGCGGGATCGGCTCCGGCAAGTCGACCGTCTCGGCGATGCTCGCCGAGCGCGGCGCGGTGGTCATCGATGCCGATGCGATCGCCCGCGAGGTCGTGGAGCCCGGGCAGCCGGCGTACGACAGGATCGTGGAGCGGTTCGGCCCGGCGGTCGTGACCGACGACGGAACCCTCGACCGCGCCGCCATCGCGGCCGTCGTGTTCAACGACCGCGACGCGCTGAAGGACCTCGAGGCCATCACCCACCCGGCCGTGGGTGTTCGCATGAGCGAGCTCATGGCGGCCGAGGCGGACACCGACCACGTCGTGATCCTCGACGTCCCGCTGCTCGTCGAGAAGGCGACGTACGCGACGGCGGGCACGATCGTCGTCGACGTCGACCCCGAGGTCGCGATACGCCGGCTCGTCGAGCAGCGCGGGATGCCGGAGGACGACGCCCGCCGGCGGATGGCGGCCCAGGTCAGCCGCGAGGAGCGACTGGCGAAGGCTGACTTCGTCGTAGCCAACGACGGATCGCTCGAAGATCTCCGAGCGGAGGTCGACCGGTGCTGGCGATGGCTGTCGACGCTGGCACGTACGCATCCAGCCACAACAGCGTGATCGCGGGCCCGGCCGCCCGCATCGTGTTGACGGCGAGGTCGAGCACCTGGGCGCTGAAGAACGGGATCATCGCGACGAACGGCACGGCAGCCGAGAGCAGCACTCCGCCGCGTCGCATCCATCGACGGGCGACGACGACGAGCAGCGGGACGAGCAGCACGGCGACGAACGCGTCCGCCCAGTTCCCGACCGGCTTCCAGCCGCGGCGGTAGGCGTCCACGTAGCCGTACAGGGGGAACGCGAACTCCTGCACGCCGCTGGGCGGCCAGCCCAGCCGCCACCGCGCGTACACCGCCCACGCAAGCGCGGTGACGGCTGGTACGGCGACGAGTGCGACGCGCCAGCGCAACGCGAGCGTGCGTCCGACGAACGCCACGCCCACGAGGCCGGCCAGCATCGGCTCCTTCGCCAGCACCGCGGCGGCACCGGCGGCCACGGCCCATCCCGGCCTTCGGCGTATCACCGCGAGCAGCGCGGCGAGGAAGGCGGCGAGGGCAACTGCGTCGGACCCGTCCATGATCGTGGCGACGAACACGCCGGGGCAGAGTGCGAACGCGAGGCTCGCTCGCGGCGGCGCCCGCAGGTCGAGCGCCAGCAGCGCGGCGGCGACGCCACCGAGGAGCACGGCGGCGAGGTTCGTGACGAGCAGGCCCCAGACGAGCGCGTCCTCGCCTGCCAGGCGCCACGGCGCCGCGAGCGCCGGG
>DASSOZ010000137.1:0-5117 GCA_035700105.1 Acidimicrobiales bacterium
TCCAACAAAACGTCAGAAAGCCACTGGCACACAACAAATGAGTCATGTGTCCGGAAACAACAAACAAAACGACGAGAAAACCACTCTCGCCCACACGAACATCGGCGCTCTTCTGCTCCGTTTTCAAAGAACAACCCGCCATCCGGGCACGTGTCTCGCAGACGGTGGTGCCGGTGGATGGACGTGCAACCGCTCGGATCTGCCCGCAGGCCCGATCGAGCGGGCTGTCACAGTACCGCCGCGTCCCGCCGACCGCAACTGGTGCGGGGCCTACGGAGCGACGACCAGGGCGTACTTGTTCTTGCCCCGACGCAGCAGCGCGTACCGGCCGTGCACGAGGTCGTCGCCGGCGACCGAGCGGTCCGCGGCGAGGCGCTCGCCGTTGAGGTAGAGCCCACCCTGGTCGACCGCCCGGCGGCCGTCGCTCTTCGACGCCACGAGCCCCGCCGCCAGCGCCAGGTCGACGGCTGACGCCCCGTTCTCGAGCGCTGTCGTCGGGACCTCGCCGGCGAGTAGCTCGAACGCACCGGGCGACGCCGACAGCGGCGATCCGCCGAACAGCACGGTCGACGCCTCCTCGGCGGCGGCGGCGGCCGCCGAGCCGTGGACCGTCGCCGTCAGCTCCCGAGCCAGCGTCCGCTGACCGATGCGGGCGGACGGATCAGCCGCCGACGCCTCCTCCACCGCGGCGATCTCGTCGAGCCGCAGGAACGTGAACAGGCGCAGGAAGCGGCCGACGTCGGCGTCGGGCACGTTGATGAAGTACTGGAAGAACTGGTACGGCGACGTCCGCTCGGCCGACAGCCAGACGTTGCCCTCCTCGCTCTTGCCGAACTTCTTGCCATCGGACCGCACGATCAGCGGGCACGTCAGCCCGTAGGCCGCCCGTCCGGTGTGCCGCCGGATCAGGTCGATGCCGAGCGTGATGTTGCCCCACTGGTCCGACCCGCCGATCTGCAGCTCGCACCCGAGCGCCGGATCGCCGTGCATCACGAGGAAGTCGTAGGCCTGCAACAGCATGTAGCTGAACTCGGTGAACGAGATCCCGTTCTCGCTCTCCATCCTCGCCTTGACCGACTCCTTGGCGACCATCTGGTTGACGGTCACGTACTTGCCGACGTCGCGCAGGAAGTCGAGCAGGCGGACGTCGCCGGACCACCGGGCGTTGTCCTCGAGCAGCCATCCCCCCTCGCCGAGGATCGCGGTCAGCTGCTCCTTGATGGCGGCGATGTTGGCGGCGAGCGTCGACGCGTCGAGCAGGTTGCGCTCGGTGGAGCGCCCGCTGGGGTCGCCGACCATGCCGGTGGCGCCGCCGGCGAGCGCGATCGGCCGGTGACCGGCGTCGAGGAACCGTCGCAGCATCAGGAGCGGGACGAGGTGGCCGACGTGGAGGCTGTCCGCCGTCGGGTCGAACCCGCAGTAGAGGGTGATCGGACCCTCCGCCAGGCGCGCCGCGAGCGCGTCGCGGTCGGTCGAGTCGTGGACCAGACCGCGGGCGTCGAGCTCGTCGAGGAGGGGGTGGGTCCCCATCCGGCGCACGGTACCTGAGGGACCATTGAGCGGATGTCCCGTTCGACGCTCGTCGCACTGGCAGTTGCGGTCGCCGTCGTGGCGAGCGGCTGCTCGTGGCGCGGCGACGTCGCCACGCCGATCGCGCACGCAGCGGCCGCGCAGTCGTCGAAGATCCTCGACCGCGAGGGCCGCGTGATCACGACGCTGCATGCCGAGGAGAACCGCGAGACGGTCCCGCTCGGACGCATCTCGAAGGCGCTGCAGGACGCGGTTATCGCGGTCGAGGACCGGCGGTTCTGGGACCACGAGGGGGTCGACGTGCGGGCGCTGCTGCGGGCGGCGATCACCGACGCGAAGACGGGCCGCGTCGCCGAAGGTGGTTCCACGATCACGCAGCAGTACGTGAAGAACGCGCTGCTCGAACCCGACCGGACGCTGCGACGCAAGGTGCAGGAGGCGTCGCTCGCGTACCGCCTCGAGCAGCACTGGACGAAGGCGAAGATCCTCGAGGGGTACCTCAACACGATCTACTTCGGGAACGGCGCGTACGGGGCCGAGGCCGCGGCGCAGGTGTACTTCGGCGTCCACGCCGCCGACCTCGACCTCGCGCAGTCGGCGCTGCTGGCCGGGCTCATCCGGTCCCCCAACCGCTACGACCCGTTCCGGTCGCGGTCGGCCGCTCTCGCCCGGCGGGCGACCGTGCTCGCCGCGATGGGCGACGTCGGCGCCGCGACGGCGACCGACGTCGGGAGCGCGACGAACGCGCCCCTCGGTGTCGGCGACGCGCCCCACGTGGCCCGCTACCCCGCCGCCCACTTCGTCGAGGAGGTGAAGCGGTTCGTGCTCGGCAACGACGCGTTCGGCGCGACGCGCGACGAGCGAGAGCGGTCGCTCTTCACCGGTGGGCTGCGCATCCAGACGACGCTCGACCTCGACGAGCAGGCCGCGGCCGAGGACGCGGTCGCGAAGGTGCTCTCGCGCCCCGGCAGCGACCCCGAGGCCGCGCTCGTGTCGACCGAGCCGAGGTCCGGCGAGGTGCGGGCGCTCGTCGGCGGGCACGATTTCTTCGGCGACGGACCGAGCGCGAAGTTCGACCTCGCCACGCAGAAGGGTCGCCCGGCCGGGTCGTCGTTCAAGCCGCTCGTCCTCACCGCCGCGCTCGCCGACGGCGTCCCGCTGTCGCGCACGTACCCGGCGCCGTCCCGGCTGCGGCTGCCGCAACCCGGCGGGCAGCCGGTGTGGGACGTCGAGAACTACGAGGGCATGGGCGGCGGCTCGCTCGACCTCGTGGACGCGACCGTCGAATCGGTCAACACGGTGTACGCGCAGCTCATCACCGACGTCGGACCGGACCGTGCGGTGGCGATGGCGCGCCGCATGGGCATCGAGTCGCCACTGCTGGCGGTCCCGTCGGCGGTGCTCGGCACCAACGACGTCACCCCGCTCGACATGGCGACGGCGTACGCCACGCTCGCCAACCGCGGGCTGCGCGTCGATCCCGTCTTCGTGACGCGGGTGACGACGGCCGACGGCACCGTGCTGTACGAGCACCGCCGCGCCGCGACGCGCGTCGTCCGGCGCGACGTCGCCGACGCGGTGACCGGCGTCCTGCAGCAGGTGGTCGAGCACGGCACCGGTGTGGAGGCGCGCATCGGGCGGCCCGTCGCCGGCAAGACCGGCACGACACAGGCGTTCCGCGACGCCTGGTTCGTCGGCTACACGCCCGACCGCGTGGCATCGGTGTGGGTGGGCTTCCCCGACGCCCAGCGTTCGATGGTGCCTCCGGCGACTCGCGAGAAGGTGACGGGCGGGACGTGGCCGGCCCGCATCTGGCAGCTGTTCATGTCGTCGGCGCTGGCATCGACGCCGGTGACGGCGTTCGCCGCCGAGGCGACGGTCGACAACGGCAAGGCGGTCGTGCCCGACGTCCTCGGCCTCCGGTTGGAGGAGGCGACGCAACGCCTACGGGTGCTCGGGTTCGACGTCGAGACGCTGCCCGCGCCCGATCGTGAGCGGCCGCCCGACCTCGTCGCCGGTCAGCAGCCCCCGGCGTCGACGTCGGCGACGCGCGGCTCGACGGTCACGCTGACGATCACGGCGCGCGCGGTCGCCGTCCCCGACGTCCTCGGCATGACCGCGGACGCCGCCCGCGCCGCGCTGGCCCGCGCCGGGCTCGACGCGAAGGTCGCGGTCGAGGACGAGCCGCCGTCGGCCGGTGCGGCCTCGAGGCGCGGCGTCGTCTGGCGACAGCAACCGCTCGCCGGCACCGACGTCGTCGACGGCGCCGACGTGCGGGTGTCCGTCAACCCGGCCGGCTGAGGTTCGGGTCGCCCGGGACGTACCACCGCCACGGCAGGTCGGCACCCGCAGACAGGCCGATGCGCAGCGACACGCCCGGGACGGCCGGCGGCGGCGTGCCGTCGTCCATGATCGAGATGCGACCGCCCCGTGCCACGAGGTCGGCACCGTCGTCGTCGCGAGCGAGTCCCAGTGCCTGGCACAGCTTCCCGGGTCCCGACAAGAGGTCACGTTCGCGCCTCGCGGCGCGACCACGCCGGGCGCGCATGACGTCGAGCCCGTCGACCGGCGCCGCGGCGCGCAACAGCACCGCCGTCGCGACGCCGACGTCGCTGCACACCGCGTTGGCGCAGAAGTGCATACCGTACGTGAAGTAGACGTAGAGGTGCCCGGCGGGACCGAACATCGTCATGTTGCGCGCGGTCGGGCCCCGGAACGCGTGGCTGCCGGGGTCCTCGCCGCCGGCGTACGCCTCCACCTCGACGAGGCGCGCCGCCACGGTGCCGTCGACGACGATCACCTTGTGCAAGAGCTCGGGCGCCACGACGCGCGCGTCGCGGCGGTAGAACGAGCGGGGCAGCCGCCTCACGACGTCACGGCGTCACGCCGAGAGCAGCGCGCGCACCTCGGCGGGCGGGGGCATCGGCGTCTTCGTGCCGTGGGCGACACCGACGTAGGTGATGACGGCGGTGAACACCGGCCGGCCGTCCACCGTGCCGGCGCACTCGACGTCGTGTGACGTCGTGCCCCATCGCACGACGCCGACCTCGATGTCGAGCACCTCGTCGAAGCCGGCGGAGCCCGACCACTCGACGACGGCCTTCTTCACCATCACGTCCCAGCCGTGGTCGCCGAACGCGAGACCGTTACTGGTCCACCAGCGACCGACCGCGTCGTCGCAATACGTCAGGTAGTGCGCGTTGAAGACGACGCCCTGCGCGTCGACCTCGGCGTAACGGACGCGTATCGAGTGCCTAAAGGTCACGGAGGCGGGCGCCGTCGTCGGCGAGACGCTGGCGGAACCGGGACAGCTGGTCGGCGACGGGCTTCGGTCCCGCTCCTCCCGGCGTCGTGCGGCGCTGCACGGCGACGCCGGGCTCGAGCAGCGCCTCCGCCTCCTCGCCGAACGCCGGGTGGGCGGCGACGAGCTCGCCGAGCGGGACGTGACGCTCGAGCGCATCACGGACCAGCCCGCCGACGATCGCGTGCGCCTCGCGGAACGGCGTGCCCTGCGAGACGAGGTGCTCGGCGAGGTCGACAGCCGCCGAGAACGGCGAGTCGGCCGCCTCCTGCATGCGGTCGAGGAC
>DASSOZ010000138.1:0-15653 GCA_035700105.1 Acidimicrobiales bacterium
CCTCCGAGGAGCGGCCGCATCGGTGCGGGGATCTTCCGGAAGGCCCAGCGCATGCCCTGGGACAGGAACGTGAAGATCGCCGCGACCGCGCCGCCGACGATGCCGCACCCGAGCGCCCAGAGCAGGTCGACGGCGTGGAGCGGACCGAACGCGGGGAACCTCCAGACCGACTGGATGTCCGCGCCGGTGAGGACGAGGTAGACGGCGTAGCCGGCGAGCGAGCCGATCACCGCCGGGAGCAGCGCCTCGTAGTACTCCATCCCCCGCCGGTGGAGGATCTCGAGGGCGAAGATCGCCGACCCGAGCGGCGCGCCGAACAGCACGGTGAACCCGGCGGCCATGCCCGTGATCGTGAGCACCCGCATGTCCTCGGTCGACAGGCGCCAGCGCATCGCCAGCCACGAGCCGAGCGAGCCCGTCGTCTGCACGAGCGGCGCCTCGGGTCCCATCCCGCCGCCCGACGCGATGCACAGCAGCGAGACGGGGATCAGCGACCGCAGATCGCGGATGTCCTCGGAGCCGCCGAGCACGTGGATGTTGTTGACGAGGAGCTCGACGTCACCGGGGTTGCCGAGGATCCACGTGAGCACGCCGACGGCGAGGCCGACGCCGGCGAGGATGAAGAAGTGCGGCCCCGTGTCCCAGTGGGTCGGGAACAGCCCGCGCATGAGCAGCTTCATCGTGCCGACGTACGCCGCGCCCACCAGCCCCCCGACGACGCCCGTCAGGCACACGAGCAGGAACAGGCGGTGGCGCGACCCGACGAAGGCCTCGATGAACAACCGCTGTGGCCGGCGCATCCGTAACACGACAACTACATCGTGTCACGACCTATTTCGCCTGCGCTACTCCGGCTACCCGCCCGTGCACTTCTTCGGCGGGTTCGGACCTCCGCACCCGGGAAGGGTCGAGGTCGTCGCCGGCACGGTCGTCACCACCGGTGGGGTCGTCGTCGTCACAACGGGCACCGTCGTGGTGACAACGGGCGCCGTCGTCGTCGTGACCGACGGTGCGGTCGTTGTCGTCGTGGCACCGGCGGCGGTCGTCGTCGTGGTCCCGCCGACGTCGTCGCGGACGAGCGCCTCGCCGAGGACGCTGAGCTTCGCGCTCGTGCGGCCGCCCGTGAACGTCAGCGCGCCGACGCAGACGATCGCGATGAGGGCGAGCAGGAGCGCGTACTCGACGAGACCGGCGCCGTCTTCGTCACGATTCGTGGGGGGCACAGCACGCATCGTTGTACGCGCAGGTGCCCGGCGCATGAGGCGCCCGGCTCATTGTCGGCAGGTCAGGCGCCGGGCTTGAGCGCTCCGTCGAGGACATTCTGCGCAACTTCGACCATCTTGGCCCGACGGCTCATCGCTTCGGTCTGGATGAACCGGAAGGCCTCGGCCTCCTTCATCCCGTGATCGTCCATCAGCCGGCCCTTCGCCCGGTCGACGATCTTGCGGGCCTCGAGCTGCGCCTCGAGGCCCTTCACCTCGTCCTCGAGCGCCCGCATCTCCTGGAACCGGCCGAGCGCGACCTCGATCGCCGGCAGCAGCTCGGACTTCTGGAACGGCTTCACCAGGTACGCCAGCGCGCCGGCGTCGCGGGCCTGCTCGATGAGGTCGCGCTGCGAGAAGGCCGTCAGGATCAGCACCGCCGCCGCCTTGTCGCCGGCGATCTCGCGGGCGGCGGTCAGCCCGTCCATACCGGGCATCTTGATGTCGAGGATGGCGAGGTCCGGGCTCGTGTCCTTGACCATGGCGACGGCCTCGTCACCGCGACCCGTCTCCCCCACGACCTCGTAGCCCTCCTCCTCGAGGGTCTCCTTTAGGTCGAGGCGGATGATCGCCTCGTCCTCGGCGATGACGACGCGCACAGCCAACGATCGTGCTCCTTCGGACGGGGGGTCGAACTTAGCGAGCCTCGGCGACGAGGCGGTCGAGCAGCTCGTCCTGCTTCTGCTCGAGCTCGGTGATCGACGCGGCGACGTCGGCGCGGTGGCGGGCCATGGCGTCGGCGTGCTTCTGGTTCTCGGCGTGCTCGTGGTCCGCCAGCGGTGTCTCCGACACGAGGGCACGCAGGCGCGACTCGTCGGCCTGCTCGGCGAGGAACCGGAGCTGCTCGTCGGCGACGACGAGCTCGGCCCGCAGCTCCTTCAACCGGGCGTTCACCTGGGTGAGCTTGCGCTCGACGAGCGACCGGGACATCGCCGCGAAGTGTAGAGCGCGTCGGGTTTCCGGCTCTCGCCGGTTCGTACACTGGCCCGCCGTGCCCCGCCGCCTGTCCGTTGGTCTCGTCGCGCTCGCGGCGCTCGTGACGACGTCGACGGCGGCGTGCAGCAGCAGCGGCGGTTCGGACTCGGCGTGCGCGCCCGAGGTGCGCGAGCGGCTCGACCCGAACTCGATCCAGCACCTGCTGCCGGGCGCGCCGATCCCGTCGTACGAGACGCACCCGCCCACGTCGGGCGCCCACCAGGTCGGGGCGTGGCCGACGGGCGTGCTGACCGACCCGATCCGCGACCCGGTGCAGGTGGCGATGCTCGAGGGCGGCGAGGTCCTCGTGCAGTACGGACCCGGCGTCGCCGCCGCCGAGCGCAGGGACCTCGAGGCGTTCGCCCGGCGCAACGCCCACGTCACGGTCGCGCCGAACGAGAACCTGCCCACCGCGATCGTGGCGACGGCATGGACGTACAAGCAGACGTGCACCGCCGTCGACACGGGCGCGCTCGGGCGTTTCGTACGGGCGCACGCCGGGAAGGGCGCGTAGCCGATGGTCGACGTCGACGCCGGCGCGTGGGGCATCGCCGACGGGTACCACGACGTCGCCGGCCGCTGGCACGAGACGCCGCCGTCGACCCGGAACGCGTACCTCGCGGCGATGGGTGCCGACACGGCGCCGGCGCCGCCGCCGCCGAGCCACTGGGTCGTGCGCGCCGGTGACCCGGTGGACGCCGGCGGTGACGCCGAGCTGATCCTCGAGGACGGCACGGTCGTCCGCGGCGCGGTACCGCCCGACGTGCCGCTGGGCTACCACCGACTGCGCCGGCTGGACGGGTCGCTCGACGTCGGCCTGATCGTCTCGCCCGGCCGGTGCCATCTTCCGGCCGACCTCCACACGTGGGGGTTCGCGGCGCAGTTGCCCACGGTGCGCAGCGCCCGGAGCTGGGGCATGGGCGACCTCGGCGACCTGCGGGAGCTCGCCCGCTGGTCGCGCGGCCTCGGTGCCGGGATGCTGCTGCTCAACCCGCTGCACGCGCCGCGTCCGGGACTGCCGCAGGAGCCGAGCCCGTACTCCCCCAGCACCCGCCGCTACCGCAACCCGCTGTACCTCCGGCTCGAGGAGGTGCCCGGCTGGGACGGCGAGGGGCCGTCGCCGTCACTCGACCGCGCGCGACCGATCGTCGACCGCGACGCGATCTACACCGCGAAGCTCGCCGCCCTCGAACGGCTGTGGCCGCGCTTCCGCGGTGACGACGCCTGCGCCGCGTACTGCAAGGAAGAAGGTGACAGCCTCCTCGGCTACGCCACGTTCTGCGTGCTCGCCGAGCGCGGCGTCGACCCGCTCCCCCACCCGGCCAGCGACGAGGTCCGCCGACTACAGGCGGACACCGCGACCGCGGACCGCATCGCGTTCCACATGTGGATCCAGTGGCTGCTGGACACCCAGCTGCGCGCCGCCGGCACCCAGGGCGTCGACCTCATGCAGGACCTCGCCGTGGGCTTCGACCCGAACGGCGCCGACGCGTGGCAGTACCAGGACGTGCTCGTGCCGTCGGCTCGCGTCGGCGCGCCGCCCGACGAGTTCAACATTGCCGGCCAGGACTGGGGGCTGCCGCCGTTCGACCCGTGGCGGCTACGGGCCGCGGGGTACCGCCCGTTCGTCGAGACCGTCCGCAACGGGTTCCGCCACGCCGGCGGACTGCGCGTCGACCACGTCATGGGGCTGTTCCGCCTGTTCTGGGTGCCGCTCGACGGGTCGCCGACGGACGGCACCTACGTCCGCTACCCGTGGCAGGACCTGCTGCGCATCGTCGCCCTCGAGTCCGTGCGGGCGGGCGCGTACGTCGTCGGCGAGGACCTCGGCACGGTCGAGGACGAGGTGCGCGACGAGCTCGCCCGCGCCGACGTCCTGTCGTACCGGCTGTTCTGGTTCGAGTCCACGCCTCCGTCGGCGTGGTCGCAGCGCGCGCTCGGCGCGGTGACGACCCACGACCTGCCGACCGTCGCCGGCGTGTGGACCGGGACCGACGTCGACGACCAGCGCGCCGCCGGTGTCGAGCCGAACGAGGACGGCGCCCGGGAGCTGCGCGACCGCATCGTGCGTGGCGCGGACGTCGCCGACGACGCGTCCGTCGACGACGTCGTCGACGCGGTGTACCGCAAGCTCTCGGAGGCACCGTGCGCGGTCGTCGTGGCCACGCTCGAGGACGTCGTCGGCGCCGAGCGACGGCCGAACCTGCCGGGCACGACGGGTGACGAGCGCGACAACTGGTCGATCGTGCTGCCGTGCACGCTCGAGGAGCTGATGGCCGACCCGCGAGCCGCCCGGTTGGCCGAGGTGCTCGGTCGGGGGCGAAGCTAGCCACCACATGGCCATGCGCATCGAGGGGCTGCCCCTCTGGTTCACCGAGACGAACGCGTGGATCGTCGCTCCGGACGGACCGGGCGGCGAGTGCGTGCTGATCGACGCGCCGCCGGACCCGCAGTCGATCCTCGACCGCATCGTCGAGCACGAGCTGCGGCTCGTGGCACTCGTCAACACCCACGGCCACGTCGACCACGTCGGCGGGGTGAGCACCGTCGTGCACGCGCAGGACCACGACGTCCCCGTCCACATCCACCCCCGCGACGAGCACATGCTCCTCGACCCGGTCGGCACGAGCGGGATGTTCGGCCGTTACCTGGAGGAGATGGGGCTGGACCTGCGCCCGCCCGAGCTGGTCGAGGGGCTCGAGGACGGCCAGTCGGTGTCGGGCGCCGGCATGACCTTCACGTGCATCCACACGCCCGGGCACACGCAGGGCTCGACGTGCTTCCTGCTGGAGGTCGACGGCGAGCGTCCGATCCTGTTCAGCGGCGACCACCTGTTCGCCGGGTCGATCGGGCGGACGGACCTGCCCGGCGGGTCCTACGAGCAGCTGATGCAGTCGATGGCCGAGAAGATCCTGCCGATGTCGGACGAGACCGCGGTGCTGCCGGGGCACGGGCCGACGACGACGATCGGGCGGGAGCGGGCGATCAACCCGTTCCTCCAGGAGCTGAAGCAGGACCTCGACGGGCCGGGCGGGCCGAACCGCTGGGGCTGACCACGCTCGGCGCCGGGGTAGGTCCGTAGAGTCGTGGAGGAAACCGTCCACCAGGAAGAGCAGCGCTGCCTCGCGGGGCGGTACCGCCTCGGCGCGCTCCTGGGCACGGGCGGCATGTCCGTGGTCCACGACGGGTTCGACGAACGGCTGCAGCGGCCGGTCGCGGTGAAGTGCCTGCGACCCGAGATGGCGGCGCGCGACGACGTCCGCTCGCGGTTCGAGACCGAGGCGCGCTGGGCGGCGCGGCTGAGCCATCCGCACGCCGTCGCCGTGTACGACACCGGCGAGGACGACGGTGTGCCGTACATGGTGATGGAGCGCCTGCCCGGTGACACGTTGCGGGGGCGGATGGCCGACGGGCCGATCGACGACCTGTCGTGGCTGCGACGCATCGCCGTGGAGGTGCTGGGCGCGCTGGGCGCCGCGCACGAGTGCGGGATCGTCCACCGTGACGTCAAGCCCGGCAACATCCTGCTGACGACGTCGGGGCACGCGAAGGTCGCCGACTTCGGGATCGCCAAGTCGCTCGGTCTCGACGGTGACGGGTCGGGCGAGCGCGCCGACCTCACGCACACGGGCCAGCTGGTCGGGACGCCGTCGTACCTCGCGCCCGAGCGGCTCGACGGCGCGTCGGCGACCGCGCAGTCCGACCTGTGGTCGCTCGGTGTCGTGCTGTACGAGGCGCTGACCGGACAGAAGCCGTTCGTCGGCGACGACGCGCTGTCCGTCGCGTACGCGATCAAGCACGTCGACCCGCCGTCGCTCGTCTCCCTGCGGGCCGACGTCCCGCCCGACCTCGCGCTCGCGGTGTCCCGGGCGATGGAGCGCGACCCGGCGCGGCGCTGGTCGTCGGCGCGCGAGATGTCAGCGGCGCTGCGCCCCGTCGGCGGCGCGCCGTCGTCCTACGGCGAGTCGACGATCACCGCGCCCGCGGAGTCCACGCTCATCGGCTTCGCGCCGGTGCCCACGGACCCGGACGTCGCGCCGGTCGGTGCTGCCGGTCCGGTCGTGGGCCGTCGGCGCCGGTTCGCGCCGACGTGGTTGCTGGTCCCGCTCGCGGTGTTGCTGATCGTGCTGCTGGCTGCGTTCCTGTCCGCCCGCGACGGCGGCGTGTCGCTGTCACCGGGTGCCGGCGACAACGCCGCGGCCGGTGGCGGCAAGGGCGACGTGGCGCTCGCCGCCGACCTTCGTACCGTCGCCGACCGCGTCGAGTTCGGCGACGGGTCCCGGGGTCCGGAGGCGGCGCGCCGGTTGCGCGAGATCGGTGCGCTCGTCGCCGAGGGGAAGCCGGCCGGCGACCAGGCGACGTCGCTGCTGCGCGACGCGGTGACGTGGAATCAGAACGGCCGCCAGCTGCTGGACACCGCGACGGCGATGACCGTCGACGTGCTGAAGCGCGTGCCTGGCGTCGACGCCGCGGCGATCACGGCGGCCACGATTCCCGCACCGTCCGCGGGCGGCGGAGGCGGCGACGCGCCGAGGGGCAAGGCGAGAGGCCACAAAAAGGATGACTGACCGGCGCGGGGTCAGTCGAACAGTGCGACGTCGGCGCCGACGTCGTAGACCGGCCAGCCGTCGTCGCCCACGCGCAACGTCGGCGGCAGTCGGTGCGGCTGGCGGGCGTGGACGTCCAGGAGGTGGACGACGTCGTCGCCCCGCACGACGAGCGCATCGGCGATGAGGCGCCGGTGGCAGCGCCACCACAGCGTCTCGGCGCACATGACCGCGAGCGGCGCTCCCGCGGCCGTGTCCTCGAGCCGGACGACGGCGTCGCGGAACTGCGGCGTGTCGGTGTGGTCGGCGTAGTTGCGGAACGCGTCGACGCGCCAGGCGGGGTGACGGGTCGGTCCGTCGGCGCGCTTCTTGCGACGGCCGCCGAGGTCGTCGCCCCACCACTCGTAGGCGACGCCGAGGTCGGGCAGCGACCTGCGCAGCGCCTCCTCGCTCATGTGGGGGTGGCGCCGGCTCCCGGGGTAGCGGCGGACGTCGATCAGCCGCCCGACGCCGGCGGTGCGGAGCACGGCGACGAGCTCCTCGGTGCTGCGGTTGCCGTGGCCGACGGTGAAGACCGGATGCGTCGGTGTCAGAGCCGCGAGAAGTCGGGGTCGCGCTTCTCCCGGAAGGCGGCGATCGCCTCGGCGTTGGCCGGGGCGCCGACCATCGAGAGGAACTGGTCGAACTCGCGGTCGAGCAGCGGCTGGAGGTCGCCGCGGGCGTCGAGCAGGAGCTTCTTCGTCTCGACGAGCGACGTGATCGGCATCGCCGCGATGCGATGGGCGAGGTCGAGCGCCTCGACGAGCAGCCGCTCGTGCGCGACCTTGCGGCGGGCGATCCCGGTGTCGACGGCGGCGTCGGCGTCGAGCCACTGCGCGGTGTAGAGCAGCTCGGCGGCAGCCTGCCAGCCCATGCGCTCGGGGAAGAGCCTCGAGCTGGCGGCCTCGGGCACGACGCCGAGGCTCACGAACGGCGCGCGGAGGCGGGCGGTGTCGGCGACCAGGACGATGTCGCAGTGGGCGAGGATCGTGCAGCCGATGCCGACGCCGAGGCCGTTCACGGCGGCGACGAGCGGCTTCGGGAACGTGGCCGCGGCCTTGATCATCGGCCGGAAGCCGTGGTTCGCCCCGTCGCCTTCCTCGTAGCGCGGAGGGTCCGTGAGCTCGGCGAGGTCCTGCCCGGCGGTGAAGGCCTTGCCCGCCCCGGTGAGGATGACGACGGCGACGCTGTCGTCGCGGCTCGCGTCGACGAGTGCGTCGCGCAGCGCGTCGTAGAGCGCGTCGTTGAACGCGTTCAGCTGCTCGGGCCGGTCGAGGGTCAGGAGGCGGACCCGGCCGCGGTCGTCGATGCGGAGCACGGTCGCCGAGTCTGCCATGTGGCCGATTCGCGGCACCCCGCAGGACGGGTCCCCGTGGCGGCGAATCTCGTCGTCGGGCGGCTGGTCACCGCCCGCCTCCTGAGGCTCGTGACGGGCGGTGCTTGCGGACTCGCCGCCGCCCGTCGCGGGCAGTTCCCGGGGATCGGCCGTCCAGCGGATGGTGGTGACTGGTCCGAATGACCTACGCTTTGGACCATGGTCGACGACGTGGAAGGGCTCGTCGAGCTCCCCTCCTGGGTGAAGCGGGTGAAGCCCGACGCCCAGCCGGTCCGCCGCAGGCGCACCCTCTCGGAGCGGCTCCAGGAAGCCGCCGCCGAACGTCACGACGACGTGATCGACGTCGCCGAGCTCGAGCGGGACATCGAGCGCCTGCGCACCGACGCCTGACAGCGGGCGTCGCCGCGTGCCCCCGGTGAGATTCGAACTCACACTGTGCGGGTTTTGAATCCGCTTTCTCTGCCAGTTGGAATACGGGGGCGGAGCCGGTCAGCGTAACGTCGCCGGCATGTTCGGACGACGACGTGAACGCCCCCGCCGGCGGCGGCGGTTGCGGCGGTTGGCGATCCTCACCGGAGCGGGGTTCGGGTTGGCGGCGCTGCGCAAGCGGCGGCTGGCCGAGAACGAGCAGCGCTACGGGCAGGCGCCGCCCCCGTAGAAACCATGAAACGGAACCGGCGCTCGCCTGGTCGCACCCCGAGGGGCTTCCGGGCGAAAGGACGGAGCGACGCGCATGCCGGTGTTCACGTTTCCCGGTCAAGGCAGCCAGCGGCCCGGGATGGGCGCGCCGTGGCGTGACCATCCGAGCTGGGAGCTGGTCGCCGAGGCGTCCGACGCGAGCGGGCGCGACGTCGAGCACCTCCTCCTCGAGGCGGACGCCGAGGAACTGAAGCAGCCCCGCAACGCGCAGCTGGCGACGTTCGTCACGAGCCTGCTCGCCCTCGACGCGGTCGAGCGGGTCGGCCTCTCACCCAGCGCGTGCGCGGGCCACAGCCTCGGCGAGTACACCGCGCTCGTGGCGACGGGCGCGCTGAGCTTCGAGGACGGCGTCCACATCGTGAGCGAGCGCGGCGACGCGATGCAGGCCGCCGCCGACGAGCACCCTGGCACGATGGCCGCGGTCCTCGGTCTCGACGACGGCGACGTCGACGCCGCCTGCCGGCGGGCCGACGGCGACGCCTGGGTCGCCAACTACAACGCGCCCGGGCAGACCGTGGTTGCCGGCAGCCACGACGCGCTCGAGCGGGCGACGACCGCGGCCAAAGAGCTCGGCGCCAAGAAGGTGATGCCGATCCCCGTCGGCGGCGCCTTCCACACGCCCTACATGGCCCCGGCCCGCGACCGCCTGCGCAAGGCCCTCGCCAACGCCCGCATCAACGCCCCCGAGGTGCCGGTCGTCGCCAACGTCGACGCCCGCGCCCACACCGACGCCGCCGACTGGGAGCAGCTCCTCAGCAGCCAGCTGTGCAGCCCGGTTCGCTGGCACCAGTCGATCAGCCGCCTCGCGGAGGTCGACCCGTCGAACACGGTGTTCGTCGAGCTCGGCGCCGGCGGCGTCCTCACCGGGCTCGCGAAGCGCATCCTCGGCAAGGGCGCCAGCGCGTTCGCGGTTGCGTCGCCGCAGGACGTCGACGCCCTGCTCGAGACCCTCGCCAGCGGCGCCCACCTCCAGCCACCCGTGCACGAGGGCGAGCACCTCCACGTCCACGAGCGCCTGGTCGTGAGCCCGACGACGGGCATCTTCGAGCCGGAGCCGCCGTCGGACAGCGCCACCGCCGAAGGCGAAGCGATCGGCGTCGGCGGGCTGCTCGGCCGGGTCGCCGACACCGAGGTGCGCAGCCCGTTCGCCGGCTGGCTGATGGGGATGATGGCGATGCCCGGCGAACGGGTCGTCGTCGGCCAGCCGATCGCCTGGCTCCGGGCGCTGTAGTCGCGTGCGAGGCGCCACGATCACGGGCTGGGGCACGGCGCTCCCGCCGACCGTCGTCACCAACGCCGACTTCGAGGCCCGGCTCGACACCACCGACGCGTGGATCACGGAGCGCTCCGGCATCCGCGAGCGGCGCATGGGTGGCACGACATCGGGCCTGGCGGTCGAGGCGGCCCGCGCCGCGCTCGACCGGGCGCACCTGCAGGCCGACGATGTCGACCTGCTCGTCCTCGCCACGACCACGCCCGACCAGCAGGTCCCGGCGACGTCGGCGGTCGTGCAGCACGAGCTCGGTCTGCGCTGCGGCGCGATGGACCTCAACGCCGCGTGCAGTGGGTTCGTGTACGGACTCGTCGCCGCCCACGGGTTCACGTCGATGGGGTTCGACCGCGTGCTGCTCGTCGGCAGTGAGACGCTGAGCCGCATCACCGACCAGGACGACCGCGCCACCGCCGTGCTGTTCGCCGACGGCGCGGGTGCCGTCGTGCTCGAGGCGGTGCCGGGTGACGGGCAGCTCCTCGGCTGGGACCTCGGCGCCGACGGCAGCGCGCAGCCGATCCTCAACGCCGACATCGGCGCCTACATCCACATGGACGGCAAGGAGGTGTTCCGGCGGGCGGTGCGGGCGACCGTCAGCTCGGCACAGGCGGCGCTCGCGCACGCCAAGGTCACCGCCGCGGACATCGCCGTGTTCGTCCCCCACCAGGCGAACGTGCGCATCATCGAGTCGGCCGCGCAGAAGATCGGCATCCCGATGTCGAAGGCCGCGATCGTGCTCGACCACACCGGCAACACGTCGTCGGCGTCGATCCCGCTCGCGCTCGCCGACGCCGTCGACTCCGGCCGCGTGCGCGACGGCGACCTCGTGCTGCTGTCGGGGTTCGGTGCCGGCATGACGTGGGCGAGCGCCGTGCTGCGGTGGGGAGCGCGATGAGCCGTGTCGTCCTGGTGACCGGCGGGTCGCGCGGCATCGGTCTCGCGTGCGCGCGTGCGTTCGAGGCGCAGGGCGACCGCGTCGCCATCACGTACCGCAACAAGCCCGTCGACGACCTCTTCTCGCTGCGCTGCGACCAGACGAACGGCGACGAGGTCGACGCCGCGTTCGGTGCGATCGAGGACCGGTGGGGGCCGGTCGAGGTGCTCGTCGCCAACGCCGGGATCACCAACGACACGCTCCTGCTGCGGATGGGCGAGGACGCCTGGCGCGAGGTCATCGACACCAACCTCACCGGCGCGTACCGCGTCGCCAAGCGCGCTGCTGCGAAGATGGTGCGTGCGCGCGCCGGGCGGCTCGTCTTCGTGTCGTCGGTCAACGCGGTGATGGGCGCGCCGGGGCAGGCGAACTACGCGGCGTCGAAGGCCGGGCTCATCGGGCTCGCCCGCGCGCTGGCGAAGGAGCTCGGGTCGCGAAACATCACGTCGAACGTCGTGATGCCCGGCTTCATCCGCACCGACATGACCGCGGCGCTGCCGGTGGAGTGGCAGCAGATGGCGGTCGACGGCGTACCGCTCGGCCGGGCCGGCGAGCCCGAGGACGTCGCCGGCGTCGTCACGTTCCTGGCCTCGCCCGCCGCCGCGTACATCACCGGCGCCGTCGTCCCCGTGGACGGCGGCTTCGGCATGGGTCACTGACGTCGTTCCGAGACACCGATCATCAAGGAGAAGAGATGGACAACGAGGCCGCGTTCGAGACGTTCAAGAACTGCACGGTCGAGGTGCTGCAGGTCGCGCCCGAGCAGGTGACGCTCGACGCTCGCTTCGGCGAGGACCTCGACGCCGACAGTCTCGACCTCGTCGAGCTGGTCATGGCGCTCGAGGAGGCGTTCGACATCACGGTGCCCGAAGAGGAGCTCGAGGGCATCGAGACCGTCGAGCAGGCGTTCAAGCTCGTCACCGGCAAGCTCGCGTGACCGGCGTGCGCGTCGCCGTGACCGGCGTCGGTGTCGTGGCGCCGTGCGGCATCGGACGGGACGCGTTCTGGGCCGGGCTGCTCGCCGTGCCCGAGGACCGGCGGGTCCGGTCCGTCGAGGGCTTCGACCCGGCACCGCTGTACGGTCCCAAGGAGGTCCGGCGCGTCGATCGCTTCGCCCAGTTCGCACTGGCCGCAGCGACCGAGGCACTGGACGATGCGGCGTCGGGTGGCGACCTGGGCGCCGACCCGGCGCGCTGCGGCGTCGTCATCGGCACAGGGGTCGGCGGGTTGGCGACGCTCGAGGAGCAGGTGCAGGTCCGCCTCGAGAAGGGCGAGCGGCGCGTGTCGCCGTTCCTCGTGCCGATGATGATGTCGAACGCCGCGGCCGCGGGCGTGTCGATGCGACTCGGGTGGCGCGGCCCGTGCGAGACGATCACCACCGCGTGCGCGGCGGGGACGCACTCGATCGGTGCCGGGCTGCGGCTCGTGCAGTCGGGGCGGTGCGACGTCGTGCTCGCCGGCGGGACCGAGTCGGCGTTGACGGCGACGGCGATCGCCGGGTTCGCGAACATGACCGCGCTGTCGTCGTCCGGTGTCAGCCGGCCGTTCGACGCCGAGCGCGACGGCTTCTGCATCGCCGAGGGCGCCGGCGTGCTGGTGCTCGAGTCGTACGAGCGCGCCGTCGCGCGCGGCGCGCGGATCTACTGCGAGCTGGCGGGCGCGGCGTCGAACGCCGACGCGCACCACATCACCGCACCGTCACCCGGTGGTGCCGGCGCGGCGGCGTGCATGGAGCTCGCGCTCGCGGATGCGGGTGTGCGCGCCGGCGACGTCGGCCATGTGAACGCGCACGGCACGTCGACACCCCTCAACGACGCCGCCGAGGCGGAGGCGATCGCGAAGGTGTTCGGGTCGTCCTCGACGACGCCCGCCGTCACGTCGATCAAGGGCGTGACGGGTCACTCACTCGGTGCCGCGGGCGCACTCGAAGCGGCGGCGTCGGTCCTCACGATCGCGCGTGGCGTCATCCCGCCCACCGCGCGCTACGCCACGCCGGACCCCGAGATCGCGGTCGACGTCGTGTCGTCGCCGCGCGACTGGGACCCGGCACCGGTGCTCTCGAACTCGTTCGGGTTCGGCGGCCACAACGGCTGCCTGGTGTTCGTCCCGTAGCTCCTAGCGATCGGCGAGGACGAACAGGAGGTCGGCCTCGCACGCCAGCTCGCCGCCGACGGTGGCCCGCCCGCTGCCCTTGCCGGCGCGCGCCGACAGGCGACCGAGGGTGACCTCGAGGTCGAGCGTGTCGCCGGGGACGACCTGGCGGCGGAAGCGGGCGCCGTCGATGCCACCGAACAGCGGCAACTTCGTCGCGAACCGCTCGTCGGTGAGCACGGCGACGGCGCCCAGCTGGGCCAGCGACTCGACCATCAGCACGCCGGGAAGCGTCGGCCGTCCCGGGAAGTGGCCGGCGAAGAAGTCCTCCTCCCCGGTGAGGTGCCACCTGCCCGTCGCCCGCTCGCCGGGCACCACGTCGTCGACCTCGGTGAGCAGCAGGAACGGCGGGCGGTGCGGGAGGACGTCCTCGGGGCGCATTCGCGCCGCACGGTATCCGGTGGCTCGATGCCGCCACACCCGGCGGCCGGGGCGGTGCCCGGCGCCGCGCACTCGCGCATCAGCACGAACGCCGCGCTCGGGGAATGCCGGCTACTTCGCTCCCCCGCCGACCGCCCGCACCAGGTTCGTGGCGGTGTCCTTCGGGCTGACCTTGTACCAGGCCTCGGCGATCTTGCCCTTCTCGTCGACGAGGAAGGCCGAGCGGATGATCCCCATGTACGTCTTGCCGTAGTTCTTCTTCTCGCCCCACACGCCGTAGGCCTCGGCGACGGCGTGGTCCTCGTCGGCGAGCAGCGGGAAGCCGAGCGAGTACTTCGTGTCGAACTTCGCCTGCTTGGCCGGGGTGTCCGGGCTGATGCCGACGACGGCGGTGTCGCCGATCTCGGGCGCGGCGTCCCGCAGACCGCACGCCTGGGTGGTGCATCCCGGCGTGTCGGCGCGCGGATAGAAGTAGACGAGGACCTTGCGGCCCTTGAAGTCCGCGAGCTTCACCTTCGCGCCGGACTGGTCGAGGAGCGTGAACGTCGGGGCCTTGTCACCGGGCTTCAGCTGCGCCATGGGGTCGGACTCTACGCACGGCGATGTGCCAGAGGAACCACGCGAGGAGCGCGAGCGCGGCGAGCGGCACGGCGACACCGACGACGACGATGAACGCGCCGACGACGGCGACTGCGGCGTCCACCGCCTTGTCGACGCTGCGGGCCAGTCCGGTGCGCGGCTCGGCGGTCGTCGTGGGGTCGTGGCCGGGCGCGCCCGGTTCGGTGAGGCGCATCGTGATCGTCGAGAAGTCGGCGGCGTCGGCGAGCGCCTTCTGCTGTCCCTGGAGCTGCTCGATCTGGCGGCGGACGTCGAACAACTGGCCCTGCACCTGCAGGACCTCGCCGACGGCGTTGGCGCGTCCCATCAACGTCCGGAGCGCGTCCTCCTGTGCCTGGAGCGATGTGATGCGCGCCGCGTAGTCGACGAGCTGCGCGGTGACGTCGTCGCCCGAGAGGCGCTCGTCCCTCACCGTCCCCAGCGCGGCGAGCTCACGGCGGGCGGCGTCGAACTGGGCGGCCGGGATGCGCACGGTGAGCGTGCCGCTCGACGCGTCGTCGCCGCGTGACACCGCCGTCGACGCGACGTAGCCGCCGTGGCGCTCGGCGATCGACGTCGCCCGGTCGACAGCGGTGCGCAGCGCGTTGCGGCGGACGTCGACGGCCATGTCCGCCTTCTTCACGATGCGGGGACCGGCGGCGGCCGCATCGGGCACTGCGACCGCGGACGCGTTCTCGGCCGACGCCGCGCCCGTGTCCGCGCCCGCGCTGCCGCCCGCACCGGTGAGCGCCTTCGGCGCGGTTGCGCCGCCCGCCGTGCTGGCGGTGTCGTCACGCGCCGAGTGCGACGACGAGCAGCCGGCCAGCGCGACGCCGATGACCACCACGAGCAGCAACACGATCCTCCGCATGGCGCGTTGGACGACGGCGCGCACCCGCGCGGTTCCCTCTAGGCAGTCGCCGTCTTCGGGCGTACCGTCGACCGAAATCGGGGGAGGGGGCGCAATGCGAGGGACCCGACGCGTGACGCGGCTGCTGGCCGCCGTCGCACTGACGACGACGCCGGTCATCGCCACGGCGACGACGCACACCGCCGCCGGGGCGGCCGGGCTACCGGCACCGCCTGTCATCAAGGTCGTGATGGGCAACACGCCGGCCGACATGACCGTCGACACGGTCAACCCGCGCCAAGCGGGGCGGGTGACGTTCGAGGTGGTCACGACGACCGACGAGGAGCGGGACTTCCAGATCGCGAAGGTGCCGGCCGGGCTGACGTTCGAGCGCATCGTCGACCTCGTCGAGCGCGGGCTCGAGACGGACGGCCCGCCCGACCTCTCCGCGCTGCGGACGTTCGACCATCTCGTCACGCTGCTCGGCGGCGTCAACGCGCTGCCGGGCCTGACGGCGTCGGTGACGCTCACGCTCGCACCTGGCGTCTACTACCTGATCGACACGACGAGCCCCGCGCGCGAAGCGCTCCCCGCGGCCAAGCGACTCGAGGT